>DASZCR010000380.1:0-7766 GCA_035942915.1 Pyrinomonadaceae bacterium | reverse complement strand
GTGTTGCGTAGCTCGCGCACGTTGCCCGGCCAGGCGTAGTTGCGCATGGCCTCGACGGCGTCCGGCTCGAAACGCTTCGGTCGCTTCTTGTTGGCGGCGGAAAATTTCCGGTTGAAGTGTTCGACGAGGAGCGGCACGTCTTCGGGTCGCTCGCGCAAGGGGGGCAGTTCAAAGGGAATCACGTTGAGACGGTAGAAGAGGTCTGCGCGGAAGTTGCCGCGTTCGATTTCGGCGTCGAGCCGCTTGTTGGTCGCAGCTATCACGCGCACATCGACGCGCATGGAGGTCGTGCTCCCGACCGGCTCGAAACGCTGCTCTTCGAGGACGCGCAGGACTTTGGCCTGCACGCGCGCGCTCATGTCGCCCACCTCGTCGAGAAAGAGCGTCGCGCCGTCGGCCAACTCGAACTTGCCGCGCTTGGCGGAGGTCGCGCCCGTGAAGGCTCCGCGCACGTGGCCGAACAGTTCCGACTCAATCAACTCTTCGGGTATCGCCGCGCAGTTGAGTTCGACGAAGGGCGCGCCGGAGCGACGCGACTGCGCGTGTATCGAACGCGCGACCAACTCCTTGCCCGTGCCTGATTCGCCGTAGACGAGCACGCGCCCGTCGGTCGGCGCGACGATTTCAATCTGCTTGCGCAGCGCACGCATGGCGACCGACTCGCCGATAAGCAGGCTCTCGTCGCGCAGTTCTTCGGAGAGCGCGGCGTTGACGCGTTCGAGTTCTCGCTGGCGCAGAGCGTTGCGCACGGTGAGGACGGTCTTCTCGATGGAGAGCGGCTTTTCGATGAAGTCGAACGCGCCGAGTTTGGTGGCGCGCACGGCCGTCTCGATAGTGCCGTGACCGGAAATCATCACGACGGCCGAATCTGCGCCGCGCTCGCGCAGGCGCGTCAGCGTCTCCAGCCCGTCAATGCCGGGCAGCCACACGTCGAGCAGCACGCAACCGTAAGCCCGACGCTCGACCGCCTTGAGACACTCCTCGCCCGATGCGACCGCCTCGGCCGTAAATCCTTCGTCCTCCAAAACGGCGCGCAACGTCTCACGTATCCCGCGCTCGTCATCAACGATGAGTATTGAGTCTGACATAAATGGCCGGGCGATAGATGATAGGTGATAGGTGATGGGTGATGGGTGATAAGAGAAAAACCTGTCTTCTCCTATCACCTATCACCTATCACTCTTGTCCTATCACCTATCACTGATTACTGCCGTCGCGTGTGTCTTCGGCGACGGGCAGCTCGATAATCATTCTTGCGCCGCGCGGGCGGTTCGACTCGGCGCGGACGCGCCCGCTGTGGTCGCTCAGGATGCGCTGGACGATGGCGAGGCCGAGGCCTGTGCCGCGCCCGCGCGTCGTGAAATAGGGCTGAAAGAGGCGCGCGAAGTCCGTGCGCGCGATGCCGTGACCGGTGTCGGTGACTTCGGCGAGCAGGAGGCCGCGCGCCGGGTCGTGTCCGGTGGCGACCGTGATGCGCCGCTCGCCGTCCACTTCGGCGAGCGCCTCGATGGCGTTATCGAGGAGGTTGACGAAGACGCGTCGAATCTGTTCGATGTCGAGCATGGCCGGAGGCAGCGCGTGGGCGAGCCGCACGTCCATGCGAATCTCTTCGAGCCGGTCTTCGTAGAGCGCGAGGGCCTGTCGCACGACCTCGTTTAGGTCGGCCGCTTCGAGCCGCGCGTGCGGCAGACGCGCGAAACGCGAGAACTCGTCCACCATCGCTTTGAGTCCGGCGACCTCGCGGCTGATGGTCGCCGTGCAATCTTCGACGACGCGCGTGACGCGTTCGCGTCGAGCTTCGGGGCTTTCGCTCGTGCCGTTGCCGCCTTCGGGCGCGCGCAGGAAGTTGCGCGCGATGCGTTCGGCCGAGAGTTGGATGGGCGTCAGAGGGTTCTTGATTTCGTGCGCCATGCGACGCGCCACCTCGCTCCACGCCGCCGCGCGCTGCGCCGTCAACAACTCGGACAAGTCCTCCATCACGAGCACGACGCCGCGCCCGCGCTCGCCCGTACGCGGGCTGAGAGCCGTCGCCGTCAAAGCGACGGGGATGACGCCGCCGCTTCCACCGTTCGCGCCCGCATCGGCTGACGCGCCGCGCGCCAGTTCCGTCTGCACTGTGGCGCGTCCGCGCAGACGCGCGCGCAGCAGCACGCGGTCGAGCGCCGCCTTGTCTTCGGCGCTGAGAAGCTCTGCGAGCGGCGCGCCCGGCGGCGGCGCACCGTCGAGGTGAAGCATCGAGACGGCCGCCGCGTTGATGGTCGTGACGCGGTTCGATTCGTCCAGAGAGACGACGCCGGTCGAGAGCGATTCGAGCACCGTCTCGATGTAGTCCCGACGTTCGGCGAGCGCGATGTTCTTCTCGCGCAACTCGGCCGCGCCCGCCTCGATGTGGCGACGATTCTCGGCCAGTTGCGCCGTCATCTGATTGAAGGAGGCGGCGAGCAGCGCGAGTTCGTCGTCGGCGATAGTGGTCACGCGATGCGCGAGGTCTCCGCCAGCGACGAGGTCGGCCGCCTCTGCGAGCGCGCGAATCGGCGTGCTGATGCCGCGTGCGAGATGGATGGCCGTCCACGTCGCGGCGAAGACTAAGAGGAGTGTGATGAGGCCGAGCGTGGAGAGACCGAGCAGGCGCACCTTGCGTTGCTGTTGACGAAGTTGCTCGAAGGTGTCCGCCCCGGCGACGATGCGCGAGAGGCTCTCCTGCGAATCGCTGGCGCGCGCGGCCAAGAGCCTTCGTCCGTCGGCGAGCGGCGCGGCTGCAACGGTCAGGTGTTCTTCGTACTGACCCGCATCCGCAGGCAGCGCGGCGGCGCGCCGAAAGGCTTCGTCCAACTCTTGCGCGCGGGCAGTAAAGGCCGGGGCGGCAGAGCGCGCCAGCATCGCGCCGTCGGGCGCAACGAGCGCGAGTCCGGCGAAGCCTCCGCGCTCGACGAAGGTTGAGAGGCTTGCTCCGGCGTCGTCCGTGCCGTCGAGTTGTGCGGCGACGACGCGTGCCTGCGCGAGCAGGTGTTGCTCCTGTTGGCGCGCGTCCTCGCGTTGTGCGACGCGCGCGTCGCGGACGGCCTCTTCCGGCAAACGGCCGAACCATTTTTCGAGCGAGCGATTGAGGAAGATGAAGGAGAAGAGCGCCATCGCCGTTATCGGCAGCAGGCTGACGGCGATGAAATAGACGACCAGACGCGTCCTGATTTTCGACCCTAAGACGCGTGCGCGCCGCTCGCGCCTGAGTTTGAGGAGATTGCGGACGAAGATGAAGCTGAAGATGAAGAAGGCGACGAAGTTGAGCGAGGAGAGACCGTAGATGAGCAGCGTATCGCTGGCCGTGTCGGGCGTGAAAATCTCCCACAGGCCGTAGACCTGTAGGATGACGAGCGCCGAGAGCAGCACGAGGACAAGCCCGCCGAGAAACCACGTCGCACTTCGTTTGCGCGGCGCGCCGCCCGTCGCCGCTCCCGTCTCCGTTTCGCCGCTCTGTTCGCTCATAAGACTCGTGCGCGAAGTTTAGCACGCGTCGGCGCGACGGCGCATATGCGTGAGAACTGCCAAACGGTTTCACGACGAGGCGCACAGACGACGAACTGCAAATGAGCTATAGTGTGGCTTCCGGCACACGCCGACCCTCTGTTAAGGATAGCTGATGGAATCTCCTGCCCCCGGACACAGACCACGCTTCGACCTCTTCTTCAACAGTGCCGGACGCCTGCGTAGCGGTTGGCGTCTGACGGCCTTCGTCCTGACGTTCCTGACGGTCTTCGTCATCCTGCTCTCGGTCTATCGCGCCGCGCGGATGCTGATAGCGGGCATGCCCTTTGTCGCTTCGCTCTACAGGGGCAGCGCCATCATCATCACAGAGCGCGTCTTGCTCTTTCTGATTCCGGCGACGCTTATCGGTTGGGCGCTCAACAGACTGCTCGAAGACTTGCCGCCGCGCGCTCTCGGTTGGACGCTGCATCGAGGGTGGCTGCGAGACGCAGGCATCGGCATCAGCATCGGGGCGCTCTCGCTGGCGCTGGCCGTCGCGCTCGTCCTCGTCGCGGGCGGCTACAGTTTCAGCTACGCGGCGGCGGGCGTCTGGCCTGCCGTGCTGCGGACGCTCGCGCTCTCCGGGCTTGTCTTCATCGTCGGCGCGGCGGCCGAAGAGGCGACGTTTCGCGGCTATCCTTTGCAGACCTTGCTGCGCTCGCTGCCCGTCTGGGTGGCCGTCATTCCTTCGTCGCTGCTGTTTGCGACCGTCCACCTGAGCAACCCACATGTGGTCGAGGGTTTCACCTTTCTGAACACGGCGCTGGCGGGCGTGTGGTTAGCGGTCGCTTACACGCGGACGCGCAGCCTGTGGTTTCCGCTCGGCGTACACTTCGGTTGGAACTGGGCGCTTGGCCCCGTGCTCGGCCTGCCCGTCAGCGGCATCACGTCGCTGACGCGTGCGCCCATCATGCGCGCCACAGACAACGGCCCGGCGTGGTTGACAGGCGGCGCATACGGCATCGAAGGCGGAACGGCCTGCACGGTCGCACTCATCGTCTCGACCCTCTTCCTGCTGCGCACGCGCCTCGTCTCGCCGGACGAGGAGTTGAAGGCGATGACCGACCGGGAGAGCACGCTCGCTTCCGGCGCGGAAGGTGCGCGAGACTATTGACTTCTCGGCGCGCGTGTCATAAAACCTGCGCCCTGAATCCGGCCGCGCAGAACCCCACCCTCAGAGGAGGATTTTTTTCATGATGCCCCACCGCAGATTGATGAAGGAGGCGCTCGACGGGCGTCTGACGGCTTCCCTGCTGCTGCTCCTGCTACTCTGCGCCTCTCTCACGCTCGGCGGCTGCACGTCTTCAGACCCGCCCGACGTGGCCTCGGACGAGAGCACCGCGACGGAGAGCGACGCGACTTCGTCCGCTTCCTCCGGCACGGCCTCCGCCAACTCCACACGCAACAGTTCCTATAACTCCTCGCGCACATCAACCTCCAACTCGTCCGACGACAACTCCTCAGACACTTCCTCGTCCGATACTTCTTCATCCGACACGTCCTCGTCCGGCGCGTCCACTTCAACCTCCGCTTCGACGGGCGACAGCGCGCGCGAGGCGCGGCGTCGGGCTTACGAGGATTGGAAGCGGCGTTGGATGGAGACGGCGCGGCGGGGCGTCGAGGCGGCGCAGCACGGGAGCATTGAGGACATCTATCGCTACAACCGGCAGTTGGAGCAACTCAATGCCGAGTATCTAGAGAAGGGTTACGCCGAGTTCAATCCAAGTGCGGGCACGCCGGGCGGGGGCATGGGCGCGGGCGGCATCGGCTCCTCGTCGAGCAGCACGCGCATGTGCATGATGTGCAAGGGCACGGGCGAGATAGACACCTGCGCCTACAGCAACCGCTACGACGATAGCTCGAAGCCCTGCCGCGAAAGATGCACCAACTGCGGCGGCGACGGCATCGTGGGCAACTAGTGTGCGCCGCCCGGTCGCGGCTCCGAAAATTGAAAGAGCCGGTCGGTTCAACTTCTGTGGAAGCGAACCGACCGGCTCTGTCTTTGTCTGTGGACGAGTGTGCGCCTCGTCTAGCGTTGGTCAATCGGCACGTACTTGAGGTCGCGTGCGCCGGTGTACTCGGCGCGCGGGCGGATGAGCCGGTTGTTGGCGTACTGTTCGAGGATGTGCCCAGTCCAACCGCTGATGCGGCTGACGGCGAAGATGGGCGTGAAGAGGTCGAGCGGGATGCCCATCAGGTAGTAGGCCGAGCCGGAATAGTAATCGACGTTCGGATAGAGTCCCTTCTCCCTGAACATCACCTCGCGCAGCTTTTCGAGTATCTCGAACCAGCGCGTCTCGCCGCGTGCCTCGCCCATCTCCTGCGAGAAGCGGCGCAGGTGGACGGCGCGCGGGTCTTCCGTGCGATAGACGCGGTGACCGAAGCCCATCACCTTCTTCTTCTGCGCGAGCGCCTCCATCATCCACGCTTCGGCTTTATCCGGGCTGCCGATTTCGAGCAGCATCTTCATCACGTTAGTGTTCGCGCCGCCGTGCAAGGGGCCGGAGAGCGCGGCGATGGCCGCCGTGATAGCGCCGTACATGTCTGCGAGCGTGCCTGCGACGACGCGACCTGTAAAAGTAGAAGCGTTCAGTTCGTGGTCGGCGTGCAGGATGAGCGCCACGTCGAAGATGCGCGCCTCGCGCTCCGAAGGCATCTCGCCCTTGAGCATGTAGAGGAAGTTCGAGGCGAGGTTCAGTTCGGGATTCGGCGCGACCGGCTCTTTGCCGTTACGCAGGCGGTCGATGGCGGCGACGATGACGGGAAACTGCGCCGTCAGTTTGGTCGCCGTGCGCAGCGCGCCCTCGCGCGAGAGGTCGCGCGCTTGCGGGTCGTAGAAGGCGAGCGCCGAGACGGCCGTCCTGAGCGCGTCCATCGGCTCGGCCTCTCTGGGAAAGCGGCGCATCATCTCAAGGACTTCGCCGGGAACGCTCTGGTTCGCAGCGAAGTCGCGGCGCAGCGCGTCGAGTTCGTCGCGACGCGGCAGGCGGCCGTGCCAGAGCAGGAAGACCGTCTCCTCGAAGGTCGAGTGCTCGGCCAAGTCGTGGATGTTGTAACCCTGATAGATGAGAATGCCGTTAATGCCATCAACGTCGCCGATTGAGGAGCTGGCCGCAACAACCCCTTCCAATCCGGCGGGACTTTTGGCGGTCGCCGCCGCGTTCTCTTTCGGTTTATCCATGATGCTCGATCCTTCTATTTATAGTGTGACTCGAAGATAACAAACAGGAGCAACGGGTGACAAGCGGCCACGCAGCCTCGTGAGTGAGAGACAAGTGATAAGAAGGAGTGATAGGTGATAGGTGACAGGTGATAAGAAACAGCCTTTCTCCTATCACCCATCACCTATCACTTATCACAGACTTCCTATCACCTATCACTTATCACCCATCACTAGAACGGTGTCGCCGCGTTGTGCGTTGAGGAGGCGGGCGGCAGAGTCCTGAAAGGCGGAGATTTCGAGGTATCCGGCGCTGCCCCAGATGGCGAAGAGCTGGCCGCGCGTGGCGCTGTCTTCCGCATAGAAGCGGCGAAAGTTGTTGACTTCACGCCCCGCTATCGTCAGACGCGCGCCCGCCGCAATCTCCGCTTCGGAGAGTTCGCGCCGCGTGATGTTGGTGACGCAGTTGCCGAAGCGGTCGATGTGGATGAGGGCGGCTTCGAGCGTGCGGCGGTCGCGTCTGAACGGCGCACGCAGCGGGAGCGTGACGTAATCGGAGACGGGTTCGCCGAGCACTTCGGGAGGGATGCCGAGCGAGAGCGCACCGGCGACGGGCGCGAACACGTCGCGGCCATGAAAGGTCGCACTGACGTTGCGCCGGAAGTGCTCGCGGTTCGTCAGGTGAAAGACCTTGCAACTGTGTGCGTGGGCGTAGACGTGGCCGAAGAGGCCGTTGTCGGGGCCGACGTAGAGATGCTGTTCGGTGACGACCGCGAGAGGACGGCGCGCAGAGCCGACGCCGGGGTCAACGACGGCGACGTGAATCGTCCCCTGCGGAAAAGGCTCTGCCGCCGCATAAAGTGTGAAGGCCCCGGCCTCGATGTCGTGTGGCGGAATCTCGTGCGTGAGGTCGAGGACGTGCGCGGCCGGGTTGACGGAGAGAATCGCGCCCTTCATCGCGCCGACGAAGTAGTCGGCCGTCCCAAAGTCCGTGAGCAGCGTGACGAGAGCCATGACAAAAGAGACGTGAAGCAGACGTGCCTTTGCGCCTTCAGCGGCTTTGCGTGAAAACTTAGTCTCACGC
>DASZCR010000379.1:0-17917 GCA_035942915.1 Pyrinomonadaceae bacterium | reverse complement strand
TGGCCGAGATGCCCGTCGGGACGAGCGTCAGCGTGACGGGCACGCTGGCCGCGCAGGATCAGGCGACGTTGAGCGTGAAAGTGCCAGGGCGCTTGAGCGTCGTCGGCGTTGATCTGGGCACGGTCGTGCGTCGCGGTCAGGTCGTCGCACAGGTCGAACAGCAGGACTATCAGCTTCGCATCCAGCAGGCCGAAGCGGCGCTGGCGGCGGCGCGCGCACGACTCGGACTTGCGCCGCAAGACCCTGACGAGCGCGTTGACCCGGAGAAGACCGGCACGGTCATGCAGGCGCGCGCTGTGATGGAGGAGGCGCGGACGAACCTTGCGCGCGTCGTCACGCTCGTCGAACAGGGTGTGGTGCCGCGCGCCGAGTACGACACGGCGAACGCGGCCTACAAGGTGGCCGCGAGCCGTTATCAGGATGCGGTCGAGGAGATTCGCAACCGTCAGGCCGTGCTCGCGCAACGCCGCTCTGAACTCGCACTTGCGCGCCAGCAACTCGCGGATACGACCGTCGTCGCGCCCTTTGACGGCATCGTGCAGGAGAAGCGCGCGAGCGTCGGCGAGTACCTCGGCGCGGGCGCGCCCGTCGCCGTCGTCGTGCGCGTCAATCCCTTGCGCTTCCGCGCTGAAGTGCCCGAACGCGACGCCGCCAACGTCCGTTCCGGTCAACCGCTGCGCGTCACGGTCGAAGGCAACGCGAGCGCCTACGCCGGGCGCATCGTGCGCCTGAGTCCGACGATAACGGAACAGAACCGGATGCTCATCGTCGAGGCCGAGATAAGCAACGACGGCGCACTCCGACCCGGCAGCTTCGCGCGCGCAGACATCGTCACAGACGACGCCAGCATGGCCGTCACCGTCCCGACGAGCGCGATTGTCACCTTCGCGGGCATCGAGAAAGTCATCATCGTGCAGAACGGCAAGGCGCAGGAGAAGGCCGTCACCACAGGTCGCCGCGTCGCCGAGTGGACGGAAGTGCTCGCCGGTCTCAACGTCGGCGACCCGGTGGTCGTCGAACCCGGCAACCTACAGTCCGGCCAATCCGTCAACGTCGTGGAATAGGTGAATAAGTGATAGGTGATAAGTGATAGGTGATAAGAAGAGCGTGATAGGTGATAAGTGATAGGTGATAGGAAGAAGACAGGATTGCTCCTATCACCTATCACCCATCACCTATCACTGACGAAGTCATATGCAGAAGCTCGCGGAAATTTGCATCAAGCGGCCGGTGTTTGCGGCGATGATTGTGCTGTCGCTGGTCGTCGTCGGTGCGGCCAGCTATTTCAGGTTGGGCGTTGACCGCTTCCCGTCCGTCGATTTGCCGACCGTGAGCGTGCGGACGAGTTTGCCGGGCGCGTCTTCGGAGGAGATTGAGTCGGAAGTCTCGCGCCGCATCGAGGAGGTCGTCAACACGGTCGAGGGTATCGACCAGTTGCGCTCGGTCTCCGCGCCGGGCGTCTCCATCGTCTTAGTTACCTTCAACCTCGACCGCGAGATTGAGGCCGCCGCGCAGGACGTGCGCGACCGCGTCAGCACCATCACGCGCGACCTGCCCGAAGACGCGACGCCGCCCGTCGTGCAGAAGTTCGACAACGATAGTTCGCCCGTCCTCACGGTCGCGCTCTCCGGCGAGCGTTCTTTGCGCGAGTTGACGGAGTTGGGCGATAAGGTCGTCAAGGTGCAACTCGAACGCGCCGGGGGCGTCGGCGAAGTGCGAGTCGTCGGCGGTCTTGAGCGCGCCATCAACATCTGGATTGACGCCGACCGCCTGAACGCTTATCGCATCCCGATTACACAGGTGCGACAGTCCTTGCAGCGTCAGAACGCTGACGTGCCGGGCGGGAACGTCGATACGGGCAAGCGCGAGATGACCCTGCGCACGCTCGGCCGCTACAGCGACCCGCGCGACTTCAACGAGTTGACGGTTGCAGAGGTCGGCCGGATGCCCGTCCGCGTGCGCGACATCGGGCGCGTCGAGGACGGCACGAAGGAGCAGCGTTCGCTGGCGCGTCTGAACGGCACGCCGACCGTCACGCTTGAGATTCGCCGTCAGTCGGGCGGCAACACGATTGAGGTCATCAACAACGTCAAGCGCGAACTGGCGCGCGTCGCCTTGCAGATGCCTTCAGACGTGAAGTTGGAGATTATCCGCGACCAATCGCGCTACATCGAGGCGGCGCTCCACGAGATTCAACTTCACCTGATTTTGGGCAGCGTGCTCGCGTGTCTGGTCGTGCTCGCCTTCATGCGTTCGTGGCGCTCAACGCTGATTGCGGGCATCGCTATCCCGGCCTCAGTCGTCTCGACCTTCGCCATGATGCGCGCGCTCGACTTCACGCTGAACAGCGTGACGATGCTGGCGCTCGTCCTGATGGTCGGCGTCGTCATCGACGATGCCATCGTCGTCCTCGAAAACATCTTCCGCTTCATCGAGGAGAAGAAGATGTCTGCGATGCGTGCCGCGCGCGAGGCGACGGCCGACATCGGCCTCGCCGTGCTGGCGACCACCTTCTCGCTCGTCGTCATCTTTCTGCCCGTCTCCTTCATGTCGTCGATTTCCGGGCGCTTCCTCTATCAGTTCGGCATCACGGCGGCCGTCGCCATCATGGTCAGCCTGCTCGTCTCCTTCACACTCACGCCGATGATGAGCGCGCGGCTGTTAAGGGCTGAGAGCGGAGAGCGAACTGACGACGAAGAAAGTGCTGCCGGCGCGTCACAGGCCACGCCTCACACGTCGCACAAGAACTCGCGTAAAGGTTTCTATGCGTTGCTCGACCGCGCTTACACGCGCCTGCTCGGATTCGCCATGCGCCATCGTCTGGCCGTCGCGGTCGTGGCCGTCGCCGTCATTCTGTCGAGTGTGCCGCTCTATCGGATGGTGAGGCAGGAGTATATCCCGACGGACGTGGACGAGGCGGAGTTCGATGTCAACGTCAACGCGCCCGAAGGGACGAGCCTCGCCGTGATGAGCGAGGCCATGCGCGCGATTGAAGACGACATCCGGGAGACGCCCGGCGTCCGTCTCGTGCTCGCTTCGGCGGGCGGCTCCTTCCTCGGCGGCGTCAATCAAGGCAGCGCCTACGTCCGCATCGCGCCGCACGAGGAGCGCACCTTCTCGGTCTCGCGTCTCTGGCGCAGTCTGCTCAAGGGTCGGCCGCTCGAAGCCTTTCGCGGCAACTACACGCAGCGCGACGTGATGCAGGAAGTGAGAAGGCGTCTGCGCAAGTATTCGCCCCTGCGCGCCAGCGTCCGCAACGCGCCCTCGTTCAACATCGGCGGCGGCAACTTCGACATCGACTTCGTGCTGCGCGGGCCAGACCTGACGGCGCTCGCCGCCTATGCAGATGAGTTGCGCGAACGCTCGCAACGCCTCGGCGGCATCGTCGATGCCGACACGACGCTGAAACTCGACAAGCCGGAACTGCGTGTGACGATTGACCGCCAGCGCGCCGCAGACCTCGGCGTAGATACTTCCGACATCGCCACCTCTCTGCGCCTGATGGTCGGCGGCGACGAGGAGGTCTCGCGTTTTCGTGATGCGTCGGTCAACGAGGATTACGACGTGCAGTTGCGCCTCACCGAGCGCGACCGCCGCGACGCTTCGACCGTCTCGCGCCTCTACGTGCCTTCATCGCGCGGCGGCCTCGTCAATCTCAGCAACCTCGTGAGCATCAAGGAGGAGATTAGCCCTTCGCGCATCGACCGTCTCGACCGCCAGCGTCAGGTCTCTCTGCGTGCCTCGGTCGCGCCCGGCTTTGCGCTCGCCGACAGACTCGAAGCACTGCGCGGCGCGGTTCAGGAGATGAACCTCCCGGCCGCCTACACGACGACCATCTCAGGGCGCGGGCGCGAACTCGAACGCACCTTCACGGAGTTCATCTTCGCCTTCCTGCTCTCCATCGCCTTCATGTACATGATTCTGGCGTCGCAGTTTGAGAGCACGATTCACCCGGTCACCATCCTGTTGAGTCTGCCGCTCGCCGTACCGTTCGCGCTGCTTTCGCTGTGGGCAACGGGCGACACTTTGAATCTCTACTCGGCGCTCGGCGTCCTCGTCCTCTTCGGCGTCGTGAAGAAGAACTCGATTCTGCAAATCGACCATATGAACAACCTGCGCGCCGGAGGGATGGAGCGCGAGGCGGCCATCATGCAGGCCAACCGCGACCGTCTGCGTCCCATCCTGATGACGACGCTCGCGCTCGTCGCAGGTATGCTCCCGCTCGCTCTGGGGACGGGGCCGGGCGCGGAAGAACGTCGCTCCATCGCCGTCGTCGTGATTGGCGGACAGAGCCTCTCGCTGCTCCTGACGCTCGTCGCCACGCCGGTCGCCTACTCGCTCTTCGACGACCTGCGGCACGCGCCGCGCCTTGCGAGCTGCGTGCCGCAACGCCTGACGGGCAGAGTGCGTGCGGCGTTTGCGCGCCGACGGCGGCAGGACGAACAGTCCGCACCGGAAGCGACACCGCAGGAAGGCGCAGTCGTCGCCGAGAGCGAACGCCTCGAAGTCGGTGCGCCCAGCGGAGACTGACGCCGCCGCCCGGTCTCAAACGTCAACCCTCCTTTCTTCTTTGCACCACTTGCGTCCCCGCGTGCAAATTAAATCTCGCGCGGGAGAGGCCGCCGAGACCGTTTCACATGGCGCGACCGATGGGCTATATTCGGTCGCGGATTTTCTTTGGAGCGAGTGTGAATGGGCAAACAGATTGTCGGTCGTGCAGTCCCGCGCAAGGAGGGGCGCGACAAGGTTACGGGGCGCGCCCTCTACATCGACGACCTTGAGTTTGAAGGGATGCTCTACGGCGCGACCGTCCGCAGCCCCGTCGCGCGCGGGCGCATCGAGGAAATCGTCTTCGGCGAAGGCATCCCCTGGGACGAGTTCACCATCGTCACGGCCGCCGACATTCCCGGCGCAAACAGCGTCGCGCTCATTCTCCTCGACCAACCCTATCTGGCAGACGGCGTCGTCAACCATCCCGAAGAGCCCGTCCTCCTGCTCGCGCACACAGACAAGTACCTGCTCGAAGAGGCGCGCCGCTGCGTCGAGTTGCGGATAGAGCCGCTGCCCGCCGTCTTCAATCTCGATGATTCGCTGGCGAAGAAAGAGATTATCTGGGGCGCGGACAACGTCTTTAAGACTTACCTCGTCGAGAAGGGCGACGTGGACGAAGCCTTGAACGAAGACGACATCATCATCGTCGAGGGCGAGTATCGGACGGGCGCGCAGGAGCAACTCTACATCGAGACGAACGGCGTGGTCGCCGTCGCCTCCGCGCAGGAGGGCGTCACCGTCTGGGGTTCTATGCAGTGCCCTTACTACGTGCACAAGGCTCTCATCAAACTGTTCGACCTGCCCGAAGAACGCATCCGCGTCATCCAGACGGAGACGGGCGGCGGCTTCGGCGGCAAAGAGGAATACCCTTCGATGTTGGCCGGTCATGCCGCGCTGCTGGCGTGGAAGTCCGGCCGCCCCGTCAAACTCGTCTACGACCGCGCCGAAGACATGTCGGCGACGACGAAGCGGCACCCTTCGCTGACGCGTCATCGCACGGCCGTCACGCGCGAAGGGCGACTGCGCGCGATGGAGATTGATTTCACGGTGGACGGCGGCGCATACGCGACGCTTTCATCCGTCGTGCTCTCGCGCGGGACGATTCACGCCGCAGGCCCTTACAACTGCCCGAACGTCAGAATCAGGAGTCAGGCTGTCGCGACGAACGCCCCGCCGCACGGCGCGTTTCGCGGCTTCGGCGCGCCGCAGAGCGTCTTCGCACTCGAACGCCACCTCGATTGCGTCGCACGCGCCGTCGGCCTCGCGCCCGAAGAGTTGCGTCGGCGCAACTTCATACACGAAGGCGAGACGACCGCGACCGGACAGGTCATACGCGAGCGGGTTGACCTCGAAGGCTTACTCGAACGCGCCTTTGAGTTAACAGATTTTCGGGGCAAGCGCGAGCGGTTCGCGCGCGAGAACGCCACGAGCCGCATCAAGCGCGGCATCGGCTTCGCCTCCTTCATGCACGGCGCGGGCTTTACAGGCTCCGGCGAGAAGTATCTGGAATCGGTCGTGGGCATCGAGGCGACAGAGGAGGGGCGTGTGCGTGTGCTCTCCGCGAGTACGGAGATTGGACAGGGGACGAACACCATCTTCGCGCAGATTGCGGCCGACGCGCTCGGCATCGATTACGAATTGGTCGAGATGGCGCAGCCCGACACGGCCAACGTCCCGAACAGCGGCCCGACGGTCGCCTCGCGCACCTGCATGATTGTCGGCAAATTGGTCGAGAGCGCGGCCGTCGGCCTTCGTCAGACGCTCGCGGGCGCGGGGCTGCTCAAGGAGCAATATTCTCAGGAGGAGTTTCGCAGCGCGTGTCGCTCCTACGTCGAACGCTTCGGCGCGCTCAGAACGTTCAGCCAGTACAAGCAGCCTGCCGATATCAACTGGGACGACGAACGCTACAGGGGCGACGCCTACGGCGCATACGCTTGGGCGGTCTACGTCGCGGAGGTCTCCGTTGACACGCTGACCTACGAGGCGCACGTCGAGGATTTCGTCGCCGTGCAGGAGGTCGGCAAGGTGATTCATCCGGTGCTGGCGGCCGGACAGATTGAAGGCGGCGTGGCGCAGGGCATCGGGTTTGCGCTCTACGAGAAGGTGGTCTGGCAAGACGGGCGGATGCTCAACAACCAGATGACGAACTACATCATCCCGACCTCGGCCGACATCCCGCCCGTGCGCGTCTACTTCTTTGAAAACCCTTCGACGCACGGCCCCTTCGGCGCAAAGGGCATCGGCGAACTGCCGATGGACGGCCCCGCGCCCGCCATCCTCAACGCCATCGAAAACGCGACGGGCATCAGCTTCAGACACGTCCCGCTGATGCCGGAAGACTTATTTGACGCGCTCGCAGAGGCGGACACGGAAGTGTTGGCCGGAGGGGTCGAACGTGGTTGAGCAAGAGGCGCAGGTACGTTGCCGTGTCAACGGCGCAGACGTGACGCTGAAGGCGCACCCTCTGGCGCGTCTGCTCGACGTGTTGCGCGGGCGTCTGCGCCTGACGGGGACGAAGGAGGGCTGCGGCGAGGGCGAATGCGGCGCGTGCTCCGTGCTGATTGACGGCGTGCTGGTCAACAGTTGTCTCGTCCCCTTAGCGCAGGTTGAAGGCGCGGAGGTGACGACGATTGAGGGCGTCGCCGCGAGCGATGAGCAATTAGACGCGGTGCAAGTCGCCTTCGTCGAACACGGCGGCGCGCAGTGCGGCATCTGCACGCCGGGCATGATACTGGCCGCCGTGAGCCTGCTGCGCAGCAACCCGCAACCGGACGAGCGGGCAGTCCGCGAAGCCCTCGCCGGAAACCTCTGTCGCTGCACCGGCTACATGAAAATCTTCGAGTCCGTCCTCGCCGCCGTCAAAAAAGAGGCGTGAGCCGCGCGCGTCAGGATATCTGTTGACAGGTCAGCGGACAGGTGTATGCTGACCCTGTTCTGAATACTTCTGCTTTACCCACCTACCCGGCAGAGCATCAGACACCCGCTTTCACCTCTCTGGCCGCGCCGTCCACCCCGGTGTGACTTGCAACCTCAACTGCACACGAAAACCAGAAGGAGAAATCCATGCTCACCTTGAAGCGCCTCGCAAAAAAGCTGCGTCTCTTCACTTTCACCCTCGTTACTACTCTGGTGCTCGCCAACTCGTCAGTCATCGTCGTTCGAGGCGAGACTTACCACGTCGATACAAATGCCGGTGGAGAGACGTTATGGGTAGGCTGCGACAGTTCAGCCGGTAACTATTTCGCCCTCTGCCCGGCTAAAGGTGGCCCTTGCACCGTCTTAGATTCAAGGACTGATGAGGAAGCAGCCGAAATGTGTAAGAAGAAACGAGCAGAAGCAGAGCAAATGCTGGACGCACCTGTCGCTGAATGAAGTTTTGAGTGTGTAGGCGAAGTTTCCGAACACGTTCGGAAACTTCGCCTACGTCGCAGCGTTCACCTAATCTAAAGGAGGGAAGCATAATGCGTCAGGTAATGTCACTCATACTGCTACTGCTGCTTGGCGGGACTGGCCTGAGTCAAAGTGATGTGACTCGGACAGACGATAAGGCGAACGAGGTTGAGCTAAAGCGGCTCGCTTTGCTTGCGGATTTGCAGTTCCTCGCGTCGGACGCGTTGAATCTTGATACTCCGTTGGCGCGTGCGGCGGCTCAGGCGGAGATTGCGGACGCGGCATGGCACGTTGATGTGGCGTGGGCGAAGAAACTGCTGCGCGAGGCGTATGAATTGACGATGCCGCCGGAAGAGGAACAACGCAGGCTGCGCAGCATCCCCGTCGGAGCACAGCCGCAACTCCCGTCGGCTAAAGGTCGGGCGGTAAGTGCTATCAGGAGTCGCGTACTTGAAGTGGCTAATCGCGACAAAGCCTTCCGCGAGGAACTAGCCCGGTTGGCAGCGCAAAAGCTAGGGATGCACGAAGAACAATCTGCCTACGTGCAATTTGCTCACGAGGCTGTCGCCAACGGCGATATCGCAGCCGCCAGCGAGTACGCGCTCAAGGCATTGAACATTGACGTGAGCCGTGTCGAAACCATCCATGCGATTAACGAAATCGCGAAGAAAGACCGCGCGGCTGCCGACAACATCCTCCTCCAATATTTAATCCTCCTGAGAAGCTTTCCCGTTGCGCATCACGACAACAGCGACCTCAGAACGTGGATTTCCCTCGGTATGCTTTTCAAGCCACATCGGTACACCTTTATGTCTTCTCAGAAGGGTGTGCCGCCACCGGGCGCGGCCGCCATGCGAGAATATGTCGGCTATGTCATTGACACGGTAAGCAGGAAGAAGCCCCGCCAGATGCAAGCCGCCCGGCTGGAACTCCTGTCCATTTGGCATCTGGTCAGGCAGTACGCGCCGGAGTTGACCGAGAGGTTTCTGGATTTGGAGATGCGGACGCGTGCGCCCGGCGAAGAACCACTCCCGAAGACGAGCCTTGAGGATGTCTACGACAAGCGGTACGAAAAGCGGATGAAAGAGGCGTACGGAAAAGAGCGCGCCGACGAGCGCGAGATTAATGCCGCCATCAATCGCGGCGACTTCGCCAAAGCACGCAAGTTGATTGACAAACTCGACGCCGCCGCGCAGAAAACCCACTGGCTCGAAATCGTCAACCTGCGCGAAGCCCTGAGCCTCGCCGCCGCAGGCGACACCAACGGCGCGCAGCGCCTCGCCGCACAACTCAACAAGGCGACCTCGCTGCTCAATGTCTATCCCGCGATTATTGAAAAATGCATCGCCAAGAAAGACCACGCCTGCGCTGCGACGCTCGTCACGCAGGCCGTCAGACATCTCCGACAGTCGGACAGAACGCTCGCCGCGCCCCCGGCAGGCATCCCCGCCTCCGCGATGGTCAACAGCAAGCAGGTTGACCCGGTCTTGACGAGCCTCTCTAAGCTGGCGAAACTGCTCCTGCCGATTGACGAGGGAACCGCCTTTGAAGTGTTGGACGAGATGATTGCGGCGGCCAATCGCACGGAGGTCGAAGCGGGCGACGGGTGGACGGGTTTCGAGACGAATGTCTTCAAGGCGTTCGCCGCGCGCAACGAGACGCGCTCTCTGCTCGCCGCGCAGACGCTCAAGGAGCGACTGCGGCGGATAGCGGCGCTGGCGGCCGTCTCTCAATGGAAAGCAGAAGAGCTTGCGCCGGAGCAACAGGCGAGGCGTTGAAGTTCATCGTTGAAAAATTATGAGGGCTTATCTTCCGGCTTACGAATTGAAAGTGCCGCGCACGCTCACGGACGCGCTCGAACTGCTGGCGCGCGAACCGGGCGCGTGGCGCGCTTTCGCGGGCGGGACGGACTTGATGGTGCTGCTCGAAGCGGGGCGTCTTGAGCACAGACGATATTTCAGCATCTGGCACCTGCGAGAGTTGCGCCGGATAGAGGAGTCTGCCGAATGGGTCACGCTCGGCGCGCTGACGACCTACAGCGACGTGCGGCGCAACGCGACGCTGGCGCGCGAGTTTCCCTCGCTCTGTCGCGCGGCGGCCGAGACGGGCGGCCCTGCCATTCAGAATCGCGGCACGCTCGGCGGCAACATCTGCAACGCCTCGCCCGCCGCAGACTCCCCGCCCGCGCTCCTCGCCTACGATGCGGAGGTCGAACTCATCTCCGCTTCCGGCGCGCGTTGGGTCGCCTACAGAGACTTCCACACGGGCTACAAGCAGACCGTCATGCGCGCAGACGAGTTGCTCGCTCGTCTGCGTCTGCCGCGCCGCGCCGCACAGACCATGCGCCACTACTACCGCAAGGTCGGGACGCGCAAGGCGCAGGCCATCTCGAAGGTCTGCTTCGCGGCGGCGGCCGAGACCGTTGACGGACGCCTCGCGCATGTGCGGCTCGCGCTCGGCAGCGTCGCCCCGACGGTGGTGCGCTGCACGCGCGTCGAACAGTTCTTGCATGGGCGCGCGCTCGACGCGGCGACGCTCGACGCGGCCTCCGCAGAGTTGTCGCAGGAGTTGTCGCCGATTGACGACCTGCGCTCGACCGCCCGCTACCGCCTGCACGTCGCGCGCAACCTGCTGAGAGACTTCCTCGAACGGCTTCAGTAAACGCCCACCGCCCAACGCCCGGACGCGCACGGATGAGAGCGAGATGCTCATCTCTCATCCGCCGCGCGTCGCCCGGCACGCGCAAACAAAAACCCTCCTTGTTGCCAAAGATTTGAATTTATGTTTTAAGTTCCGTCATGCCGTCGGCCGATTGGGTCATTCGCGGACACAGGGTCGTCGCGCGCGGGCGGGTCGCGCCTGCCGCGATTCACGTCCATCGAGGACGCATCGCGCGCATCGCAGAGTTCGACGACGTAGCTGACGGCGGCGAACTGTTCGAGGCGGGCGAGCGCGTCGTGATGGCGGGACTCGTCGACTCGCACGTTCACGTCAACGAACCGGGGCGCACCGACTGGGAGGGCTTCGAGACGGCGACGCGTGCGGCCGCAGCGGGCGGCGTCACGACCATTGTTGACATGCCGCTCAACAGCATCCCGCCGACCACGACGCACGACGGCCTGCGTCGCAAACTCGACTCCGCACGCGGCCGTTGCATGGTTGACGTAGCCTTCTGGGGCGGGCTTGTGCCGGGCAACACGCACGAACTCGCGCCGCTCAACGAAGCGGGCGTCGTCGGCTTCAAATGCTTTCTGATAGATTCGGGCGTCGCAGAGTTTCCGCACGTGACGGAGGCGGACTTGCGCGAGGCGCTGCCGGAGTTGGCGCGTCTCGATGCGACGCTTATCGCACACGCCGAACTACCCGGCCCCGTCGAGCGCGCCGCTGCCGAGACGGGCGACCCGCGCCTTTATGAAACCTTCCTGCGCTCGCGTCCGCGCGCGGCCGAAGACGAGGCCGTTGCGCTGCTCGTCCGTCTCTGCCGCGAGTTCGGCGTGCGCGGCCACGTCGTACACCACTCGTCGGCCGATGCGCTGCCGCTGCTGCGACGCGCCCGCGCGGAAGGCTTGAGACTGACGGCCGAGACCTGTCCGCACTATCTCAGTCTGGCAGCCGAAGACGTGCCGGAGGGTGCTACGGAGTTCAAGTGTTGTCCTCCGATTCGTGAACGCGAGAACGGAGAGCAACTCTGGCTTGCGCTCGCCGAAGGACTCGTCGAGATGGTCGTCTCCGACCACTCGCCCTGTCCGCCCGCTCTGAAGCGGCGCGAAGAAGGAGACTTCATGGCGGCGTGGGGCGGCATCTCGTCTCTGCAACTGCGTCTGCCGCTGGTGTGGACAGAGGCGCGGGAACGCGGCCACACGCTCGTCGAACTGTCGCGTTGGCTGTCTGCTGCGCCGGCACGTCTGGCCGGACTCGGTGGGCGCAAAGGCGACATCGAGGAGGGCTTCGATGCAGACATCTGCGTCTGGGACGAGACGGCGCAGTTCACGGTCGAGCCTGCGACGATTCATCACAGACATAAGCTGACGCCTTATCTCGGCCGTACGCTGCGCGGCGTCGTGGCTGCGACCTTCCTGCGCGGGCGCAAGATTTACGAGCGCGGAGAGTTTGCCGCGCCGCCTGCGGGCTTCCTGCTCAGGCGCGGCCGCGCGGGCGAGTTTTAAGAGCAGGTCGGACAACACTGCTTTGTCTCAGACGAAGCGAAGGAGAGCGAAAGGGAAGTGCTGGACTTCACAGGCTTGATTGACCTCGCATCGGAGCGGCTCGGCGGCGCGGTGCTCTATGCCAACGACGACTTCTTCGCGCCGAAGGAGAATTTACTCAAGGCGTCAGCGCCTGTCTTCATCGAAGGCAAGTACACGGAGCGCGGCAAGTGGATGGACGGCTGGGAGTCGCGCCGTCGGCGCACGCCCGGCTTCGATTGGTGCATCGTGCGGCTCGGACTCCCCGGCATCATTCGCGGCGTCGTCGTCGATACGGCACACTTCAAGGGGAACTTTCCCGAAAGCTGTTCGCTCGAAGCCTGCGCCCTCGAAGGCACGCCCGACCTCGAACAACTGACGGATGCCAACAACGACTGGACGGAGATTCTTCCGCAGTCGCCTTTGCAGGGAGACTCGCAGAACCTTTTTCACCTCGCGGCGACGGAGCGTTTCACGCATCTGCGATTTAAGATTTACCCGGACGGCGGCGTCGCGCGCCTGAGAGTTTATGGCGAGGTCGTGCCGGACTTGGCGCGCGTCTCGCGCGTGGCGCAAGACATAGACCTTGCGGCCGTCGAGCACGGCGGTCTCGTCGTCGCTTCGAGCGACATGTTCTTCGGTCACGGTCACAACCTGATTATGCCCGGCCGCGCGCTCGACATGAGCGACGGTTGGGAGACGCGACGCAGACGCGGCCCCGGACACGATTGGATAGTCATCCGTCTCGGCCTGCGCGGACGCGTCAGCCGCGTCGAAGTCGATACCTCGCACTTCAAAGGAAATTTCCCCGAAAGTTGTTCGCTCGAAGCCTGCGACGCGGAGGGCTTGCTCGTCGATGAATCGAGCGTGGCGACGCTTCCCTGGAAGGAGGTGTTGCCGCGCACGCGCCTGCAAGCGCACACGCGCCACACCTACGAAGACGCCATCAAGGACGCGGGCGCGGCGACGCACGTGCGCTTTCACATCTACCCGGACGGCGGCGTGGCGCGCCTGAGAGTTTACGGCAGCGTCAACGCAGACGAAGCCTGATTGCCATGAGCGAAGAGCTGCATCGTCTGAACGTGCAGGCTGCGGAGGAAGCGACCGCCGAACTGCTGAAGTGCTGCGCCTCGCGCGCATGGGCGCGAGCGATGACGAACGAGCGCCCCTTTCTCGACGCGGCGGAGTTGTTCGCAGCGGCCGACCGCGTCTGGTGGAGTCTCGACGAGCAGGACTGGCTCGAAGCCTTCAGCGGCCACCCGAAAATCGGCGGCCGGAAGGCCGCGACCGAAGTCAGCCAAGAGTCTGCGCGCTGGTCGGAAGCCGAGCAGAAGGGAACGCGCGAGGCCGCGCCGAAGACGCTCGACGCACTGGCCGACGCCAATCGTCTCTACGAAGAGAAGTTCGGCTTCATCTACATCGTCTGCGCGACGGGCAAGAGCGCGGCGGAGTTGCTCGACATCCTCAACACGCGTCTTCACAACGAACGCGATGCGGAGCTTCGCATCGCCGCAGAGGAGCAACGCCGCATCACCGCGCTGCGCCTCGGTAAACTCCTGAACCTATGAACTCCATCACGACACACGTGCTCGACACCTCGCTCGGCCGTCCTGCGCGCGGCATCCCCGTCACGCTCGAAGCGCAGGACGCGCAAGGCCACTGGCTGCTCGTCGGTCACGGCGCGACCGATGCGGACGGGCGCTTGAAGACGCTCATGCCGCCGGAGACCGAACTGGCCGAAGGCGTCTATCGCCTGACCTTCGACACGCGCGGCTACTTCGCCGCCACACAGGTCGAAGGCTTCTACCCGCAGGTCTCGGTCGTCTTTCAGGTACGCGACGCGTCGCAGCATTATCACGTGCCGCTCCTGCTGAACCCTTACGGTTATTCCACTTATCGCGGGAGCTAAACGCGAATGAGAATCAGCCCCTTCGTCAACGAATGGCTCAACCTGCTCGTGCGCTGGTTTCACGTCTTCACGGGCATCCTCTGGATTGGCACAACCTACTACTTCACTTGGCTCGACGGACGTTTCTCGGAAGCCGAGAGGCAGGCGCGCGCGGGCGAGCCGGGAAGAGTCTGGATGGTGCATAGCGGCGGCTTCTACACGGTCGAGAAACAGAAGTCGCCGGAGCTTGAGGGGAAGACGCTGCACTGGTTTCGCTGGGAGGCGGCGTTGACGTGGCTCTCCGGCTTCTTCCTGCTGATACAGGTTTACTACATGGGAGGCTTGCTCCACGATGCCGATACGACGACGAGTTTCCGCACCTCTGTGCTCATCGGCCTCGGCCTGCTCGTCGTCGCATGGGTCTGCTACGACCTGCTCTCGCAGACGCCGGTCGGCAAAAACGATTATCTCTTTGCGGCCGTCTGCTTCGTCGCCGTCGGCGCTATCGCCTACGGGTTGACGCAGGTGATGAGCGGGCGCGCCGTCTACATGCACGTCGGCGCGATGTTCGGGACGATTATGGCGGCGAACGTGTGGATGCGGATACTGCCCGCGCAAAAGCAACTCATCGCGGCGACGAAAGAGGGGCGCACCCCCGACCAGAGGCTCGC
Organism: Pyrinomonadaceae bacterium; assembly: GCA_035942915.1. Taxonomy (GTDB): domain Bacteria; phylum Acidobacteriota; class Blastocatellia; order Pyrinomonadales; family Pyrinomonadaceae; genus DASZCR01. Next base: position 3,233 of record DASZCR010000379.1, on the reverse strand, counting down.
CGCGCGCGCCAAACTGCGCTCGAAGCACAACACCTTCATGGTCGTCCCCGTCGTCTTCACGATGCTCAACTTCCATTTCCCCGTCGCCACAGAAGGCTACGACTGGCGCATCCTGATGATTCTCATCCTCGTCGGCTGGGCGGCCGCCAAACTCATTCGCCGCGCTTAAACGTCGCGCGGCGGCAGACTGTCGATAAAACTTTCGACCTCGGCGCTCGACTTGAGCCAGACGACTCGCTTATCCGGCGCGGCGTTCTTGAGCAACTCGACCACCTTCGGCCGCGTGCGCTTCGGATAGTCCCAGACCCAGCGCAGAAATTTCAGGTCGAACCGTTCGTAACAGCCCTCGGCCATGTCCGGCCGATTCCGGTTGAAGTAGACCAACGTTCTTTTGACGATGCGCCAGACGCAGACGAGGCGCGGCAGGTCGAGGAAGACGACCGTATCGCAAGCTTCCAGACGACGCTGCATCGTGCCGGAATAGTTGCCGTCGATAATCCACGAGTCGCGCCTCAAGAGCTCTTCGACGCGCCTCGTCCAGACATCCTTCGGCGGCTCGACCCAGCCGGCTTTCCAGTGGAGCGCGTCGAGGTGTAGGACTTCGAGGCCGAGCCGTGCGCCGAGACGCTGCGCCAGAGTTGACTTGCCCGCGCCGCTCGAACCGATGACGATGATTCTCCTCATCATTATCCTTACCATCGACGCTCACGCGCGGCTTGCAACGCACACCAGACGGTCTGTCGCCCCGTCCTGCACAGCGAAGTCGTAAGCGCCGAAATACTCCACCCGCTCGAACCCTGCGCGCGCCAGCGATTCGTCCAACTCGGCGCGCGTCCAGCAACGCATCTGAAAATCGTAGAAGGTGACGGTCTCGGCCTCGCCGTCGCGCAAGGTGTGCTGCTCGGCGACGAGCAGACGACGCGTGCGCGGCTCAAGGCGCGTCACGCTGCGGAAGGTGAGACGGCCGCGCGCGGTCTCCACAGTCTTTTCAAAGACGGGTTCACGCCGCTTCCTCCGCGCCGTCTCCTCCCACTCGCGCACGTCAAGAAGGAGCACGCCGCCGCCCGGCAACACGCGCGCGAAAGAGCGAAAGACCTCGCGGCGGCTGCGCCCGTCGAGCAGGTCGTTGAGCACGCCGCGACACAGAATCGCGTCGTAAGGAGATGAAGCGGCAAGTGAGAGAATGTCGCCGACGACGAAGGAGACCGGGAGATGCTCTTCAGAGGCGCGTGCGCGCGCCTGTGCAATGAGACGCGGCGAAGCATCGAGGCCTTCGACGCGGTAGCCGCGCCGTGCCAACTCGATTGAGTAACCGCCCGCGCCGCAGCCTGCGTCGAGCACGCGCGAGCCTTGCGGAAGGCCGCGATGCGTGAGCGCCTCGACGATGAAGTCGCAGTGTGCGCCGACGCGCGGCGTGATGATGAGGTCGTAAGCCCACGCATACTCGTCGTAGAAGGGGCGGAGGGCGTCGTCTCTCATCAGCGTGTGAGTTGTCCGGCAGGCTGCTAGAGGTTCTGCCGGTTCTTGAGAATCTTGACGAACGAGCCGGAGCGCAGTTCCTCAAGCGTCAGGCTCGTCAACTCTAAAGCTTCCTGTTCGGTGACAGCGCCGCAGTTGATGGCGCGCAGGAAGTAGTTGAGCAGACCTTGACCCGTCGCCGCGTCGTCGAAGACATCGCCGACGAGCGTCGCCTTCGCCGCCTTCTCGACAAAGTTCCGCAGACGCTCGCTGGCCTGTTCGAGACTTTCGAGGAAGAAGGAATAGACGGCCGCATAGCGCGTCGGCAGTTGCGCCGGGTGCAAGTCCCAGCCCTGATAGAAGGCATTGGCGAGAGAGTGCCGGACGTGCTCGAAGTGTATGCGCCAGGCGCGATGGACGCTGTGCGCGTTCTCCTCCTTCTGCTGCGCCGTGAGCGGCGCGCCCTCCGACGCGCGGTGCGGCGCGACGGGCATAATGTTGGTTGCGCCGTCCGAGAGCCAGACGCCCGTGCCGCCGAAGGCGACCTGCATCATGTGGCGCGCGAAGTCGCAGGCCGGATGCAGCATGTGCTGGTGCGCGGCCGTAATCTGACAACTCGCAGTGTAGTCGTAAGTCCCGAAGTGTGCGCCGACGCAGCGCCCGCGCGCCGCCGCCAGCAGCCTCGGCAGGTTCGTCTCGCCACGCTCGTTGATAATCGACTGCGTGGTCTCGACCATCATCTCCATCTTGAGCGAGCCTGCCGGGAGCGCAAGCGCCGGTTCGAGCAGGTCGAAGAGGTCTGAGAGCGCCGCGACCTGTTCGGGAATCACGACCTTCGGCAGTGTGACGACGAAATTCGGCGGCAGACGGCCGCCCGACTGTTCGACGAGCGTCGTCAGAAAGATGTCGAGCGTGCGCATGGAGCGTGCGCGCAGCTCTTCCGTGAAGGGCTTGATGCGGATGCCGATGAAGGGCGAGAGCGTTCCGCCGCCGAGCGCGCGCGCCGTCTCGATGGCCGCCGCCTCAGCGTGCGCGTCCTCCTCCGCGTCGGGACGGTTGCCGTAGCCGTCCTCAAAGTCGATGCGAAAATCTTCGACCGGCTCGCGGCGCAGTTTCTCAAGGACGCGCGTGTAGATGGTCTGCGCCATCCACGCCGCCTTGTGTTCCTGACGGACGGAGTCGGCGTTGCCTTCGAGGAGCGACTTGAGGATGGGGTCGGCCGAGAGCGAAGCGGGCAGAGCGTCTGCGCCTTCGAGGCCGATGGCGCGCGCGAAGATAAGCGGGTCGGGCGCGAACTGTTCGAGTGCGCGCAGGGAGAGCGTGCCGAGCCGACGCGTGGTGTCGGCCTTGAAGAGATGTGCGCCGCCGTAGACGGTGTGGACGGGCTGGCGTCGGCCGCTCTCGCCCGCGTACTTTTCGGCGAAGGCGAGATTGGCTTCTGCGAGCCGCGCTTCGGTGGCGGCGAGCGATTCGGCGGAGAGAGTCCTTTTCATCTGCTGCTGTTCCTGAAGAGCCGTGCGTCCTTTCGCATCTTTGCGGCTTTGCGTGAGATTGAGTTTCACGCAAAGCCGCAAAGACATGAAGCGGGAATGTGACCTGTGCGGTTATTGGAAGACGCTTTCGATGGGCACGATGCGCACGTCCTCCGGTTTGACGTTGACCTTGTAAGCCTCGATGATTTTGTCCTCTTCGAGAATCTCCTTCGGCTTCGGCGAGACGTAGGTGACGGGCGTCGGTGCGCCTGAGAGCAGCGTCTTGCGTAAGCCTTCGGCGTC
>DASZCR010000378.1:0-18514 GCA_035942915.1 Pyrinomonadaceae bacterium | reverse complement strand
GCATCTTCCCGAACTATCCGCAGCCGAAGGGCGACCAGTTCAACCCGGAAGAGGCCAAACGCCTACTCGCTAAGGCTGGTTACGCAGACGCCAACGGCAACTACGACCCGAAGAAGTTCCCGATTTCCGAAGTCGATTTGACCTACAACACGGCCGAGTCGAATCGTCAGGTGGCAGAGTTCGTGCAGGCGCAGTGGAAGCAGAACTTAGGTCTGACCGTGCCCTTGAAGAACATGGAGTTCAAGACCTTCCTGCAAACGCGCGCCAAACTCGACTACAAGGGCTTCAGTCGCGCCGGGTGGGTCGGCGACTACATGGACCCGTACACCTTCCTCGCGCTCTTCTCGACCGAGGGCGGAGACAACGGGACGGGCTGGTTCGACCCGAAGTACGTCAACATGCTCAAGGAGGCCAACCGCCAACTCGACCCGCAGAAGCGTTACGAAATGCTGGCGAAGGCCGAGGCTTATCTGATTGACGCGCAGCCCGTCATCCCGCTCGCAACGAACGCGACCAACTGGATGAAGAAGCCTTACGTCAAAGGCATGTATCCGAATCCGGGGACGCTGCACGCTTGGAAGTTCGTCTACATCGAATACGACCAGGCGAAGTGGGACAGGGGCGTGCCCGACATGAGACCCGACCGGCCGGATTCGCAGAACGCAGACTAACGGGGGTGCTACTCCGATGTTCAGTTTCGTCATCAAGCGGCTGCTCGTGACCGTCCCGATGGTCATCATCGTCGTCTCGCTGACGTGGGGGCTGATTCGGCTCGCGCCGGGCAACTTCTACTCCGGCGAGAAGAAGATTCCACCGGCCATCGAGAAGAACCTGCGCGAGAAGTACGGGCTTGATAAGCCCTGGTATGTGCAGTACGGCAAGATGCTCGGCAGCGTGCTCCGGGGTGATTTCGGCAACTCTCTGAAATACGAGGGGCAGTCGGTCAACTCCATTCTTGGACGCACGCTGCCGGTCTCGGCCACGCTCGGCCTGCTCGCCTACCTGCTCGCGCTCATCGTCGGCATCACGGTCGGGACTATCGCCGCGCTCAAACAGAACTCGCGGCTCGACTACGCCTCGATGGCCGTCGCCATGCTCGGCATCTCGATTCCGAACTTCGTCCTTGGGCCTATCCTCGTGCTCATCTTCTCGCTCTCGCTCTACTGGCTGCCGCCCGCGCGTTGGGGCGCGTTTCCGAGCGCCAACGTCATCTTGCCCGTCCTGACGCTCTCGGCCATCTACATGGCCTACATCGCGCGCCTGACACGCTCCGGCATGCTCGAAGTCCTGCGCGCCGATTACATCAGGACGGCGCGTGCGAAGGGGTTGACGGAGAAGCAGGTCGTCATGCGGCACGCGCTGCGCGGCGGATTGCTGCCCGTCGTTTCCTTCACCGGCCCGGCGCTCGCCTTCCTGATTACGGGAACGGTCGTCGTCGAACGCGTCTACGCGCTGCCGGGTCTGGGTAACTACTTCATCAACGCGAACCTGAACCGCGACGAGCCGCTCATCATCGGCATTGTCGCCTTCATCTCCATCGCGGTTCTCATCTTCAACCTGCTGGTCGATATCGCTTACGCCTACATCGACCCGCGCATCAGGTACTAGGGAGCACCATGAAGGAAGAACGAACTGCGACCGAACAGGGGCGCGACGCGAACGACCCGGCGCTGACGACGCTCGGCACGCCGCCCACCGCGCCCGTCCAACGTCAGGATGCAGACATCATCCACCCGACAGCCGAGTTGGCCGTCGGCGAGGCAGACATCCGCACGGCCGGACGCGGCGAGGTGTTGGCCGGAACCTCGCTCTGGAAGGATGCGTGGAAGCGTCTGCTGAAGAACAAACTGGCCGTCTTCGGCCTGATTGTCGTCTGCATCATCGTCGTCGTCTCGATTATCGGGCCGCCGATTATCGCCGCCACGACGGGCTACACCTACGACTTCATTCCGCCCGACTCGCGGCTCAACAAATCGTTCCCGCCCTTCACCGCGCCCGATGGCACGTTCTCCTGGACGCATCCGATGGGCACGGACAACGCCGGGCGAGACATCCTCGCGCGCGTCCTGCTCGGCGGGCGCATCTCTCTGGCCGTCGGCATCATCTCGACCATCGTCTCGCTCATCATCGGCATCAGCTACGGCGCTACCGCAGGCTATCTCGGCGGCAAAACCGACGACGTGATGATGCGCATCGTCGATGTGCTCTACGCCATCCCGTACATGATGATTGTCATCGTGCTGCTGGCCTTCTTCGGCGGGCGTTCGCCGACCGGGCAACTGTTCCTGCTGTTTGCGGCGCTCGGCGCGGTCTCATGGCTGACGATGGCGCGCATCGTGCGCGGGCAGGTCATCTCGCTCAAGAATCAGGAGTTCGTTCTGGCGGCGCGCGCGACCGGCGTCTCGACGGGGAAGATTATCTTCCGTCACCTCGTCCCGAACACGCTCGGCCCTGTCATCGTCTACGCGACGCTGACCGTGCCTTCCGTCATGTTGCAGGAAGCGTTCCTCTCCTTCCTCGGCCTCGGCGTGCAAGCGCCGCTCGCGTCGTGGGGGAGCATGACGACCGAGGGCATCCAGAATCTCGCGGTCTTCCCTTGGCAGTTAATCTTCCCCGGCGTGACGATGGCGCTGACGCTCTTCGCCCTCAATTTCCTCGGCGACGGATTGCGCGACGCGCTCGACCCGCAGATGCGGAAATTCTGAAAAACGGTGATAGGTGATAGGTGATGGAAGAAGGGTGATAGGTGATAAGTGATAGGTGATAGGAGAAGACAGGTTTTTCTCTTATCACCCATCACCTATCACCCATCACTCATTTCTTATCACCCATCACCCATCACTCGTCACTGAAAAACTATGAGCAGCCGCAACGGCACACTCCTGTCGGTCAAAGACCTACGCACCTACTTCGAGACCGAAGACGGCACGGTCAAGGCCGTCGATGGCATCACTTTCGACCTGCAACGCGGCGAGACGCTCGGCATCGTCGGCGAGTCCGGTTCGGGCAAGTCCGTGACGAACCTCTCCATCATCCGGCTCATCCCCGAACCGCCGGGCAAGATTGTTTCGGGCGAAGTCTTCTTCGACGGCCGCAACATCCTCGACCTCACGACCGACGAGGTGCGCCACATCAGGGGCAAGAAGATTAGTATGATCTTCCAAGACCCGATGACTTCGCTGAACCCCTTCATGCGTATCTCGAAGCAGTTGATGGAGATTACGCAACTTCACCTCGGCCACTCACGCGAGGAGGCTTACGAGCACGCCATCAAGATGCTCGACATAGTCGGCATCCCGGACGCACGCGCGCGCGTCGATAGTTATCCGCACGAGTTCTCCGGCGGCATGCGCCAGCGCGTGATGATTGCGATGGCGCTCTCGTGCCAGCCCGAACTGCTCATCGCAGACGAGCCGTCCACCGCGCTCGACGTGACCATTCAGGCGCAGATTCTCGAACTCATCAAGCAACTCAAGCAGGACACCGGAACGAGCGTCATTCTCATCACGCACGACCTCGGCGTCGTCGCCGGGATGACCGACCATATCATCGTCATGTACGCGGGCAAGGTCTTCGAGCAAGCCCCGACGCGCGAACTGTTCTCGTGCCCCGGCAACCCTTACACGAAAGGCTTGCTCCGCTCCGTGCCCGACCCCACGTCCGAGCAGGGCGGCCTGTATCAGATTCCGGGTCTGCCGCCCGACGTGGCGCACCTGCCGCCCGGTTGCCCCTTCGCGCCGCGCTGCGAGCGCGCTGAGGAGATTTGCCGCAGAGAGTTCCCGCCCTTCGTCCAACTCAACGCCGAGCACTTCTCGCTCTGCCATTTCGCCGAGGAGGTCTACGCGAAGTCTTGCGACGAGCGCGACGCGCGCGCAGTTAGGACGACAACAACGACGACGACCGGGGGAGACGCCAACCGATGAGCACACAGGGAAGCGAAGTCACGCAGAACATGCCGCCGACGCTCTTTCCGGCCGAAGGGCGCGAGCCGCTCATCGAGATTCGCGACTTCAAAGTCCACTTCGACCTGGGCGGCGGAACGACGCTCGACCGACTGACGGGCGGACATGCAGTTCGCCGCGTCGTCAAGGCCGTCGACGGCGTCTCGATTGACATCTTCCCCGGCGAGACTCTGGGACTCGTTGGCGAATCCGGCTGCGGTAAGTCGACGCTGGGGCGCGCTCTGCTGCGTCTGACCGAGCCGACCGGAGGGCAGGCGCTCTTTCGCGGCAAAGACCTCGCGCACCTGTCGCAGAGGGAACTGCGCAAGCAGCGTCGCTTCCTCCAGATGATTTTTCAAGACCCTTATGCGTCGCTCAATCCGCGCATGACGGTCGGGCAGATTATCGGCGAGCCGCTCGAAACCTTCGGGCTTGTCAAGGGCGGCAACCGTGAGGGTCAGGTGCGCGAATTGATGGAGACCGTCGGCTTGAGTCCGCGCTTCATCAAGCGTTATCCGCACGAGTTCTCCGGCGGGCAGCGTCAGCGCATCGGGATTGCGCGCGCGCTTGCGGCCAACCCGGATTTCATCGTCGCCGACGAGCCTATCTCCGCGCTCGACGTCTCCATTCAGGCGCAGATTATGAACCTCATGGAGCGTCTCCAACGCGAGCGCAACCTGACTTATCTCTTTATCTCGCACGACCTGCGCGCCATCCGCCACGTCTCAGACCGCGTGGCCGTGATGTACTTAGGGAAACTGGTCGAGATAGCCGACGCCAAAGTGGTTTACGACGACCCCCTGATGCCCTACACGAAGGCGCTCATTTCGGCCGTGCCTGTGCCCGACCCGGAGGTCGAGTCCACGCGCCGCCGCATCGTGCTGCAAGGCGACGTGCCGTCGCCGATTAATCCGCCGCGCGGTTGCCGCTTCCACACGCGTTGTCCGTGGGCGATTGAGGCGTGCAAAGAGGTCGTCCCGCCGCTGGCGGAGATTAAGCCGAACCATTTCGCGGCCTGTATTCGCATCAGCCCCGACCAGCCGGAAATCGAGCGGGTCGCGCCGGGCGATGCGCCGGGTTTGAAGAACCCCGGCCGCATCATCGCGCAGTAGCGCGGTAAAGCGAAAAAATATACTTATTAGTCATATCAGAGAGAGGACGGCGAACTGCAACGCCGTCTTTTCATGACGGGAGGCCGGTGGCAGCCGGAAATCCTCTTGTCTGTTTGCGTGCGGACACAATATACTGCGGTTGCAGGATGGGCGAGAGTTTGCCCCGTGCATCAGCCTGTCCTGAATGGTCGATAAGGCGCGCGAGGTGCGGTCGCGCCGCCGGTCTTCCCACGCGTTGACTCGCCCGCCAGCCGCGCACCGCAGCCCGACAAACAATTAGTGTCCCGGCAAATAATGGACAAAGCAGCAGCCCCAGAGCGTACCCTCATCTCACACGCTGGTACGGATGCCCCTTCAGGATGGGCGGACGCGCAGTCGTCTCTGGCCGCCTCTACAGGATTGGCTCTCCTGCTCGTCGCCGGACATCAGCCGCCCTCGGTCTTAAACACCAACAACAACTCGGTCTGTCAGGCGTTCCAGTCCTCGAAGAACCACGCGCACCTGTGCGACCCCTACTGCGGCGTCGCGCATCGCCGCGCATACGAAGCCGGGCAGGCCGTCCACTACCGCTGCCACGCCGGACTCCACTGCTTCGCCATGCCGATTGACTTGGGCACGAACGACCGATTCGCCATCATCGGCGGCCGCGCCTTCCTCAAGAGCGCCGACTACCGCGCGCTCGCCGAGCGCATCCGCAACGGCGACCTCGGCGACCTGCTCTCGGCAGACCTCTTTCGCAACGTCATCTTCGCCCTGCGCCAAGACCTCGAAGAACTCTCCGAACGCGTCCGCGAAGCGGCTCTTGATTTCACGCGGGCGGCGGCACGGGCGCGCGGTAAGACGGCCGAGAAGGCTGTCGAGAAAGCTGCTGAGAAAGGTGCTGAGAAGGCTGCTGATAAAAAGCCGAAGGGCGGCGGCGGTGGTGGCGGGGAGACGGGAGGGGCGCTGAAAGAGACCACTTCCGGCACGGGCGCTCAAGCCACAGCCACCGCGCCGACCGTCGAACGCACGGCCGACGAGCCGGAGATGCGTCCGACGGGCGGCAAAGTCTTTCCGTCGGCGATGTCTCTCAAGGAGGCGAGCACGGCCGCCGTCAAGTCGCTTGCGGAGGCGCAGGGCTTGCGCTCGCTCGCCTTGATGCTGCGCTCGGACGAGAGTTTCACGCCGGCTTGTCTGACCGGCGACTTCAAGTCCAAGCCGCCGCGCATCACGCTCAAGGCCAAAGAGATTAAGCTGCTTCAGGCGGCGACGCAGGCCGAGTCGATTGCCGTCCCGGCCGGCGGGCGCACAGGGCCGAGCCACGAAGATGCCATCGAGCTTTTCCCGCTCGCCGTCGGCGACGAAATCAAGGGCGCTCTGCTCGTCGGCGACGCAGACCTGAGCGCCGGTCAGCGACGCGCCATCGCCGCCTTCTGCCGCGATATCGCGATGCCGTTCGAGGTCTTGCGCCTGCGCGAAGAGTTGGAACGGCGGATGCGCGCAGCCACGCACCTGCAAGCCTTTACCGAGCGCATCAACTCGGTCAACCCGGAAGACGCTTACACGACCATCCTGCGCCATTCGGCCGAACTCCTGCGCGCCGAGCGCGGCTCGCTGATGCTCTTCGACGAGACGGCCAACGAACTCTCTGTGAAGGCGGCCGTCGGCCCACACGCCGAACGTGCGCGCGAGAGTCGCATCCGTCTCGGAGACGGAGTCTCCGGCGCGGTCTTGCGCGAGGGGCGTCCCGTCGTCGTCAGCGACGTGACGACGGCCGCAGGGGTTGAACCCGCACCGGCCGAGCGCAGCTACAAGACCGGCTCTTTCATCAGCTATCCGATTACCATCGCCGGGCGCAAGGTCGGCGTCCTGAACGTCACGGACAAGGCGGGCGGCGGCTCTTACGACGAAGTAGACCTCGGACTGCTCGACATGATTGCGCCGCAGATGGCGCTGGCGCTCGACCGCGCCGAGTGGCATCAGAAGGCGACGCAGTTTCAACTGCTTTCCATCACAGACCCGCTGACGGGTCTGCTCAACCGGCGTTATCTCGAAGAGCGGCTCTCGGAAGAACTGGAACGCTCGAAGCGGCACAAGTTTCCGATGAGCTTCATGATGGTCGATATCGACGACTTCAAGAACTACAACGACACGCACGGCCATCAGGCCGGAGACCTCGCGCTTGAGATGACGGCGCAATGTCTGAAGTCTGCGCTGCGTTCGGCCGATGTCGCTTCGCGTTACGGCGGCGAGGAGTTCAGCATCCTGCTGCCGCAGACGAGTCTCTCGGAAGCGCACGTCATCGCCGAGCGCATCCGTCGTCGCGTCGAACGCACACACTTCCCGCACGGTAAGACGCAGCCGCTCGGCGCGGTCACCGTGAGCATCGGCATCAGCGCCTTCGGCGAAGGACTCGACACTCCGGCCAGCATCATCTACGCCGCCGACCAGGCGCTCTACACGGCGAAGAGCCGCGGCAAGAACTGCGTCGATGCGTTCGAGGCCGCCAAACTTGAAGATGGCGACGGAAGGGAAAAATAACGGCGCGGCGCGCCGCATCCTCGGACGCGTTCCCGCGTCGCACTTCGCGGGGCGCGACGAAGCGTTGCGTCGCATCTCCGCGCTCGCGCAGCAGACATCGGGCGGGCGCAGCCTTCTTTTGTTGAGTGCGCCGCTGGCAGGCGCGTCAGAGCTTTTGCGGCAGTCCTACGACCGTATGTTTGCAGAGCGCGGGGCGGCCTCGCCCGTCTATTTCGCCCTCACGCGCAGCGACCAGACGGCCGTGCGCGCCGCGCGTCGCTTCCTCCACGCCTTCCTCGTCCAACTCGTCGCACACCGTCGGCAAGAACCCGACCTGATTGGCGCGCCGCCGACCTTCCGCGACCTCCTCGACCTCGTCGCGCCTTCGGATTACGAATGGGTCGAGCGTCTCGTGCAGTCTTTCGAGCGCGCGCGCGAGGATGCGGACGAGCGCGCGCTGGTGCGGCTCTGTTTGAGCGCGCCGCAGCAGGCCGCCGCACGCGGCGCGCGCTCCGTCATTCTGCTCGACGACGTTCACGCGGCCGAACAACTCGGCGGCGAAATCGCGCTCGGCCCTGAAATCGCACAGGTCGCCGTCAATTCCGAAGTGCCTTATGTGCTGTCGGGCTTGCGGCGGCGTCTGACCGACGTGCTGCACGGCGCGGATGAGCGGATGCGCGTCTCCGGGTTGGAGACGATGCGGCTCGAACATCTGAACGACGAAGACGCGCGTGAATTACTGGAACAACTCTCTGCGCGCCGACACGTCGGCATGAGCGATGAGACGCGCGACCTCATCGTCCGACAGTTCGAGGGCAGCCCCTACTTCATCACGGCGCTCGTGCAGGCCGCGCAGGGGCAGGGCGCAAACCTCAACAGCTTCCGCGAATTTCAGCAACTCTACGTCGATGAATTGATGGGCGGGCAGATTAACCGCCGCTTCAATTCAGTGCTCGAAGAGGTTGCGCCTTCAGTGGTGCTGCGCCGCGCGCTGCTGAGAGTGCTGCACGAGTCTGCGGGGAACGTCGGCGGCAAAGCGCCGGTCGAAGCGTGGCGGCGCAGGCTCGATGTCGAGCCAGACGAGTTGCAGGGCTTACTCGGACGACTGCATGCCAACGAGGTAGCAAGCTTTAACGCGACCTTCGTCGAGGTCAATGCGACGCAGGTCTGGCGAGATTACCTGCGCGCCAGCTATCGTCTACAGGTCGCCGCCGACCCGCGCGCGCTCGTCGTCGCAGAGACTCTGGTCGAGACGCTCAAGCGCGCACCGCAGACGATGGCGCGTCACTACCGCAGGCAGGCCGCGCTCCAACTGCGCGAACTGCTCGCGCGCTTCAACTTCCAGCGCGTGCCCGCGAGCCTCCTTCATCACGACCGCTTCAGCCGCATGTATCGCGGCGTCGCCGCAGAGGAGGTCGCCAACGGCCTCGACGCCGAGACAGACCTCGTGCGTCTTCCGCAAATCGTCCATGCGGCCAGTTGCGCGTCGTTTCACCCGCCCATTCAACTCGTCTGCGACGACGAGCGATGCGCCGTCGCGCACGGCTTCGATGCCAGCCCTTACACGGATGCCAACGAGGTCGTCTGGATTGCCGCCGAGATTGAATCGAAACTCGAAGCCGGGCGTGCGTTGACGGAGATGTGGTGCGAGCGGCTCACGCAGGTCGCCAGCGCGTGCGGTTTCACGCGTTATCGTCTCTGGCTCGTCGCGCCCGAAGGCTTTTCAGCAGAGGCCGCCGAACTGCTGAACGAGCGCGAGGCATTCTCTGCGAGCCGTCAGCAGTTGGAGATTCTCACGGCGCGTCTCGACCCGGAGGCGGCCGCAACGGCGACGGCGCGAGCCGCTCACGGCGAGTTTGCGATGGAGATTCCGATGGGCGAGGATACGGAGCTTATCGCCGCCAACACGGTCGAGCAGATTGCGCGCCGGATGGAGTTTCAGCCGGAGGCCATTACGCAGATTAAGCATGCACTCGTCGAGGCCTGCATCAATGCGGCCGAGCATAGCCTCAGCCCCGACCGAAAAATTTATCAACGCTTTCGGCTGGAAAGTGATAAATTAGTCGTCACTGTTTCTAGCCGGGGCGTGGCCGTCGCCCCTCTAGTTTCAACCAATGGCGACTCGCCACGCGAATCTTCCAATGGGAATGAAGCGGGCGACCACTCGAAGGGGCGTCGCGGTTGGGGGTTGAAACTTATCCGCACTCTGATGGACGAAGTCGAGTTCGAGCGCGTCGACGACGGCACACGCCTGCGCATGACTAAATACCTGCGCAAGTAGGAGGGAAAAACCGGATGTCGGATTCGCTGGCCGAGACTCGCGCGCCGGAATTGACGAGCGCGGGAGGCATCGGGGTCATCTACGCCGGAGACTACGTCAACAAACTGAGCGGGCAACGCATCGAGCGCGAGTGTCTGCACAAGCTCGAAGCGGGCTGTCGCGCTCTCGTCATCAACTTCCACGAGACGGAACTGGTCAACAGCATCGGCGTCTCCATTCTGCTCGGCGTGATTGAACTGGCCGAGCGTTGCGACGCACGTCTCGTCTTCTCAAACGTCAATCGTCACACGTTCAAGCTCTTCGAGTTGCTCGGCCTGACGCGCCACGTCGCGCTGGCCGACAGCGAAGAGTCGGCGCTCGCGACGCTCGGCGAGTTCTCCGCGCCTCTCCCCCCGGCCACTGACCTTTCGAGCCTTATGGCAGACAAGATACGCAAAGTCCTCCACGCCCTCTCGGCACTCGCCGATTTGGGCGAGGAGATAGCCGACACGACCGACTTTGAGGAGATGGTGCGCTCGGCCTTGCACGTCGTCCTCGGCGCGGTCGGCATCCGACGCGGCGCGGTCGCCGAGTACGAGGCGGAACGCTCGCTGCTGCACTTTGTCGCCTCGCGCGGAATGGAGACGAGCGTGCTGTCGTCGGCGCAATTCCTGAAAGGCGACGCAGACCTATTGCTCGCTTCTGAGGCGCTCGGCGCCGACGCGCGCACGCGCCGCAGGTCGCAAGGGCTTTCGCATCTGGACGAACGGCTCAGGACGCTTTTTCAAGACCTCTCGATTGAAGTCGTCGTTCCTCTCGCCGTGCGCGAAGAATTGGTCGGCCTCATCCTGCTCGGCGGCAAGGCGAGCGGCGAGGCCTTCGACGCGGAAGACCGCGAGATGGTGCGCGCGCTCGGCCGACACATCGGCGTCGGCATTCATAACCACCGCCTGCTGCGCGAGGTCGAAGCGCGCGCGGCAGAGAACCGCAGGCTCTACGAAGAGTTGCGCGCCATCTACCGCGACACCGTGCGCGCCTTCGCCGCCGCGATTGACTGTAAGGACAAGTACACGCAGGGACACTCCGAGCGTGTCGGCAAGTACAGCGAGATTATCGCGCGCGAGATGGGTTGGACGGACGAGCAGGTTGAAGGCATCGCCGTCGCAGGTTACCTGCACGACATCGGCAAACTCGTCGTTGACCGCGAGATTATCAACGCGCCTTACAAGATTGACGCCAAGAAGTCGTCCGAGTTGAACCGACACCCGGCCGCAGGCTACGAGATACTTTCGCCCATCAATCATCCCTACGCCGACATCCCTCTGATGGCTCGTTATCATCACGAGCGCATCGACGGGCGCGGCTATCCCGAAGGGCTGACCGGCGACCAGATACCTCTGGGCGCGAAGATTGTGACGCTGGCAGATTCGTTCGACGCGATGACGACCGACCGTCCCTACAAGCGACGGCGCTCGATAGACGAGGTCATCGAAGACCTGCGTAAGAACACCGGCAAGCAGTTCGCGCCCGAAGTGGTCGTCGCCTTCTGCCGCGCGCTCTTGAAGGAGATGCGCGGCGAGGTGCGCCCGCGTCACATCGTCAAACTGTTGGGGAAGGATTACGTCGAGGCCGAACGCGTCGCGCCGCTCGTCGCACAACTGCTCTCAGACCTCGAAGCCTCCGCACACGCCTCGGCCGGAAGCTCAATCAACTGATAGAAAGAATCCCTCCCTCAGACGCCTTTCGCGGCTGTGCCTGAGACTTCCTCTTGTTCACACAAGAAAGTCTCAGGCACAGCCGCGAAAGGCGCAGAGAGGGTTTGATATGTTAGGGCTGGATGCGGAGGACGAAGCTGGCTATCTCGATTTTGTCATCAGGATTGACGGGCGAGCGTTCCTCGCGCGGCAGTTCACGCCCGCCGACGAGCGTCGGATTGCGCCCGGTCGGCGTCAGCCAGTAGCGCCCGTCCGGGTCGCGCGTCAGCGTCGCATGATGACGACTTACTTCCGGGTCGCCTTTGATGGGCAGGTCAACGGCGACCGACTTCGAGCCGCGCCCGATGCTGATTTCCGTCTTCGTAATCGGCACGACCGACTGTCGCACGCCGTTGCGCCAGACCTCGATATTGAACAACTCGACGGGGCGGCGCGAAACCCTCGTCACGTCTCCCTCTCCTTCGTCGTCGCCGCTCTCTTCCGTCTGCACCGAAGCGCCCGCAGATAGTTCCGACGGGCGCGAGGTGACCATCGTGTGGCCGCCTTCGGTCGCGTCCCAGACGGCCTGTACGCGGAACTCGCCCTTGTTGAGCGTGCCGTCAACGCGCAGTTCGACGGCGAAAGACTTGGTGGCGAGTTGGGTCGAGCCGGAAAGCTCTCGCGCGCGCTCCGAGAGCACGTAGAAGAGCCCCTGTTCAAGCCCGCGTCGCTTCTCGCCCTGCCACTCCTTATCGTCGTCGTTCGAGAGGTAGACGACATACTCAGGCGGAATGTAGGTCGGCCCGCCGGGCGGCGTGAACATCTCGCGCTGCATCACCTTCTCAATCTCGCGCGCAACCTTGACGAGAAACTCCTCCCAGACGCGACGTGGCTGCGCCTGCTCGTCAACGTCTGCGAGCGGGTCGTCGGCCGTCTCGCCGTCTATCCATTTGCGGATGGATTCAAGTAAGCCCACTGTTTCTTCTCACCTTTCCTCGAAGGGAAATCTACTGTTTCGCTCTCAGCAACGAACTGTGCGCCCAACCCCGGTCGGCCGCGTCCGGGTCTTCCTTCGGCCGCCCGTGCTCTTTGATGCGGACTTCGTACCAACTGCCGCTTACGTCCAAGACCTCGACGACCGAATCCTTCGCGGCCAGTCCGACGGGCGCGCCGCTTCTCGTCGGGCCGGGGCGTAAGTTTACATCGGTTGTCGCTACAAATTCACGCCCGACGACCGACGACGTGCCGCCCGTGTTCCGCGTCGTCGCACTGTTCGACTCGGCGCGCATCTGCCGCACATAACTATAAGTGGCAAGCAGGATGCCCGCGAAGGCGATGAGGAGGAAGATGGCAATTATCCATTTGCGCGCACGCGAGTCGGTCGGCGGATAGACGCGAGCCTCGCGCGTGTGCGCGGGCGGCACGACCTGCGGCGTTCCGTGTGCGACGACGGGCGGTCGGTGCGTTGATGTCTGCGGCGGCGCATGCCCGCCCGTCTGTCTGAGCACGTCTTCGTCGCGTGCGATGGGGACGATGATGCGTTGGTGCGTGCCTGTGCCGGGACGCGCGGGCGAAGGCTCGGTCGGACGCGCGAAGACGGGCGCGGGCGGCGCGGGCGGAAGCGGCGCGCTCGCGTGTGAGGCCAGTCCATTGTCGCCCGCCCCTGAGCCTTTCTCTCGTCTGAATGACGACGCAGACTGTCCGCCGCCGGGCAGCAGTTTCGTGCCCGGCATGGCCGCATCCTTCAACTCGTCCCAGAACTCCGCGACCGACTGATAACGCGACTCCGGGTTGCTCTGCGTCGCGCGCCTGAGCACGCGCACGACGAACGACGCCCACTCTTCGGAGGCAAACTCGGCGGGCAGTTCGGTGATGGGCTTCTGCGAAAAGCGGCGCGGCGCTTCGCCCGTGAGGAGCATGTAGGCCGTCTTGGCGAGCGAGTAAACGTCTGCGGCAGGCGTCAGGTGCATCGCCGGGCGACCGAGCGCGCCCGTGTCGAGCGGGCCTGTGTGCGCCAGCGGATGATGTTCGGGCGCGGCGTAAACGTCTGTCCCGACGCGCGTGATAGCTCCCTCGGCCGCTTCGATTTTGGCGACGCCGAAATCGGCAATCTTGACCGTCCGGCGGTCGGCCGTCAGCAATAGATTCTGCGGCTTGATGTCGCGGTGGATGACGCCGTTGTCGTGCGCGTGCTGAAGTCCGGCCGAAACCTGTTCGAGATAGAAGAGCGCATCGGCGAGCGCAAGCGGCTGGCGTCGGCAGAGCGCCTGTAGGTCGCCGCCGGGCAGGTATTCGAGGACGAGATAATGGAAGATGCGTCCCTGTAAATCTATCGCCGTGCCGTGACCGAGACGGTTGATAACGTTCGGGTGGCGGACGCGGTCGAGCGCGACGGCCTCGTTACGAAAATTGTCGATGAGCGTCTGTTCCAACTCCGCATCGGGGACGCCCTGAAGGTGCGTGTTGAGGGCTTTGATGACGACCGTGCGCGGCGCGCCTTCGGCCGCGTCGGCATCGCGCGCGACGTAGACCTCAGAATAGCTGCCGCGACCGAGACAGTCGAGCACGTCGTAACGCCCGTCGAGCCTGCACTGTTGGAGCTTCAGTTCACTCATAAGTCGGAGCGCGAGGCTGACGCGCTCTAGCAGTCGCGCCGCGCCGCTGGCGTTCTCAAGGCTGCGGCGTCGCGGCCGGCGAAGCGTCCGTCAAGGGCTGCTGCGGCTCGCTTGCGCTTTCGTCGGCGCGAAACATCTCGTCGAGCGCACGCACTGAGCGGCGCGCTCCTTCCACATCTTCTGTACGCAATTTGGCGGCGGCAGTTGCAAGCAGCGATTCGATTTTCAACTCGGCATTCTCAGGCGTCGTGTTGCGGTCGATGAGCGTGACGGCCTTGTCGAAAGCGTCAACCGCTTCCTGTTGTCTGCCGGAGAGAAAGAGCGCGCGCCCGTAGAAGTAGAGCGTGACCGGGTCGTCGGCGCCGATTTGCCGCGCGTTAATCTGTTCGCCGAGCCGGTTGGCCTCGGCCAGCGGGTTGCGGTCAACGCGCCTGCGACGCTCCTCGAAAGTCTCTTCTGCCGGGTCGGCCTGCGCGGGCGTCTGCGACGTGACGGGAGCGGGCGTCTGCGCTGTGGCCGTCTCCGGCGCGCTTCGCTGCGCGTAGAGCATCCCCGTGTAGAAGCCGAGCGCAGAGGCGGCGACGAGAAAGAACAGGAGGACGACGAAGCGCGCGGCCGAAGAAGACGAGGCGCGCTCTGTAGAGTTGGTGGTGTCGGCGGGCGTCGCGGCCTCAGCCGTCACAGGAGCGCCGTTCGCTTCCAAGACCTCTGCGCGCGGCGGAGGCGGAGGGGCATCGACCGTTGCCGTGCCGACATCGCTGAAAGGTCTGCGGAGAACGGAAGCGGCGTTGACCGCCTCGTTCGAGCGTGGGGAGACGAGCGGCGCTTCGGCGCGCGTGCTGATGATGGTCGGCGCTTCGTCGTCTTCGTCCGCGTTCGTCCGAGACGTATCGGCTCCGGCTGCGGCTTCGCCGACGCGGACGACGACGGCCGTCAGGTTGTCTTCCGCGCCGCGCTCGAAGCAGCGGCGTTTCATCTCTTCGCAGGCGGCTTCGAGCGTCGCCGAAGAGTTGAGGATGGTGTTCAACTCCTCGTCCGGGATGTGGCGCGTGATGCCGTCGGAGCAGAGCAGAAAGGTCGTGCCGCGCTCGACTTCGATGGTCTTGAGGTCAACATCAACGGACGGTTCCGCGCCGAGCGCGCGGCTGATGACGTTGCGGCTCGGATGGTTGGCGGCCTGTTCGGGCGTCATCCGCCCGGCGCGCACCTCTTCTTCGACCACCGAATGGTCGTCCGTCTCACGATGAATGCGGCCGTCGGTCGTCAGACGATAGAGACGCGAATCGCCGACGTGGCCGATGGTGGCGCGCATGCCGTCGAGGTGGAGCGCGACGAGCGTCGTCGCCATCATCGAGAGTTTCGCGTGCTCGCGCGAGAGTTGATGGATGGAGGCGTTGGCGCGCTGGATGGCAATCTCCATCAGGTCTTCCACGTCGTCGCCGTTGCGATGATGCTTGAAGGCCTCTTCGAGCACTTCGATGGCCGTCTGCGAGGCGACCTCACCGGCCTCCGCGCCGCCAACGCCGTCGGCGACGGCGAAGATGCGCCGCTGGGCGTCGGCCAGATACGAGTCCTCGTTGAGCGGGCGCTTCTGGCTCAGGCCGCGATCCGTAATGGACGCCACCTCAAGAGGAATATCAGCAGCAGTCGGTTCGCTCATTGAACTGCCTCCGCAATCACAGGTTCAGTGGTTGTGCGTGCGGGCTTACGCGCGATGGGCGGGGCGGCGGCCTGCGCGTCGCGCGCGTTGCGGTGCGAGATGGCGAGGAGCATGCCGAGCATGGCGAAGCTGGTGATGAGACTGAAGCCGCCGTGACTGACGAAGGGCAGGGTGATGCCCGTCATCGGCAGTGCGCGCGTCGTCCCGCCGATGTTGACGAGCGCCTGAAAACCGATGAAGGCCGTCAGCCCGGCCGCGCACAGCTTAGTGAACATGTCGCGCGAGTCCATCGCCGTCCGTACGCCCGCGTGAACGAAGATGATGAGTGCGAGGATGATGATGGCTCCGCCCGCCAAACCCATCTCCTCGCCGATGGCCGCGTAGATATAGTCTGAGTCGGCGACCGGGATAACTTCGGCGAAGCCGAGTCCGAGTCCGCGCCCTGACGCGCCTCCGGCCGCGATGCCGAAGGTCGCCTGCGCCGGTTGGAATGCGACGCGGTCGAACCACACATCGACGTTGACGGTGCGCTGCATGGCCGGGCTTTCCTCGGCGAGTCGGCGCATCCGCTCGTTGCGTTCGAGCGCGTTGTTGTAGTCGCGTTGCCACCACGAAATCTCCGGCGACGGCGGGTTGAAGCCGTCTATCCAGAGGTGAAAGCGCTGCTTGATGCGCGGCGGCAGGACAGCCTGCACGGGCTGTGCGGCGGTCGCCAGCATCGGCACTTTCTCCTGCACTTCGCGCGGCAGAGCGCCAATCACGAGGATGGACAGACCGAGGACGAGCGAGCCGACAAAGAGCAGCAGTTGCGGCCAGCGGCGCACGGCGATGAGATAGAGCGTCGCGTAGGCGCTGCTGAAGACGAGCATCTGCCCGAAGTCTTCGAGCAGGACGAAGAGGACGAAGGGGACGAGGCCGATGACGAGCGGCGGCAGCACGTCGCGCACGCGCGGGAAGCCCCAGTAGGTGCGCCCCAGATTGCGATAGAGCGCCGTCAGAATCCCCGCGAAGCTCAACAGAAACGGAATCTTCGACAACTCCCAAGGCGTCGTGTTGCCGACGAACTTACCCAGAGACGAGAGCGCCACGGCGACCATGAAGACGCCGAAGGTGACGATGACGATGAGGAAGCTGTGGCGCTGCACGCGCAGGAGAAAGTCGTCGCGGACGAAGAAGCCGAAGGCGACGGCCATCACGACGAAGGAGAAGAAGGGAATCCACGTCGAGCCGGAGGTGAGCGCGCGCCCGACGGTGTAGTTCGAGCGGCGCGTCTGCTCGGTCGGCTGGTCGGCGCTGGCCGGATTGAAGTTCTCCGGCAGCCCCATCATCTTCTTCTTTTCGGCGTCGTAGTACTGCGCGATGTAGCGCATCCGCAAGGTCTGCGTCTTGTCTGCGCGCGCTTCGGCCTTGTTGCGCGCGTTGTATTCGGGGTCGCTGTAGAGACGGTACTGGACGAGCGCCCCGATGGAGAAGAGCAGGATGGCCGACGTGTACAGCGCCCAGTTGCCCGCGAACTTGTAGCGGCGCGAGAACCAGAAGACGAGAAAGATAATCGGGATGTAGAGCAGCAGGTCGCGCGCGGCCTGCGTCAGTGACGGCTCGTAACCGCGCAGCAGCGCGGCCTTATAGACGGCCACGTAGCCGACGATTTCAAAGCCGACGATAAGCAGCAGTACGAAAAGATGTGATGATGCCCTGTTCTTCATAACTCGATGTCGTTTAGCGTTGCGCCGTCTGCGGAGGCGGCGTCCGGTTGGCTCTCGGTTTCGCGGGGGGCGTGGAGTTCGGGCGCGGCGGCTGTTGCTGCTGCTCCGGCTGCGGCACGGGTATCTGCGGCGCCTGCACGGGCGCGATGCCGAGCAGACCCAACTCACGCGCCTTCAAGACGACGTTGGCCGCCAGCGGCGCAGCCTGCTTCGAGCCGTAGCCGCCGCCTTCGATGATGACGGCAATCACTATCTGCGGGCGTTCGAGCGGCGCGATGCAGAGAAACCAACTGTCGATGCGCGGCTCAGGCGCCAGAACAATCTGCTCGTACTCGCGGATGACGTTGCCGCGCCTGTCCTTCTCAACCTTCTTGACGGTCTTAATCTCGCCCGTCTTCGGGTCGTAGAGCGGCACGTCCTTCTGCGCCGTGCCGGTCTTGCCGCCGGAGGTCAGCCCCGTCGCGTTGACGGGCGCGAAAGCCCCGCGCGCCGTGCCGGATGGCCCCATCGTGACGAGACCCATGATGCGGCGCATGTCTGCGGCGTGCTGCGCCGAGACGACCTGATTGTAGACGGCGGGCGGCACGTCGTACTCGATTTTGGGTTTCATCAGCTTGCCTTCCGTGTTGGCGATGGCGGCGGCGGCAAGCGCCATCTGGAAGGGCGTCATCTGTCCGGCGTAGCCCTGACCATAGCCTTCCAGCGCGAGGTCGAAGGCGCTCATCTTCGGACTTGTGACCATCGTCGATTGCGTCGGCGCAAGCGCACGCGCCACGCTCGGACGACTCACGTTCCAGATATCAACCTGACGACGCGCGACGCGCGCTTCGTCGGCCGAAGCCCACGCGCCGATGCCGAGCAGTTGCGCGGCCTGCTTCATGCGGTCTGCGCCGAGTTTGACGGCCAGTTGCGCGAAATATTGGTTGCACGAAACTTCGTAGGCCGTGTCCATGCCGATAGTGCCGTGAACTTCGCCCGGCCCCTGGTCGTCGAAGATGGGATTCGCGCCGCGCGCGGCGACGTAGCC
>DASZCR010000377.1:0-13489 GCA_035942915.1 Pyrinomonadaceae bacterium | reverse complement strand
GACGCCGAGGGGCAGGCGCACGCGGCACTTCCACTGATCTCTAACGAACTTTTAACCCGCGCGAACACGTTCGCGTCGAATCAGTCACATGAGTAGAAAAGGATGAGCACCGTCAAGAGAAAGCTGTCGCGGACGTTCAGGAACTTCTTCGACTCGGAGAAGTCGAGCGGCATCCTGCTGATTGGCTGTACAGCCATCTCTCTGGCTGTCACCAACTCGCGCGCGGGCGACGCCTACCTCGACTTCTGGCACTCGTACGTCGCGGGCTTGAGCGTCGAGCATTGGGTCAACGACCTGCTCATGGCCGTCTTCTTCCTGCTCATCGGGCTGGAACTTGAGCGCGAGTTGTACGTCGGCGAGTTGTCCGACTTCAGGAACGCGCTCTTACCAATCGTCGCCGCCGCTGGCGGGCTAGGGCTGCCAGCACTCATACACTTCTCCATCAACGCAGGGACGCCTGCGCAGGCGGGCTTAGGCATCCCGATGGCGACCGACATCGCCTTCGCTCTCGGCGCGCTCGCGCTGCTGGGGAGCCGCGTGCCCGCTTCGCTGAAAGTGTTCTTGACGGCGCTGGCCGTGATGGACGACCTCGGCGCCATCATCGTCATTGCAGTCTTCTACACGGCCGAGCTATCAGCCCTCTATCTGCTCGGCGCGTTCGCCGTCTTCGGCCTGCTCGTCGTGCTCAACCGCCTGAGAGTCATGAGTCTCGTGCCTTACCTGCTTGGGGGCGCGCTGATGTGGTTCCTGATGCTGAAGTCTGGGGTGCACGCGACCATCGCGGGCGTGCTGCTCGCCTTCGCCATCCCCTTCACGGGCAAGGAGGACGACGAGGAGGCGCCCTCGCATCGGCTCGAACACGTCCTGCACAAGCCCGTCGCCTTCGTCATCCTGCCCATCTTCGCGCTGGCGAACACGGGGATAGTCCTCGGCGCAGACGCGTTGCAGAGGCTCACGGGCGGCAACAGCCTCGGCATCATCGCGGGGCTGCTCGTCGGCAAGCCCGTCGGGATTACGCTCACAAGCTTCGCGGCGGTCGCGGCCGGTTTGTGCCGCCTGCCTCTCGACCTGAACTGGAAGCACGTCTTCGGGGCGGGGCTGCTCGGCGGTATCGGCTTTACGATGTCCATCTTCATCACCAACCTCGCCTTCGCAGGCAACAGTGACGAGATTAACGTCTCGAAGATGGCAATCCTCGCCGCCTCGCTCACGGCGGGCGTGGCCGGCTTCCTCTGGCTCAAGCTGCTTGGCAGTCCTGTAAAGGGCGATGAAGACATGGACGCGATGGATTTTGCGCCGGCATCGAGGCCGTAGGCAGGCGGCACTCCCTGCAACTTGTGCATAATTGCCGGACTCGGACGCACTCCGGCTTTCACCACCACTTCAAATCTGTCACCTCGATAAGCCCTCTGCAATTCCAGAAGCAGATTCGGCTTCAGGAGGCGCGTCGCCTGATGCTCGGCGGCACTGTTGCAAGGATTGCCTCAAAGCTATAATCCGACCTCCGCTCGGTTAACACTCTCCTAGAACCATACCCTTGAAGCAGGATAAATCCCCGTTCAAGTGGCGTCACTTCGGGCTATCGCTCATCCTTTTGTGTGTCAGATGGGACTGCCGCTACCAGCTATCTTATAGAGATGTCGAGGAGGTGATGGGCGAGAACTTGGGGCGCAACATCGAGCGCAGCGGCTCATGATATGAAGTCCTGTTCGCGTTCCGGGCAAGAAGCCTTCATCCGTCACTTCCAGAAAGGAAGTGTGCACAGGTGTTGATGCCGCGATAAAAATTCGGCAGGTAGAAGCGCTCGTTGGGCGCGTGGATGCGGTCGTCAGGCAGGGCGAAGCCCATGAGAACAGTCGGCAGGTTAAGCAACTCTTGAAGCATGTTGACGACGGGGATGCTGCCGCCGGAGCGAAGGAAGACGGGCGGCGCACCGAAGCCTCTGACGTAAGCAGACGCGGCGGCGCTCATCGACGGATGATGGCGGTCAACGAGCGCCGGTTTCGAGCGCAGGTTCGTGCGAATCGCGACGCTTACGGTGGGTGGGGTGAAGCGTGCGACGTGCGCGCGGAAGAGCCTCTCTATCTCGCGAGGCTCTTGGTCGGGTACGAGCCTGATGCTGATTTTGGCAAAGGCGCGCGCAGGTATGATGGATTTGCCGCCCGCGCCCTGATAGCCGCCGCCGATGCCGTTGATGGTCAACGCCGGGCGCGTCGTGGTGCGTTCGTAGAGCGTGTAGCCATACTCGCCCCAACCCTTTCGGGCGCGCGCGTCACGAAGAATCTTCTCGTCGCTGGGGCCGGAGCGTGCCATGAAGGCTCGCTCGCGGTCGTCCCAACGGCGCACGCGGTCGTAAAAACCGGGGATGCGAATGCGCCCGCACGAGTCGTGCAGACCGGAGACGATTTCGCAGAGCGCCTGAAGTGGATTGTGTATCGCCCCGCCGAAGTTGCCGGAATGTAAATCGTGCGCCGGCCCCGTGACTTCCAGTTCCAGACTGAGACTGCCGCGTAGCGAGTACGTCAAAGCAGGACGGTTCGGGGCGAGCATGCGTGTGTCGGACATAACGGCCGCGTCGGCAGCCAGCGCCGATTTATGTCGCGCGAGGAATGCTTTCAGGTTCGGGCTGCCAATCTCCTCTTCGCCCTCGAACAGACACTTGACGTTGACCGGCAGACGACCTTGTGTGCGCAGGTAGGATTCGAGCGCCTTGACGTGTGCGAAGAGTTGTCCTTTGTCGTCGCACGCGCCGCGACCGAAGAGGTAGTTGTCGCGCACGACCGGCTCGAAGGGAGGTGTTTCCCACTGCTCCAGAGGGTCGGCCGGCTGCACGTCGTAATGGCCGTAGATGAGAATTGTCGGGCGGCCGGGCGCATGACGCCAGTCGGCGTAGACGAAGGGGTGGCGCGACGTGTCGATGACGCGCACGTGCTCCATGCCAATCTGTCGCAGGTGCGCGGCCAGCCACCCGGCGCAACGCTTCACATCGTCGGCGTGGCGGGGTTGCGCGCTGACGGAAGGAAAACGGATGAACTCTTTCAACTCCGAGACGAAGCGCCTGCGACTCTCGGCGGCGTAATCGAGCGTGCGCGCATGCATGGTCGATTTCATCCACACCCTTCACGGTCGCCGCTTCGCGGACGCGCGCTCGCGCTTCACTGCGGATGCTCGTGATAGCATCGCTTCCATCATTCATCCGTCACCCCGGGCAATAACTAGGGCCTGCGGGGAGGCCGTCCGGGAGGTCTTCTGGGGGGGCCGCTGGGTCTTGGTGCGGGGCGCGGCGGCGGATTGGGGCGATTCGGCCTTGTTTGCGCGCCCCTGATACTGGACGGCGGTCGGCTGAGCGGGCGGCTTTGCTGTCGTGGTTGCGTGCGCACAGGTGGTGAGGCTGCAAGTGTTCGCCGTGCAGGCGGCGGCGGTGCAGGTGGTTGCCGTTCAGGTGGTTGTCGTGAGGATGATGGTCGCCGTTGAGATGGTCGTCCTTCAAGCGGCGGTGAAAGCGGTGCTTGTCCCTGCATTCCCTGTATGGTTCCCCAAGCCGCCGGATTGTCTCGCATTGTTTGCCGAACGAATTGGCTCGCCGCATTAATGCCCTTGTTCGCCGTATAAACGGCTATGTCCTTAATCGTCCTTTTCTCAATGGGCGCGGGTTTCAGAGGGTGTGTGAAATGCCCCACTACTTCACGGATAGGGCGGGTGGCCTCTCTCACCACCTCAAATATCTCACGGATTGTATCCCAGCCGGGGAACTCAGCTTCGCCCTCAAACTCGCGCTGTTTGTTGCCGGTGCGGCGTCCGGCGGCGCGGCTCTGGTCAATGCGGCGAGTCTCCTCCCCTCTGCGTTGTTGCTTGGTGCTGCCGGCCATACGCCCGACGGCGGCCTGATAACCTCCAACGGGGATGCGCAATTCGTTCAGGCATCTGAGGTGAGCGCCGAGGCGCTGCCTGACGTTTTTCGACTGCCCGTGATAGACCAACTGGCCGTTATGATAGATGTTATAGACGCCCTCAACGTTATTGTTGCTATCGGCGGCGGCGGTGCTCAGAGCCTGTCGCGGCCCCAGAGTGGTTTGGCGTGTGGCGGCGGCGGTGGGGCCTGAAGAAGCCATGTACTCGGCGTGACTGCGGACGGGCAGCGCGCGCAGTCCGATGACAGAGTTTTCGCCGTCGGCGGCAGGCTGCGTCAAAATCTCATAAGTGCGCCCGCCCAACTGAGACATAAAGACGGGGAAACTGTTGCCCGTTTGCCGTTCACGTACCGCGCCGATGCGTAACGCGTTGTCGGACAACGCCGCGACCGAATGCTTGACGGCCTCCGGCAGGTTGCCCCTGTAGTTCGCCCCCACCAACTGCTTCAGCGCCGGGTGCCTCAGTTGCGGCATGAGCGTTCTCAGTTCCGCGTTCTCAAGCCGCAGGGCGTGTCCGTCTCCGGTCGTTGCCAGCATGGTGCTCTCCTCCTTCTTGAGAGAAGGGGGACGAAAGATGTGCGTCGCGTATGCGCTCGTTCATCCGTCATCCCCGTTGTTTCTGACGGTTTCGCCTTTAATCGACGCCCGCTGCCGCGACGCGTCGTCCATCCGACTCGGCCTCGCGCTCTATCGGCACTACACGGGACGAGCGCGAGCCTCGCCTTCGCGGTTCGACGACGCCCGTCGTTTCGGCGCTCATCAGCCACTCTTCGGCGTGCTCGGCCACTTCCATCAGGAGCGCCTCGAACTGCGCGCGCGACGTTTGCAGGATGTGCGCTGTCGAGAGCCAACGGATGACTTCGCGCCCGGCAATCGCCATGCGCTGGCGCGCCGATGTGGAGAGTTGCTCTTTGAAGTAGCGGACGAGAATCTCTTCAATCACATCCCAAGCGTTGTCCGCACCGTAGAGCCTGCGTATGTCTTCGGAGTTGAGGATGCGGAAGGCTTCTTCAAGCAGTTGCATGACCTCAACACGCAGCACGTTGAGATGGCCGTAGGAGGAGAACTTGAGGTTGTTGCGCAGGTCGAGTCCGGCGCGGCGCACGTTGGAGATTGAACCGAAGGAAGGGTCGTAGGCGCGCTCGCGGATGACATCCGAGATGCGCTTGTCGCGCCAAAAGTTCGTCACTTCCCGGACAAACTGTAAGAAGAGATTGTGAAACTGCGCATTGGTGCGCGACCCCTGCGGCGGCCCCCCGACACAGTAGCCGAAGGCGCGGCAGTATGCCTCTATGCGGTCGCGGTGTGTGAAGCGCAAGACTTGTCGGCGGTCAAACTGGTAGAGGCCGTAAGCGCCCTTGCCCGCCGAGAGGCGCACGGTTCCGGCGCGGAAAAGTTCCTGAAGCTTCTGCACGGCGCGGAAGACACCGATGCGCTCGTGCTGGTAGATGTAGTAGAGGTCGGCCATTGCGATGATGCGCTCGGATGCGACCGTCTCGTCGTAGCGCTCGACGCTGACGGGCATGCGCGTTTCGCCGAAGTCAGTGGCGGCTTCGGGACCGAGGCCGATGAGTTGGGCGAGGCCGCTATCGGGCGGCGGCTTTTTTCCAGCTTCCTCTTTCTCCACAGCCTTGAGCATTTCGTCGATTTGCTTGGTGAGCGCGTCGGCGAGTTGCGGGTTGGAGATGAGGTCGGTGCCGAGCCGCCCAGCCACCGTCTCGCGCAAGGCCGCGATGCGGTCATACAGGTCTGTGTAGTCTCGTTCCTTCGCCATTGGTGCGCCTCCTCAATTCTGCAAGTAGTTCCCTAAACCATGTCCACATCTGCCCGAAGCATCTCTTCCGTCATCTGTCTCATGTCGGTCAGGTATCTCAGAAGGTCGCCGAGCGCATTCCTGACGCGCGGGTGAACCATGCCCTTCGAGAACGTCGGGGTGACCTTCTGCGCCTCTTCGTCAACCAGCTTGGCAACTGCCCCCGTCAACTCCTCAAGCAGTCGCGCCGTCGGCAGTATGGCCTCGACACCCCAGCGCCCGCCGTCCTGTACGAGCAGCGGCGCTTCCTCAGAGGCGAAGGTGGAAATCCATGACAACAGTTCATCCATCGAGATGTCGTCCCGGTCGTCGAAGTTGATGCGGGTGGCGACGCGTTCGGCGTCGCCAATCAACACGGAGTCCATCGCGGTGTAGACCTCGTTGACCGACTCGGAAATCACCGAGAGCAGGCGCGACAAGATGACGAGACCGGTGCCCAAATCCCTGCCGCGTGAGTTCTGCGCGTAGGTTTCCCAACTGGAATTGACGGCGGTGATGAAGTCGCGCAGCGCGATGTAGTTGGTCAGGTTCGCTTCCTCTTCGGGCGTGATGACGTTGCGGCGCGTGACGATGGCTCGGTTGGTGCGCTGGCTGATGCGTGGGTTGTCATCGTCGTCTGTGTCGATGATGCCGAGCAGGACGCCGAGACGTGTCAGGTGGCCGCCGCGCGTGCCGTCTATGATGCTGGTGCGCGTGTCGTCGAGGATGCTGTCGATGAGTTCGTTGGCGCGGGCGATGCGCGGCCCGCCCTCGCGCCCCAGTTCGTTGACGAATTCAGTCCACGTCATACGCAGGATGGAGGTGGCGGCTTCGACATCTTCGTCATCGACGGAGATGAGCGGGAAGAGACCATCGAGGAGCGGCAGCGAATTGTCGAGTGCCGTCCGTGCAAACGTCACGAGACTGGCCTGCGCGCCGGTGACGCCGCCGCCGAGGTCTGTCTGCCCGATGTAGGAGCGCGGCGTCCATTCGTACTGCCCGCGCCCGGTCGTCGTCTCCTTGTAGGTGAACGAGACTTTCAGCGCGGCCATGAAAGACTTTTGGTCGCCAGCTTTCGGCAGCCTGCCGAGGACGGATTGCAGAGCCGACTCGACCGTGCGCTGAAGCGACGCCGGAGCGGTGCCGCCACCTCCGGAAATCGGCTGCGCGGGCGTCAGCGCGGTGCTCGCCGAAGGGTACGAAGAGAGGTTCTGCAACTCGTTGAGCAGGCTTCTAGACGCGAGGCTGAGACGACTGGTCGGAGTGCTCGTCGTCGCGGTGTTTGAAGTCGTCGTCGTCCGCGCGGCGTCTCTCGTGCTGCGCGCTGCTGCGGTCTCGTCGCGCGCCGTCGCGCCTCCGCCCTCAGAACTGACTGCGGCCTCAAAATCGGCGTGAACTTCACGAGTCGTCTCCTCCTCGTTGGGTCTTCGGCCTGCGGCTGAAGCCTCCGGACGAGAAACTTTGCCTTTCCTGTCTCTGCTGCTACTCATGTTAGCCTCCTCTTTCGTCAACAACGCCGGACTTGTGTCAGCACTTGCCCGGCTCGACGCGTGCACGGCACGAAGCGCTTGGTTCGCTAGTTCAAGACCTGTCTGCGCGACGATTCATGGGACACCTTCGAGCGTTGGTTCTTGGCTGGTGGGAACTGTGAGTTGCTGGCCGATATTGGTGGCGCGGACGGAGACGGAAGTCATACCGACACGTTCGGCGAGTTCCTGCCAGCAACGGAACAGCGCCTGATTGGTATCATACAGGTGCTGTTGACAGCCCTCAAGCGATTGCTTGACGCTGGCCGCCCACACGCGCCACTCGCCACGCCGCTCCTGCCCTAGCCGCATCAGTTCGGCGATGCGGTCGTAGGCGAGAAGGTCGAACATGAAGCGATGCGAGATGCGGTTGAACTGCTCCTGACAGAAGACGAGCGTCTGCCGCGCGCCGTCGGTGTCGAACGTCCCTTCGCCCTTGAAGAGTTGCGCATGAGGCGCAACCGAGACGAGCGCCTCTTCCAGCCAGCCAACCGCATCTTCGGTGGCGTCGCCAAAAGCGTCCAGCAGCATTACGCGTGCGCCCTCAAGCGGCCTGTCCTCGATAATCGTCACGCGCAACGCCATGAGAGCGTCGTGCAATCGCTGTAACTGCGCGTAGAGAC
The DNA here is from genome assembly GCA_035942915.1 of Pyrinomonadaceae bacterium. Taxonomy (GTDB): domain Bacteria; phylum Acidobacteriota; class Blastocatellia; order Pyrinomonadales; family Pyrinomonadaceae; genus DASZCR01. The sequence continues at coordinate 5,637 of DASZCR010000377.1, read as the reverse complement.
CTTGTATTTCCGTCTTCAGCGACACGGGTTTATCTCCTCGCCAACTCTTTGTAGAAGTTGTTCTGCACCACCTCCGGACGCGCGAGCCTCTGGTCGAAGGCAATGCGCGCCGCGCCGATGAGATAGCGCTCCGGGATAATGCCGGGGTCTGTGCCCCTTGCCAGACGCTGCGCCGCCTCTTCAATCATCAATTGCTCCTTCGGCCCAAACTTAATCACTTCAGACAGGCTCTTGTTTCCAAGCGTCGCATAAGGCCGAAAGCAGATGGTATCGACGACGAGGCGGTTTGCCTCGTCGAAGGTTTCGACGACGGCGCGCGGGATGTTTCCGGCGAAGGGGTTCGGGTAGCAGCGCATCCATGCGCGTCGCCCCTGCTCTGCCCTTTCAGGAAATCCCATGCGGCGCAGAAGCTCGAAACTGATAAAGGCGCGCAGATAGGGCGTCGGGTGCGGGCCGCGCGGGCTGTAGTTAAAGACCGTTCGCGGCGAGCGACCGATGACATCCATCAGCGACGCCACGACGGCCGGGCCTCCGAGCAGCAGCCCGCTCAGGTCGGCGAAGGTTTCACGATTCCAACGCACCCAGACCGCCGCCACATCACGTCCGAGACCCGCCCTCAACAGACGCTCGCCGATGCTGCGCGGGATAATCTCTGCGAGGCCGAGGTCGTTCTGCGTGTTGTGGCTGACCTCGTGGAGTATCGCGCCGAGCGTCCACGGATTGACGAGGCGATGGTAGGGCAACTGAATCAGAGGGAAAGGGTTGAGTTGCCTGCCCAAGCGTTTCAGCGGAATTCCGCGCCGGAAGGTGGCCGGCGAAAAGCCTGTCCGCATGTAAGAGAACGGCGGCGGAGCGGGCAGCGACTTGGCGACGCCGATGCCGGTGAAGCAACGCTGATAACAATCGAGCGCGATGCGGTCGCAACTGAGGAGCCAGTCTGCGAACTGGGTTTGCCGTTGACCGAAGAGCTCAAAGTAGAAGTCCCAGATTTGCTCGACCGCACGCACCCAATCATGCGCGCGTTCCTTGTAGGTGACGACGGCCTGAAGGTTGCGCGTCGTCGCCTCCTGCTGCGCGGCCTTGACGGCTTCTCTGGCGCGACCGGCCTTTCGCAGCAACCCTTTGCGCAGACCGACGACCATATTGTTGACGGCCTGAATGTGTCCTTCGGTGGGAGCCGCCGCGCCCGTGCCGAACTCCGTCCGCTTGAAGGGGCGTAGTGCGGCAGCATGACGGGTGACGTTGATGGCCTGCCCTCGCAGCCACGGCTCAAGCACCGGCAGCGCACGCCTGCGAAGCTGTCCTGCACCGCCGAGCGTGCGGCGACCTCGACGGCTGCTGATACCCTGCGTGGCCGGGTCTGCACATGTTGTGGGTTGTTCGATGTTGGCTGCCATTCTTCTCCACCTACATCAGCGGTATGTCTCACACATCGCGGCGCATCACTCCATGTCGCTCGCGTCGCCCGCATCACTTTCGGGAGCCGCGCGTTTCAGCGACAATTAGCGCACCTGTTCCGTGCGCCGCGCGCGCCGGCCGTCGCTCCGGCAACCGCGCCGCCGCGTGCGCCGCCAACACGCGCGCCGCCTCCGGCCGGTCTCGGCTGCGGTCTCCTCTGTTGTGCCTGCGACTGAGCCTTCGGGCGATTAATCGGTGCTGTCGGTCTGGGCGCGTTGCGATGGTGCGCGCGGTCGAGCGACTTGTTGCGCTGGTAAGCGCGCGTCGCCTGCTGCGGGTTGCCGATGACGTTGGCCGTCTGGCGTGCCAGAGTCTGCACGGCGCTCTGCACGGTCACGGGGCGACCGTCGGCGACCTGCCGGGCGATGGCCCCGACGGTGTTCTTGGCGATGGTCGGGAGCGTGCGAACGAGTTGTTGCGTCGTCGGGCTGTTCATCAGCGTGCGCGCCGCGCTGGCAACGCCGTTGATGAGTTGCGGCGCGGCTCTCATGACGATGGGCGCAACGCGCGGGATGAGTTGCGCGGCGAGCGGGACGAGAGCGCCGAGGAAGGCTTCGGCCTCCTCTTCGCTTTCGGCGCTGGCCGCCGCATTGCCGAGATGCGCCATCAGCGCTTCCGTCTGAAGACGACTCTGCGGATTGGAGAATGCCTCGAACTCGCCCTCGAATTCGCCTTCAAACTCGAACTCGTCCTCGTACTCACCTTCGTATTCGCCTTCACCCTCAAACTCAAGCTCCCCCTCAAATTCGCCTTCAAACTCCTGTTGAGGCAGCATGCCGCCGATGACGTTGGCCGCCAGCCCACCGACGCCTCCGGTTCTGCTGAGACCGCCTAGAGCGGCGCGAGCTGCCTGCAAACCGATGCTCCGCAGCGCAGGTGACTGGGCGGCGCGGCGCGCGAGTCCGGCCAGACGACCGAAGAACTCTTCGGCCTCCATCTCGCCCTCGAACTCACCTTCGTACTCGCCTTCCAGTTCGCTCTCGAACTCGAACTCACCTTCGTATTCGCCTTCGTATTCGCCCTCACCCTCGAACTCGAACTCGTATTCATACATCGGCGTACTCATGATCAATTCTCCTTTTGCCGCTCCAAAGAGTGTGACCGCGCCGCCTGCACTAAGCGCGTGCGGCCAATGAAATCGGCAGCGCCGGAAGCCTTAGAGAGGCTGGCAACGACGGTCAAAACAGGTGCGCCTTTAACCGAGGGTTGATGCGCCTGTGCGTGCGCGCTGGCGTTGGCGCGGGGGGCGGTTGCCGTTAGAACTCTGCCTGCGTGACCCGCCGCCGCTCTGGGCAGCTCTCGCCACGCGCGCGTTGCGCTGGAGAACCTGTGCGCAGTTGTGCGGGCGGCTCAGCACGTTTCTGGTTTGCGCGGCCATCACGCGCGCAGCGTCGCGTCTGGTGACGCGTCGGCCGGAGGCGGCGCGTTTCCTGAGCGTGCGGGCGGTGCGCCGGACGATGGTGGGCACGGTGCGGATAGCAGGGCGTGTCGAGCGGCGACGGCGCAAGACGCGCGTCAGGATGGCAGTCCCGCGCACGAGGTTCGGCAGAATCTTACGCAGTTCGGCGCGGTCGCGCGCAGAGAGCGCATTGAGAGTCGCGGCTCCGGCCATCGCTTCGGCTTCGGCCTCGGTGCGCGCGGTAGAAGCCACAGCGGCCATCAGTTCCGCCATCGCCTGTGTGCTCCCCGCCATGCCCTCACCTTCATACTCACCCTCGTATTCGCCTTCGCCCTCGAACTCGAACTCGCCTTCATACTCGCCCTCGTACTCGTACTCACCTTCAGCTAAAGCGCGCGACGCGACGCTTCCGAGAACGCCGCCGAGTGGGCCACCGACGGCGGTGGCGACCATTGGCGCAGCGACACGGGCGACCGAGCGCAAGACGGGCGCGGCGCGGCGAACGAAGCCACCGATACCGCGAGCTATCCTGCGGAAGAACTCTTCGCCCTCGTACTCGCCTTCGTATTCACCCTCGCCTTCAAACTCGAATTCGCTCTCGAATTCAAACTCGCCTTCGTATTCGCCTTCGCCCTCGAATTCGTATTCGCTCTCGAACTCGCCTTCGCCTTCGAATTCGTACTCGCTCTCGAATTCGCCTTCGCCCTCGAACTCGTAGGACGCTTGGCCTCCGTATCCGCCTCTAGCCATGATTATTTCTCCTTTCAAAATCGGTAACGGCGCACGTACAATAGACGCTCCCCCAAGAGGCAGGAAGTCGCATTTTCATGGGAGACGGTAAAGAGTTACTGCGAACGCGTGTCACTCGATTATGCGACAAGCAGACACCGCACGGTTCCGCTATACTCTCGCACCGTCCACCGCTCTGGCGTGTGCCGTGTTTGACATGGAGTGGCTGAAACTCTAAGGCGTAGAAGCCTCAACGCTTCATGTGAAGTTGTCCGTTCGCCTCCAAAATCCCGACAGGTTAACACCCCCTTGTGTGCGTGGCCGGAGCCTCAACCCCCGCCACCTTGCCGTCAGGCAGAAAAGTTTTGTCTGTTCGATGAGAAGGGTTCTGCCGTACGCACGAGTGTCCGTAGGCTTTACACTCTCACGAAATCTCTGAAGCCAGCGAATCAGTCTTCACCTGAGGAGAGGTGCGATGGGCTCCCCGCTATTGAAAAGCAGGCCGGAAGAAAATGACATGCCAACCGGAGAGGATGTTGACACAACGCAGATGTTGGTGCAGCAACTTGTCAGGCAGGCAATAGCCGGGCTTGAAGCCTCCTCACTGACCGAGGCCGACTCCTTCAATGGGCATGACGTGATTCTCGATGTCGAAGTAGAAGGTGTGCGCTGTCTGCTCGTACGCCTTCAACCGAAGCAGACGCGCGCGCAAGTTTTTCTGAGTCCACGTGAGCAGGAGATTGCGCGCATGGTGGCCGAAGGATATCCGAACAAAACCATCGCCGCCGTACTCGACATCAGTTCGTGGACGGTCGGCACACATCTCAGACGTGTCTTCGCCAAGCTCGGCGTTGGCTCGCGCGCCGCGATGGTCGCGCGACTGCTCGAAGAAGGTTTGATGAACGGCCAGCAAGCTAAGCACTTCGAGCCCGACGCCCATTGGCGCAAATAATTTTCACCTGATGTGAATCGCCGCAAAGATTGTGAATGGCCGTCCACTGGCCCTCTATGCGGAAGATGACCATCTCGACCAAAGGGGGCCGATAGTACTCCACTTTGGCTTCCAACCTTGGATATCTTCTATATCGTAAAGGGTACACAACTCGCCCCTTTGTGAAACCTAGCTCTTTCGCGAATAATCTTTCGCTGATTCTATATGCAATAACTGTTTGTGAAACATCCAAACCTTTAAGCACTTCCCGCTTTGTTGCTTGCCTCTCCCGTTCTCCTCCGTTGCAGTTAGTGCGGAAGTCTAAAGCAAGAGTCATGCGAAGCGTGAAACGGCCTTGCTGTTGAGGATAGCCTACAAAATGTCTGTTAAGGGGCTTCCTTCGAGGAGAGCTTTTCGTGGCGGCAGCGCGCGACGCCTTTCTCGTAGCCTTCTGGATACCACATCCCTGTTCCGTAGCAGTCCAGACACTGTGCGGTGTCGACGTTTTGTGGGAGTTTGCCTGCCGAAGAGTCCTGCGCGTCTGCGTCGAGCTGACGCTTCTCTTTCTTCCAGAGGCGGCGTCGTAGATGTTCCGTGAAGAAGGCTGGAACGTTCGAGACGGTGGTGCGCCCGGCGGCAATCTTCAGTTCCATGACCAACAACTCCGCCAATTCGAGCCAACGCTGTCTCTCTGCCGGAGAGACTTCTCTTCCGGTAATCTCCCTCACGGCTCTCTTGAGCGCGGCCGTGAAATCGGCGAGAGCCTCATCATCATCAGTACTCTCAGTATTTGTCTTAAAAGAAGTCTTGTGATTCTCGGAAGTCGTTGATTCTTCAGCCACTTGACCCCCACCACCCAATACCAGAATTTGGGTGGTGGGTGGAGCCAAATTCTGTTGGGTGGTAGATGGTGGGTGGTGGGTGGTGGGTGATGCCTGTTCTTCACCCGGAATCAGTACCTCGTATTCGGCTCCGGTATTGTCACCGCGCACGTAATGCACTTTGAGCAATCCGACTTTGGTTAGATGTTTGAGATGTGCTTTGAGCGTGTTGTGGCTGACGCGCGCCCAGTCCATCAGTTCATCGTGTGTGGCGCGCAGAGACCTGCGCGGGACGACCG
>DASZCR010000376.1:0-11366 GCA_035942915.1 Pyrinomonadaceae bacterium | reverse complement strand
CGGGTGTCGTGCGTCTGCGCCTGACGGTCGGGACGCAGGGGCGCGTCACCAACGTCGAGGTCTTGGACGGGCTGCCCTACGGGCTTACGGAGGAGGCCGTGCGCGTCGCGCGCCAGAGCCACTTCATGCCCGCCAGCAAGGACGGCGAGCCTATCGTCGCAACCAGAGACATGGACTACGTTTTCAGCCTCAACGACCGGATGGCCGCCGGACTTTAGATGGACGAACAGACAGCGCGGCGCGAGATTGTGCGCGTCGGCCAGTTGATGTATGAGCGCGGCTACGTTGTCTCCTCCGACGGCAACCTGAGCGTCCGCCTCGACGACGGTCGCATCCTTGCGACGCCGACGCAGACCTCGAAGGGACGGATGACGACCGACTCGCTCGCGCTCACAGACATCGAGGGGCGTCCGCTCAACGACCGGCGCGCGTCGAGCGAACTGGCGATGCACCTGCTCATCTACGGCGAGCGCCCGGAGGTCAAGGCCGTCTGCCACGCGCACCCGCCGCACGGCTCGGCCTTCGCCGTCGCCGGGCTTGCCATCGACGAGCCGATTCTGTCCGAAGTGATACTCACGCTCGGCTGCGTCCCGCTCGCAGAGTACGGCACGCCTTCGACCGAGGAGTTAACAGAGGCGATGCGCCCGCTCGTCCGGCATCACAACGCTCTGCTGATGGCTAATCACGGGGCGGTCGCCTACGGCGAAAATCTCTGGCAAGCGTTCGACCGTCTGGAAACTCTCGAACACACGGCCAAAATCGCGATACTGGCGCGGACGCTCGGTGGCGCACGCAACCTGCCGCCCGACTCGATTGAGAAACTAATCAACGTCCGCGAGCGTGCGGGCTATCTGGACGAACGTGCGCGCTGCCAGTCCTGCGGCTACCTGCACGAGACGCAACTCGCCTGCGCGACCGGCGACCGCCCCGCACGAACAAGCGCGGGCGGCGCGTCACACGCGCAGACCAACGGCGCGGGCAAAATCTCCCTCACCCGCGACGAACTGGTCGAACTGCTCATCGAAGCGGCGCGCACGCAGAGAGTTTAAAAAAGTGATAGGTGATAGGTGATGGGTGATAGGATAAAACCTGCTTTACTCTTATCACCCATTACCTATCACCTATCACACAGACTAAATTCAGGAGAAGCATAAATGCCTCAAGAAGCACTCGGCATGGTCGAGACGAAGGGATTGGTGGCGATGATTGAAGCGGCCGATGCGATGGTGAAGGCCGCCAACGTCACGCTCGTCGGCTACGAGAAGATAGGCGCAGGGTTCGTCACGGCGATTGTGCGCGGCGACGTGGCGGCCGTCAAGGCGGCGACCGATGCGGGGGCAGCGGCCGCGCGACGCGTCGGCGAACTCGTCAGCGTCCACGTCATTCCGCGACCGCACGGCAGCGTCGATGACGCCCTGCCCGTCGGCAACAACGGGTAGCACGGTGATAGATGATGAGTGAGAGGTGATAGGAAGAAGGCTGTTTCTTATCACCTCTCACTTATCACCGTTTACTGAACGAATGATTATCGCGCGCATACTCGGCACGGTCGTTTCGACGCAGAAGGACGAGCGGCTGAAGGGCAGCAAGTTGCTGCTCGTCCGCCCGCTCAATCTTGACGGCTCGGACGCGGGCAGCGGTTACGTCGTCGCCGTCGATACGGTCGGCGCAGGCTTTCACGAACGCGTGCTGGTCGTCGCCGGTTCAAGCGCACGACTCGCGGAAGGCATGAAAGACCGCCCCGTCGATGCCGCCATCATCGGCGTCATCGACACGGTCGATTTCGTCAACGATTAGCTGTGATAAGTGATAAGTGATGGGTGATAGGTGATAAGAGAATAGCTTTCTTCCTATCACCCATCACCTATCACCCATCACTCTGTTCTCCACATGCAACTGGCGCGCGTAATCGGGACGGTGGTGGCGACGGTGAAGAACGATTCGCTGGAAGGGCGCAAGCTGTTGGTCGTCCAGTCGCTCAACGCGAACCTGCACCCGCAGGGCGCGCCGCTCGTGGCGCTCGACGCCATCGGCGCAGGCATCGGCGAGTTGGTCTTCTGGTGTCGTGGCAAGGAGGCGAGCTTCCCCTTCCGCCGCGAGGACACGCCGACCGATTGCACCATTGTTGCCATCGTCGATTCGGAGGCGCACGTGACCAGAGGAGCACGCCGATGATTATCGCGCGCGTCCTCGGCAACGTCGTCGCCACGCAGAAGAACGAACGCTACACCAACGCGCGCGTGATGCTCTGCCAGCCCGTCACGCCCGAAGGCGAGGAGTGGGGCGCGACGCTCTTGGCACTCGACTCGGTCGATTCCGGCGTCGGCGACACGGTGTTGATAGTGCAGGAGGGTTGGGGGGCTTCGACGGCCGCGACGGGCGAAGCAGGCGCGGCGATTGACTCGGCGATAGTCGGCGTCGTTGACCGCATAGACCTGTTGGCCGCGCCGCAGAGAGAAGGTCACAGCAACCGATGAGCAGCGAGCAGGAACAGGCACGCGCACTGGCCGAGCGCATCGCGCGGCGTCTGTCGCGCGCTGAGGGGCGCGAGGGCAGCGATGTGGAGGCGCGCGCTGGCAGTGGCGACGCCGTCGGCGCAGACCTCTCGGCCTTGCGCGCCGGACTCTCCGAGATACAGCGCAGGCTCGCGCACATCGAGTCGCACATACGCCACGACGAGACGTGCGACGAATCGCAACCGGCGCGCGCGCAGGAGGAGCAGCCTGCCACACGACAAAGCGCAGCGAGCGGCGTCCGAGAGGATGCGCCGACAGGCTCTCATTCGACGCACGCGCGTTGGCTGAGCGGCACATACGTACCGGCTACGGAGCATCCGAGTGCCGAACGCTTCGGCATCGGCGAGGCCGTCTCCGAAATCGTCGACTACTTCGAGCGCGAGAAGACTTGCAGCATGGAGCCGGGCGACAAGCCTTGCGACCACTGCGCCATGTGCAGTTCGCGCGGCTTCTGAGCGAAGCGACTTTTTGAGAGGACGCGCCCTCTCAAAAGCCTGCGGCGTCGAAACAGCAGAGACGAAAAGGCCGTCTTTCCGTTGATGGAAGACGGCCTTCTCTTCTGTTTTGCGAACGTGCGCGTTAAGTTTTAAGACTTGCGGCGCAGAGACTCGGAGTTGATTTGCGGGGCTTGGCGCGCGCCCTCTTCGGCCTTGAAGTAAGGCTCCTCTTTGAAGCCGTAAATCTTGGCGGCGATGACTGTGGGAAAGCGCCCGCGCGTCGTGTTGTAGTCCTGTATCGCGGCGTTGTAGTCGTCGCGCGCCGTCTTGATGCGGTTCTCCGTGCCTTCGAGAGAATCCTGAAACTTCATGAAGTTCTCCTGCGAGCGGAGTTCGGGATAAGCCTCCGTGAGCGAGAGCAGACGGCCGATAGTTCCGCCGAAGCTGTTATTTGCCTCGATGATGGCCTGCTTCTGTTCCGGCGTCTTGTCGCCGCCCTCACCCTGCGGCGCGGCCTGCGTCGCATTCAGCAGACGCGAGCGCGCTTCGGCAATCTGTCCGAAGACCTCCTGCTCCTGAATACCTGCGGCCTTCGCCGCTTCAAAAAGGTTCGGGATTAAGTCGGCACGCCGTTGCAGACTGCTCTCGACGTTGGCCCACTTCGCCCGCACGTTCTGCTGCTTCGCTTGCAGCGTGTTGTAGCCGCAGCCGCTGGCCGAGAAGCTGACGAGCACGACGACGGCCAGCAGCAGAAACTTCCTCTTATTCATTACTAATCCTCCTTAATTTCGGCGCTGATGATGAGCGCCTGTCAAACTTTTACCTGTCAACAGTCACGTCTAAACGGTCAACCGCTGCAATGACGCGTTCGATTTGCGCCAGATAGGCGGCGAAAAGGTCGTTGGCCGCGCGCTCCGAGAGCGGGTAAGCATCTGCGTCCGCGCTCGTCAACTCGAAGATGCGCTCGAAAGGCTCTGCATCGAGCGCGAGCGCGCTGACGGCGGCTCTTACAATGTCGCGCTTGAGAACGGGCGGCTCGCGCACACCCTTGAGTATCAGCACGGGCGCGAACAGCGTGGCGAAGCTGCGCAAGCTATCCGACATCAGTTCCTGCAAGCGCTCGCTTGAAGTCGAGGCCGGAATGTAGAGGCGGCGCAACTGCAAGAGCTTGCTGCGCAACTCGTACTCCGTCTGGTGACGCAGGTTCACGTCCGAAAACTCGAAGTCTTCAAACGGGTCGCGGCCATAGAGCACGACGCGCGCTCTCTCCATCTGATGAAATTCGATGGGGAAGACATCGGCCGCATCGCGCAACTCGTCGAAGGTGAAATAGACGGGCAGCGGATGACCGAGCCTGCGCCACTCGCGCATCGCCGCCTGCGCCAGACGCAGGTCTTCGGGCGTGATGCTGCGGAGCGCGATGAGTATGTTGTAGTCCGACCGCTGCGCGACGTGGTCGCCCGCTGCCGCCGAGCCGTAGAGCACGACCGACGCGAGGTTATCGCCGTGCGTTGCACGCAAATCACCAATCAGATGATTGAACGCTTCCTGCGCCACGTGGTTAGCCATAATCTTTAGAAGTAGTCAGTCTGTCGCTCTACCAATCTCCGCCCGCGCCGCCGCCGCCGAAGTCGCCGCCGCCGCCGAAACCTCCGAAGCCGCCACCACCGCCACCACCGCTGCCCCAACCTGAGCCGCCCCCTCCGCTGAAGCCGCCCCAACCGCTCGAACCGCGTCCGCCGAAGCTGCTGAAGAGATTGGCGAGCAGCAATGCGTTCAGGCAGCCGCCACCGCCGCCGAAGCCGCCACCGCGTCGCCCCCTACCGGAAAACATCGAGAACAGGATGATGACGACGAAGGCTATCAGACAGCACGTGCCGAAACTGAGGCCGCCCACAAACTGATTGCCGCGCCCGCGCACACGCGTCCGCCGCGTCTCGGCCACCGGTTGATAAGCTTTGCTCTGGTCGATACCTTCGATGCTGAAGCCGCGCTTCTCGCCCAGCGTGGCGACGAACGCCTCGACGGCCTCCGTCAACCCGCGACTGTAATCGCCTGCGCGGAACGGCTCGCGCATGCGCCGTCCCATCTCGCCGACGAGTCCGTCCGGCAGGTCGCCTTCGAGATGACGGCTGACCTGTATCTGATACTTGCGGTCATTGACTGCGACGAGCAGCAGCAAACCGTTCTTCTCGCCCTCGTTTGAACCGATGCCCCAGCCGCGCGCCACCGCCAGAGAGTAGTCGTAAATCGCACGCTCGCCCGTCGTCGGCACGGTGACGACGGCGAACTCGATATCCGCGCGCTCCTTCAGATTGGTCAGAATCGTCTCCATGCGCTCTTTCGCCGCAGCATTGATGGCTCCGGCGTAGTCGTTGACGTAGCCGGTCGGCGGCGGGAGCGGAGACTGAGGCGTGACCTGCGCTTGTGTCGAGGCGGCGCAGACCGAGAGTGTAAGAAACGCGCAGAGCGCGACGAGCGAAAGTGTCCGTCGGGTTTTCATCTATGTCGAAGATGATAACAGCAACGGGGCACCAGCGCGAAGCCGCCGGGGCTACTCGCCGATGAGGAGGTGCAGCAGGTAGAAGAGCGCGACGCCGCCGAAGACGACGATGGAGACGACCGGATTCTTCTCCTCCATGTGGTTGACTTCCGGTATCAGGTCGCTCGCCGCGACGTAAAGAGTGACGCCCGCCGAGAAGGGGAGTGCGTAGATGACCGTACCGCTCAGCCTCGATTGCAGCAGCGCGACGCCGAGGACGCCCGCCAGCGTAGCCGCGCCAATCGTCAGCGTCGCCCCCAATGCGCGGCGCGGCGCACGCCCAGACGCCAGCATGATGGAGGCCGCCGTAAACCCTTCGGGAACCTTGTGCAGCAACACCGCGACGAAGACGAGCAGGCCGACTTTGTTATCGACCGTGAAGGCCGCCGCGACCGAAACGCCGTCGAAGAAGGCATGGATGGAGAGTCCGCCGATGGCCGTGTAGGCGGCCGAAGGGCGCACGAGCGCCTCCGGATGGGTCTCCGTGCCGAAATGAAAGTGGGGCGCAACCGTGTGCTCGACGAAGTGGACGAGCAGATAACCGGCCAAAAGCAGCGTCATCGCCCCCAAAACGCCGTGCATCAACCCTTCCTCAGCCGCCCCCTCGCGAGACCAGAGCCTGACCACTTCCGGCACGATTTCGATGAAGATGGCCGCCAGCATGAAGCCCGCGCCGAGCGCCACTAAATATTTGAGATGGCGTGGGTTACGCGGAGTCCAGCCGGGTCGCGCCAGCAGCAGCCCGCCGACGACGTTGGCCGACGCGATGAGCAGGCCGAAGAGGAGCAGTGCGCCGTAACTCATGCGTCGTGAAAGCGTGGTGAGCGCGCCGCCGCCGTTTGGTTTTTATGCATGGCGCGCCACTATACAGGATGTGCGCCCGGTTGGCTACGAATCGGGGCTTTAGAGTGCCGGATAAACTACACCATATCGTGCTTAAAAATTCTTCGTTAAACGCGATTTTTATCCTTGACACGCCTCGATAACGGGCTTACTATGCGCGGCGGGTGGAAAAAAGTGGCTAAAAGTGGGCTTTCCAGAGCAGCTTGCCGCCATTGCTTAGAGTTTCACTTTAAGTTTTAAGCAGCCCCGCCCCGTCCGACCGCCGCAAGCCTTATGTTGAGAGGAAATTACACGGCGCGCATCGACTCCAAGGGGCGTTTGAAAGTACCGACCGCGTTCCGACGCTATATAGAGGAGAAGCACGGCGCGGAGTTCTACGTCACGAGCCTGACCGGCGAATGCGCCAGACTTTATCCCCTTCCCGAATGGGAGTCAATTGAGCAGCGTCTGGCGCTGCTGCCCTCGATGGACCCGGCGCGGCGCAAGTTCCTTGACAGGACGAACTACTACGGCCAGCAGGCGACGATGGACACACAGGGGCGCGTCCTCATCCATCCGCTGCTCAGGAAAAGCGCCGCCGTCTTAGGCGACGTGGCCGTGCTCGGATACCTGACATATCTTGAAGTCTGGGAGATTGAGCGTTTCGAGCAGCGACTGCTCTCAGACCCCTACACGGAGGAGGACGAGGCTTCGATTGCGCGGCTCGGCATCTGACCAAGCGGGGTGAGAGGTGATGAGTAATAAGTTAAAACAAAGGCGAGATTTCCTATCACCTGTCACCTGTTACCTCTCACAGTTCTTTGAGATCACGGGGCGGTGGTGATGGCGGAGCCCGGAGGGGGGCCGGGCACGCCCCATCGCCCCGTGTTACTGGAAGAGACGCTCGCGGCGCTCGCCCCTGAGCGCGGCGGGCTCTTCGTCGATGCGACGCTCGGCATGGGCGGACACAGCGAGGCCGTCCTTGAACGCTTCGCAGAGACGCGCGTCCTCGGTCTCGACCGCGACCGCGAGGCGATACGCATCGCCTCCGAGCGGCTCGCGCGTTTCGGTTCGCGCCTGCGCGTCGTCCACGCCAATCATCGCGACATCGCGCGCGTGATGCGGGAGGCGGACGAGTCGGAGGCGAGCGGCATTCTGGCCGACCTCGGCGTCTCTTCCTTGCAGTTCGACACGCCGGAGCGCGGATTCAGTTTCCGCCACGATGCGCCGCTCGACATGCGTATGGACGCCGAAGGCGAAGAAGAGACGGCGGCCGAACTGCTGGCGCGGCTCTCCGAAGAGGAGATTGCGCGCATTATCTTTGAATACGGCGAGGAGCGCAGGTCGCGTCGCATCGCACGTTGGATAGTCGAGCGACGCGACGCCGGGCGACCCGTCGAGACGACCGGAGAGTTGGCCGAGCTGGTGGCGCGCGCCGTCGGCCACAAGCGGACAGACCGCACGCACCCGGCGACGCGCACGTTTCAGGCGCTGCGTATCGCCGTCAACGGCGAACTCGAAGGGCTCGCGCAGTTCGTCGAAACGTCAATCGCTCTTTTACAAACGTCAGGCCGCCTCGCCGTCATCAGCTTTCACTCGCTGGAAGACCGCGTCGTCAAACAGACCTTGCGGCGACTGGCGGGGCAGTGTGAATGCGACCGGCGTGCGCCGGTCTGTACGTGCGGCGCGCGGCGCGTCGTTGAGATTTTGACAAGGAGGCCGGTCACGCCGGACGAGTCCGAGGTGAGCGAGAACCCGCGCGCGCGGAGTGCCAAACTGCGCGCCTGCCTGAAACTGTGAGCGCGCCTTAATTAAAGAGCGCGCGCCCGTGCCGAAGTCGAACGCCAGCGCGTCCCCGCCTCATCCGCGATTCGGCCGACGCACGGACTCCCACTGACCCGCACCAAGCTTGTTCGAGGCCCGATAACAGATGAGAAGAGTGCCCCAGCAACATCCCAACTTCTACGTGCGGCGCGAGCGCGACCGGCGCGCACTGCGTCGTCAAGCCTTACTGCTCGGTTGCTGCCTGCTGCTGGCGGGAGGTTTTGTCGTGGCCGCGCGCCAGCAGTTCGCCGCCGTGCAGTACGGCTACCGCAGCGAGGCTCTGCGGCGCGAACGCGACCGTCTGCTCGAAGAACAGCGACGCTTGCGCTTCGCGCTCGAACAGCGCAACGCCCCCGGAGAGTTGGAACGCGCCGCGCGCGAGATGGGCTTGCAGCCGGCGCGCGCCTCGCAGATTGGCGGCGGCGCACAGGCATCGGCAGACGCGGACGCAGACGCTGCTGAGACGGTTCGTCAGCGCGAGTCCGGCGGAGCGTCGCAGCGCGGCGGCGCTTCGACTTTCGTCGGCTCGGCCGCGAGTTCGATGCGTCGTTAGTCCTCCGAGTTTGGGTCGGTCGCCTCCGTCGGGCTTTCGCGCGTCGGGTGCGGCGGCCGAGAGTTGGTAGTTGATGTGAGGATGAGGAAGTCGCAGACGCTTATGCCGGAACGCTTTTCTGCGCGCACAGCACAAAGACCGGACGCCTCACGGCGACGCGCCATCGCGGTCGCCATTTTTCTTTGTGGGTGGATGGTCGTCATCGGCGCGCGTCTGGTCTACCTGCAAACGGTACGGCACGAAGAGTTGAGCAAACGCGCGCGCTCGCAGCAGCAGCGCGACATCGTGACCAACGCGGCGCGCGGTCTTATCCTCGACCGGCAGGGGCGCGAGATGGCGCGCAGCGTCGAGGTCGAATCGTTCTTCGCCGTCCCCGGCGAGATAGAGGATGTCGATGAGACGGCGCGCAAACTCGCGGGCGCGCTCAAGACGGACGCTGCGCCGCTGGCCGAACGACTCAGGCAGGCGAAGGAAGCTCGTCGCTCTTTCCTCTGGGTCGCGCGCAAACTCGACGACGCTGAAGCCGCAGCCGTCACGGCGTTGAATCTGAAGGGCGTCTATCCGCGCAAGGAGTCGAAGCGTCGTTATCCGAACAACGAACTGGCGGCGCACGTCGTCGGCTTCGTGGATTTGGATGATAAGGGGCTGGCGGGCGTCGAGCGCGTCTACAACGCATCGCTCGAAGGAGAGCAGGGCAAGCTCTTTGTCGAGGGCGACGCGCGTCGCCAGTCATACGAGAGCGTCGAGGTTGCGCCGCGCGAGGGGCAGACGGTCGTGCTGACCATCGACCAGACGATTCAGTATCAGACTGAACGCGCGCTGGCCGCCGCGCTCGAACGTTCGCGCGCCAAATCGGGGACGGCCATCGTTCTCGACCCGCGCACGGGCGAGATTCTCGCGCTCGCCAACGCGCCCACGTTCGACCCGAACGAGCCGACCGGAAGCGACCCGGAAACGCGCGCCAGCGACGCTCTTCAGAACATCTACGAGCCAGGCTCGACCTTCAAGATGGTCGCCTACTCGGCCGCCATCGAGGAGCGACTCGCGCAGCCGGAAGACCGCATCGACTGTCAGATGGGCGCTATCACGGTGGCCGGTCGCGTCGTCCACGACCACACGGCCTTCGGCACACTGACGTTGACTGAGGCGCTTGCCAAGTCGAGCAACGTGGCCGCCATCAAACTCGGCCTCAAGGTCGGCGACGCGCGCATGTACGACTACATCACGCGCTTCGGCTTCGGCGCGAAGACCGGCATCGAGTTGCCGGGCGAGACGCAGGGCATCCTGCGCAAGGTCGAACGCTGGCATCCCTCTTCCATCGGCTCCATCGCCATCGGACAGGAGATTGGCGTCACGCCTTTGCAGATTGCGGCGGCCTTCGGCACGCTCGCCAACGACGGCGTCCATGTCGCCCCGCATCTCGTCCGCGAGGTGCGCGACGCCGCAGGCGCAACCGCGCGCCGCGCCGAGCCGCAGCAGCGTCGTGTCATCAGTCCGGAGACGGCGCGCGTCGTGCGGCGCATGCTTGAGAGCGTAACGGTCAAGGGCACGGCGAAGGCCGCGCAACTCGAAGGCTACACGGCGGCGGGCAAGACCGGCACGGCGCAGAAGATAGACCCGCAGACGAAGACCTACTCGACGACGAAGTTCGTCGCCTCGTTCGTCGGCTTTGCGCCGGTCGAGAACCCTGCGGTCGTCATCGCCGTCGTGATTAACGAACCCGTCGGCGCTTATCACGGCGGCGACGTGGCCGCACCCGTCTTCCGCGACATCGCCGAGGACGTGCTGCCCTACATGAACATCGCGCCCGACACGGAGGTCGAACAGCCGAGCGTGCGTGAACAACTGCTCGCCGAACGGGCGCAGACGCCGAGCGGCTCCGAGTCCGCGCTCATGTCGGATGCGCCGACGGGCGAGACGGTCGGCCTGCCGGAAGTGGCGCGACAGGGAGGCGATGGCGAGGTGGTCTACGCGACGGCCGCCGACGCGAGCGCGCTGCTCATGCCGGACTTGCGCGGGCGCAGCCTGCGCGACGCCGCGCGCATCTGCGCGCAACTCGGCCTCGAACTCGAAGCGCGCGGCGAGGGACGCGCCTTCCGGCAGTTTCCCGAAGTCGGCGCGAGCGTCGCGCCGCGCCAAGTCGTCCGAGTCGACTTCGGAAGAAGCAACTGACGAGAACCGATAACCCTTGACCGATGACTTCTCAGCCATGCCGCTCACGCATCACAGCAGCCCCCAGAGCGAAGAAATGCGGCGCAGAATCGCCGTCTGCCGCCAGCGTTTGCGCCGGAAGCGCACAACGCAGAGAATAGCCCGGAGGAGCGCCGCCCCCAACAACATCGGCGGAAGCGCGACGGAAGGGCACGAGATGTTTGACTCTTCCGCGCGCGCGGCGCGAGGGGAAGAGACCGAGCGTGAACATTAAAGAAGCGGCAGCAGGAATGCACGCCGCCGTCTCTGAGGGCGGCGGCCAGATGTTTGACAAAGGAATACTGACAGCACAGGTCGCGGGATTCTCCATCGACTCGCGCTCCGTCGCCGAGGGCGAACTGTTCTTCGCGCTCTCGCCGGAGGACTACGCGCGTCACGGATTCACGGGCACGTCTTTCACGGACGCGCACCGTTTCATCCCGCAAGCCTTCATGCGCGGCGCGGTCGCAGCGGTCGGGCGC
>DASZCR010000375.1:0-13044 GCA_035942915.1 Pyrinomonadaceae bacterium | reverse complement strand
GCCCTCGACGGTGTTGGCGCGCGAGGCGAAGGCGTTGCCGATAGCCATGAAGACGCCGAGGTTGAAGCCGCCGAGGATGTTGCCGATTCTGAAGCCGAAGGCGGCGTCATGCGCCATCTGTCCTGTGAAACGCAGGTCGAGTCCCGGCGGCAGACTGCTATGCCCGACGAAAGTTTCCCGCCGCCCGCTCGTGTAAGTGATACTGACGGTCGTCAGGGTGTCGAAGACGGCGCTGCCCGTCTCCAACCTGCGACTGGCCTCAGAGCAAGATATCGGCATGCCGTCGAGCGTGCAACCGCCGCGCGTGTCGAACGGGTCGCCGCCCTCAAGGAAGAGCGGCTCGGCCGGTCGCATGTCCAGATAATTCGGCGAGCCGTAGGTGACGAACGGGTCGAAAGTGCCGACATCGGCTCCTAACGGGTCCATCTCCTTGCGTGTGCCGACCGTGCCCCACGCCTCGACCCAACTTCCCGTGACGGGGTTCATGTGCCAGAACTGCGCGGAGGTTGCGCCCTCCCACTGCTCTGCAATCTTCTGCCCCAGAGCGTAGACGTGCGAGCGGCCACCGACCTCTTTGATGATAGCGCCGTCCATCACGCTCGACCTGAGGTAATAGGTCGGCGTCACCTCATCGCTGTTGGTGCCGTTGCCGTCTTCGAGATGGCGCGTCTCGACGCGCTTGACCGGACGGCCGTCGCCGTCGTAGCTCTGCTCTATCGTGATGACGTGATACTCCCAGGGGTTGAAGGAGGTCTCGAACCACTCCTTTCTCGATTTGGTCCTTCCACCGGCGGCGTCGTAGGTATGCTCGTAGGTGTCGCGCGTGATGTTGCCGGCCGCGTCGTAGTCCCAACCCTGCCGACGGTTGTTGGTATAGGTCGAGGTGTCTGCACCGAGCCACTGGCTCCAGAGACGGTTGTTACGCGTGGTGATGTTGTCCCATGCGTCATAGCCATAGCTCTGGCGATAGGGGCCGTCGGCGGCCGTTCCTCCGCGCGCCTGTGCGCCTGACATGGCCTCCTGAATGCGGCCGACGTGGTCGTACTGATAGGCGCGGTCGAAGATGCCGTCACGGATGTCCTGCGCGTAGCTGACGCGCCCATCGGCGTAATAAGAGTAGGTGGAACCGCTGGCGGCCGGTGGCTGCCCGTAGTAGTACTGCAACCCGGTCACGTCGTAGCGCGTGGGCAGCAGGCGTGAGTTGTAGCTCATGCTGACCTGCACGCCGTTGCCATACGTCATGCCTTTGAGCGCGCCGGAAGCGCGGTAGGTGATGTTGGAGGCGAACTGTGAGACGCCGCCGAAGCCGGAGGCGTTGACGGCCGAGACTCTCCCGGCCGTGTCGTAACTGTAACTGACCTGCGAGTTGTTGTAGTCGGTGATGCTCTTGAGATGCCCTGCGAGGTTGTACTGATATGTGAGCGAGTAGGAGCCGGGCAGTCCTGCAAACTGCCTCGTCTCCTGTGTCAGTTGGGAGAGCGTGTTGTACTGGTAGTCGGTGCGACCCGCGCCGTCCGTCATCCAGAGCCGGTTGCCCGCCGCGTCGTAGTCGAAGGCGACGCTGGGGGTCGGGGTGATGTCGCCCGGAGCGGTGTAGCTGATGTTCGTGACAAGCCCGCGCGAGTTGTGCGTGTAATGCGCCGCGACGCCGCGCGCGTCCGTGACCTTCAACGGCGTGTCGTCGGCGTTGTACTCGTAGACGGTCGGCGCGAGTTGAATCGGCGCTTTCTTCTTCCAGATGCGGCCGAAGCCGTCATACTCGATGGTGGTCGCCTGACTGACGCCGCTGGCCGCGTCCTGCACGAGCGTCTGCGTAATCTGGTCGCGGCCGTTGTAGGTGTTCAGCAGGGTGCGGTAGACGCTCCCGTTCCAGTTGAAATCTTCGACTTTGAAGGGGCGTCCGAGCGCGTCGCTGGTGACGCGCTGCCTGCGCCCGACCTCGTCGGTGGTGGTGATGGTCTCGCCGCCCGCACAGCCGCAGCCGCCGTATGAGAGTTCCGAATAGGTGCTGTCGGTGTTGGTCGTGCGCGTCAGCCGTCCCTTCCAGTCGTAAGCGTACTGCGTCGAAACCCACCCGGCCGCATCGTCGCCGTAAGGAACCCATCCGCCGGTGATTTCGGCCGGGTTGGTGCGACTGGCGACGCGCCCCATCACGTCGTAGGAGGTGAACTGTCCGCGATAGCCGCCCGCGCTGCCGGGATGATAACCGGCTGTGGCGCGCACGCGCCCCGCGCCGTCGAAGACCGTGATTGAGTAGGCTTCGGCCTGCCCTGCCTCGACCGTAGTGAACTGCTGCACCCAGTCGTGACCAGACCCGTAAACGTAGCGCGTGTAAGCGCCATTGATGCCGTTCGTCGAACGCTCGACGCGCCCGGCCGTGTCATAGACGGTCGTCGTGAAAGCGCCCTTCCGGTCTTGCGCGCGGACGACCAGCCCCATGTCGTAGTTGTACTGTGCTGTGATGGAGAAACCGGCCGGGTCGGTGACGGCCGTCGGGTAGGCGAGCGTGTTGCGCGCGTTCCCGCCGTCGGAGTAAGAGTCGGCGTAGGAGATGGAGGTCGTGTGGTCGAGCGCGTCGCGCTTGGCGACCACCGAACCGGCCGCGTTGTAGGCGAGGCGTTGCGTCCACGTGGCCTGATTCACGTCCCAGGGGGCGAAGATGTTGAAACGCCTGACGCCTGTCAGGTTGCCGCGCCCGACGATGAACCCTGCGCCGTAGTTGGCCGCATCGTGTCCCATCGAGGGCGACTGCGCGCTGAAAGATTGCGCGTCCGTCCAATCGTAATGGCTCTCGACTTTGGCGACGAGCAGGCTCTCGCCCTCGAAGACCTGCTGCACAGACGGCAGACCGATGATGCGCCGGTCAACGTATGGCGCGCCCAACTGATAGGAGGTCTCGATGCGTCGTAGCACGGTTGCGCCGTCGGCAGCGTACTCGCGCACGTTGGCGGGCAGACCGAAGCTCGGCGTGTACTCGACGGTCGTGCGACGACGGTTCCCGTGCGCGTCGTAGACGTTGGTCTCGGTCGGACGCGGGTTGAGCGGGTAAGCGGCGTTGGTGTCGTCCTGCGTGAAGGCGGTGGTGAACCAGCGCTGCCGCACTCCGGCGCTCCACGTCTCCTCGGCAGTGACGAGGCCGCGCATCCACCCGGACATCGCATAGACCTGTTTATGGACGGTCGAGCGGTCGGGCATCGTCAGGCTCTTCGTCCCGTTGCCTTCGTCGTTAAAAGAGGTGATGGCTTCCGCGCCGCCGTTCCAGTTCTCTGCCCAGTCTCTTCGCTCGGTGATGCGCGGCACATCCGTGCCGCCCGCGTAAAAGCCGTAGACGGTGTAGCGCCGCTGGTGGCCGTCGTAGGCGTAGTGACGGATGACGGCGACCTGCCCGGCCGAGTTGTACTCGAAGTTGTAGCGCGAGCCGTCGTCGAGGCTGACCTGCGTGAGCACGGAGACGTAAGTGTTCTGCGGCCCGTTGACCGAGAGACCCGAAAAACCGGGCGCGACGTAGAGGTCGCCGTAGCCGAACCTCGCCCACTCGTGCGTCTCGTTATAGCCCGCGCGGTTCCACGTCTGGACAATCGAGACGGGTCGCCATGCGCCGTCGTAGTTGAAGGTGACGACGCGGCCGAGCGTGTCGGTGACGTTGGCGAGGCGGCCGTTGGCGTGATAAGTGGCCGAGATATAGTTGCCGTTCCTGTCCTTGATTTGCGTGCAGACCCAACGATTATTCACGGCCACGTAAGAGAACTGCGTGCCGTCGGTGGCGCGCATGAGCAGGCTCGACCCGTAGTCGATGAGTTGCAGATAGGAAGAGTCTCCGGCCTCGTAGACGTTCGTGCCGTTGACTTGCCGCAGTTCGACACGCGCGCCCGAAGGCGTCAGCAACAGGTAGCCGTAGCGGCCGGTCACTTCGTTGTAATGGCGCGGTTCGAGCACGGGGAAGCCGAGGCGGAAGCCGGGGCCGGGAAAGCCCTGGTCGGCGTCGAAGGTGATGGTCGAACCGTGTTTCGTCCAGACGAGCGAGTTGTAGGAGAGCGAGATGCCGAGGTCGTGACCGGAGCGCCCGGCCAGCCCGACGATGGGCACATCCCACGAATAGTTGCCGGAGAAGAGGTCTGTGGCTCCCGTGCGATTCGCCGCGTCGAGGCGTGCGACAGTGACGTTGTTGCCCGTGTATCCTCCGCCGGTCGAGGGCGGATTGTTGACCGTCACCGTCACGTTCGTCGTGTAGCCGCCGAACCATTCGACGCCCTCACGCAGCATCCGCCATTGGAAGTTATACGTGCCGGGAGTCGTCGGCGCGGTGACGTTGAAGTTGAAGGTGGCTTGCCCGCCGGGCGCGACCGAAGCGGGCAAAGCGACGCGACCCGTGCCCCACGTGCCGTTGTCCTGCGGATTCTGCGAGCCGAGTTTGTAGCCTTCGGCCGTCGTCCACGTCGTTGTGCCCGTGTTCTGCATCGTCACCGAGACGTTGGCCGTCTGTCCAGCCGTCAGCGTCGAAGGCACGGACTGCGAGACGAAAGCGGCGTTGTTGGTCGTCGCCGCGCTGAGGCCGACGTTGTCGAAACTCGCCGCACAGAGCGCGCCGTTGTTATGACTCGTCACGGCCATGCCGACGTAGACGGTAGAGGCCATGCCGATGGCCGCCGTTCCGACCAGAGTCCAGTTCACACCATCGGCGGACGCGTAACCGCTGAAGCTGTTTCCGGCGCGCGTGAGTTTGACCCAGACGGGCGCTGCGCCGCCGCTCCCGACGTGGCCGCTATAGCCGCCCGGCGTGTCTCTCCATTGAAAGGCCGTGCCCATCCCCGGCGTGAGGAACATCGAAGCGTGGCGCGAGTTGTTCGTCAGGCTCTCACGAATCATCACGCCCGCCTTCGCCCACGCGTCTGTGTAACCGACCGAGGCGACGCGCGCGACAATCTGCCCGTCGCCCGTCCACGGCTGATAGACGTAGCGGAAGCCGTCGGCCGTGTCCCAGATGTCCGCGCCCGACCCCTGCAAGCTGAAACTACCTGAAGCGTAACTGGCGCTGCCCGCGTAGCCCACGCTGCCGATGTCCTGCGTCGCCCAGGGACTCGGCAGATTAGACGCGCCGCTGACACTCACGGTCGTCGAGGCGAACCCGTACTGGAAGCTGTTATCTCTGACCGTCAGCGTGACCGTGTAAGTGCCGCCGGCCGCATAGCTCTTGGAAGGCCAGATGCCAGTCCCGGTCGTGCCGTCGCCGAAATCCCACTGATAGCTGTTAATCGAGCCGTCAACGTCGTAAGAGCCGCTGGCGTCGAAGGGGATGGCCGCACCGACCGTCCCGCTGTAAGGGCCACCGACGACCGCCACGGGCGGCTCGTTGTAGCCGCCGCCGCCACACTCTATACACGGCTCGCACTCATAACAGATGTTGGATTTAATCGGCTCCTGTGCTTTCGGATGGACGTTCTTGAGTTGACGCACTTCGTCGAGGTTCGGCAATCCATCGCCGGGGACACCGGGCTGCCGATGAACTCCCTTCTCATCTTCGTTGCCGTTGCCTCTGCCGCCCTCACTTCCGCCTCCGCCTTTCTCCTTCTCCTTGCCGTTGTCCCGATTGGGTTCGGTGTCGTCGTCAATGCCGTTGGCGTTCTCGTCGCGCATGTCGCGCTCGGCCGACATGGCAACGAGCGCGGAGAGAGCGCCGCCCGCGTTGACGATGCCGCCGGAGGAAACCTTCCCGCTCAGTTCCGCCACTGTCCTGACGTTCGAGAGGATGGCTTCGCGCGCGGCGTCGGCCTTGAGGAACGGCCGCTGCGTTTTGACGAGTCCGGCGACGCCGCTCACGAAAGGCGCGGCGAGAGACGAGCCGCTCAAGGTTTGATAACCGCCGCCCATCCGCGTTGTCAGCACATCAACTCCGGGCGCGGCGACGTGGACGCGCGTCGCGCCAAGGTTCGACCAACTCGCCAGACGGTCTCGACTGTCGGTGGCCGCGACGCCGATGACGTTCGGCAGGTCGAAGGCGGCCGGATAGTATCCGACCGCATCGAGGTCGCGCCCGTCGTTGCCCGCCGCAGCCACGACGACGATGCCGCGTCCCGTCGCGCGTCGAATCGCGTCGCGCAAAGCCTGCGAAGGCTCGTCCGTTCCCCAAGAGCAGTTGATGACCTGCGCGCCCATCAGCGTGGCATAGTTGATGGCCTCGACCGCAGAGGCCACGTCGCCCGTGCCCTGCGCGTCGAGGACGCGCAAATTCATCAGGCTCGCGCGCCACATGACGCCGGAGATGCCCGCCCGATTGTTGCCCTGCGCGGCAATCACGCCCGCGACGGCCGTCCCGTGCCCCTGCTCGTCGCGCACCTCGCCCGTCTCTTTAACCCAGTCCCAACCGTGCAGGTCGTTGAGATAACCGTTGCGGTCGTCGTCGTGCTTATTGGCGCGCTCGGCAGGGTTCGTCCACTGATTGCCGCTGAGGTCTGGATGCGTGAAGTCGATGCCGCTGTCGATGACGGCGATGACGGTCGTCGGCTCGCCGGTCGTACTCTGCCACGCCGTCACCGCGTTGATATCCGCTCCGGCCGTGCCGCCGCTCTGTCCCTCGTTCCTGAGCGCCCACTGCTGGCCGAACTGTGTATCATCGGGGACGGCCTGCGACTTGTTGATGAGGAAATTCGGCTCGGCAAACTCGACCGACGCATCCTCGCGCAGTTGAGCCGCCAGCGCCTCTACGTCCTGCTGCGGCGACAGCAACAGTTTCTCCATGTGCGGCATCCCGCGCAGTCTCTTGCCCCGGCGCGCGCCACGATTCTCGACCGCCGCCTGTCGCTCCTGCTCCGACGCGCCCTCGCGAAAGCGCACGAGCAGTTCGCCTTGACGGTGCGCGGAGGGACGCGCCGAGCGCCCCTGCGGTGCGGCAGAGGGCGTCTTCGACGCCGCTGCCTGCGGAGCGACGGAAGGCGGCGACGCTGCCGCCCTCCGCACCTGAAAGGGCGCGATGAGCGCGACGAACAAGATGTAAGCGAGAAACAGACAGAACAGACGCAGACGCAGGCCGGGCAGATGTGAAGCATCCATGAGAAGATTACTCCAAAGCTTGTCTTGTGCGGCGTTGAGGTCTACGCGAGTCAGGCTCATGCAGGAGGCAAAACACGACTCGCGCAAAAGTACTGCATCGGACGACTCTTTGAGTTGTAAGTTAAGTGAGAGAATTCAACGAGGTGAGTCTCGTTGACATGACGCAAAATCAAAGAAGCGACAATTTACATATTGAGAATTTAACTGTCAAGCGACCGGCAGCCCGCGTGAATTCCACTAAATGGCTCACTCGTCATTTGCACTTCCAACGCTGCTCGCCGGTGATAATATCTGTCGATTGTTAGGCATTCGAGGAGCAATCTTGATGCAGCTCATTCTCAAAAATAAGACCTTCGCCCTGAAGAGCGCGACGCTGTCGGCGACTGTTCCTGACCCGTACTGGTTGCGCAAGTACCATCCGAAAGGCGATGCGCGGCTCTTCTGGTCGCTGGACGTGGAAGCCGCGCCGGAGAGCGGCGACGATGGATGGGAGCCGCGTGCATCCCATGAGAATCTGCACTTTCCGATTTGGCGTTGGATGGAGGTGTCCGGTCAGGTGGTCGAGTGGTCGGAGCCGCATGACGAGGAGTCTGGCGAGTTGAATGGCTGGTTCTACGTCTTTGAGCATGAGGAGATTCCTCGTGCGCGCCTCCGCTTCATGGAACGGAGCGGCGTCGCCTTCCGGTTCGAGTGGGAGGGAGTTTGCAACATCCTCTGGGACGAGGATTACGACCGGGATGTGCCCTTCTCGGCGTCGGGTTGGGCTAAGTTCACAGGGGTCACGGTGCTGGGTAGTGAGTCGGACACGGACGAGACGTTGCGAGGCCGCCTCGCAGCGTATCTCGACCCGCGCGACTTCGTGCAGGGGCCGCTCCAACGTGTGGGACACCGCTACGATAGCGGCGTCAAGATGGCACATGCGAGCTTCATTCCGTTGTGAGTCGCGGCGGCTTCAAACGGCCGCGCCGGTTGCCCCGCACGCCTGCGCGTCCGTGCATCAAAGTTTTCTCTTCGTGACAAGTGTGCGAGCAGCCGCATCCTTGTTTCCACTTCCGCATCTGGCTTCGCCGTCTTGAGCCGCGCCGCTGGCACTACTTAGCGAACATCCGGGATGGATGGAAGATTTGAAAGCCCTGCGGAACTGAGTTTTAAGATTCTCCTCACGGGTCAGGAAGCGACCGCACGAACGCTTTTCCGCGCACTGCCCTCCCGCCGTCAAAATCCGAATCCGCAGAACACTACGTATCTCTGTTTGCTCACGCAATCGAGGCCATCTTATTGCGCGTCTTGAAAGCGTGTGCCTGCGCGTCAGAGACCTGCATCGGTGGCTGTGTTCCATGTGGGAAGACAGCACTCTCTTTCGTTGTCCGCGCCGCGCCTGTCGAGCGTGCGGCGTGCGCTTCAGGATGGCCGGCGAACGTATCCGTCGCCTCACCACTTTCGGAGAAAAATCAACATGTCTTCTTCCATCCCCGTCATAAATCTGATTACCCCTGCGAGCGGCCCGCTGACAGGCGGGACACAGGTGACTATCTTTGGACAGAGTTTCCTGAACGGCTGCCGCGTCCGGTTCGGAGGCGTGGACTCGCCCGCCGTGACTTTCATCAGCAGCACACAACTCGTCGCCGTGACGCCGCCGGGGCAGGCTCTCGGCCCCGTCAACGTGCGCGTGGTGAACTCGCCCGGAGTGGCAGTCGCCGCACAGGACGCTTTCACATACGTCGCCGCACCGCCGCCTCCGCCGCCTCCCGTCCCCGTCATCAATTCCGTCAGCCCCGCGAGCGGCTCAACGTCTGGCGGAACGCAGTTGATTATTACAGGTCAGAATTTCGCGCCGGGTTGCGTGGCAAAGTTCGGCGGCGTGGAAGCGCAGACGACCTTTGTCAGCAGCACGCAACTGAACGCCGTCACGCCCGCCGCGCAGACGGTCGGCTTTGTGACGGTGCGCGTGCTCAATCCCGGCCAGTCGCAAGCGGGTATTCTACAGAACGCCTTCCAGTACGTTTCGGCTCCGCCGCCGACGCCGACGCCTCCGTCGCCGCTCATCACAGGTGTCAGTCCTTCGACGGGGTCTCTCGCGGGCGGGACACAGGTGACCATTACGGGGCAGAATTTTCAGCAGGGCTGTCTCGTCAGATTCGGTGGCATAGACGCACAGACGACCTTCATCGACAGTACGCGTCTGAACGTCATCACACCTGCCGGACAGACGGCCGGAGCGGTCAACGTCCGCGTAGTCAATCCCGGACAGCAAGCGGGCATCGCACAAAACGCTTTCACGTATGTTTCAGCGCCGCCGCCGCCAGCGCCCACGCTCCCCGTTATCACTTCCATCAATCCTGCGAGTGGGACGACGAACGGAGGGACGCAGGTGACGATTACGGGGCAGAACTTCGCCCCGAACTGTCAGGTCAAGTTTGAAGGTAATCTCGCGCAGGTCTTGTCGAACAGCCCGACGCGGCTCGTCGTGAGCACACCGGCCGCGAGCGCGGGAGCGGCGACCGTCCGCGTCATTAATCCCGGCCAGCAACCGGCCGTCGTGCCGAACGGCTTCACATATTTCAGCGCGCCGCCCCCGCCTCCGCCGCCCGCGCCCATCATCAATGCCGTCAGTCCTTCGAGCGGGGCGCTCGCGGGCGCGACGCAGGTGACGCTCTCCGGGCAAAACTTCAAGCAGGGTTGTCAGGTCAGGTTCGGCAGCAATCTCGCGCAAATTCTGTCGAGCGGCGCGAATCAACTGCTGGTCTCAACACCGGCCGCGCAGACCGCCGGTTTCGTCAACGTTCGTATCACCAACCCCGACGGTCAATCCTCAGTCCTTCAGAACGCTTTTCAATACCTCACCGCGCCACCGCCACCGCCTTCGACCAGAGTGGACGTGTTTGCGCCGGGTGGAGGCGAAGTGCTGCGCGCCGGACAGAGCCTCACGACGCGCTGGAATACGACCGGCACTGTCGCCTTCCACAGCGTCCGCCTCTCGCTCGACGGCGGAGCGACCTTCACGAACGTCACGACCGGCGACCTGCC
The DNA here is from genome assembly GCA_035942915.1 of Pyrinomonadaceae bacterium. Taxonomy (GTDB): domain Bacteria; phylum Acidobacteriota; class Blastocatellia; order Pyrinomonadales; family Pyrinomonadaceae; genus DASZCR01. The sequence continues at coordinate 2,970 of DASZCR010000375.1, read as the reverse complement.
CGCCGTTGCCAGAGAGTTCACATTCACTCTGCCGAGTCCGCCGACGCCGTCCGTCAGCGCGCTCGTGCGCGTCGCAGCCAGGAACGCTTCCGGCGCACAGGTCGCACAGGGCGACAGTCGGCCGTTCACCTTGCAGCAAGCCGCGCCCGCCCCCGCGCCGCTTCGCGTCAACCTCAAATTCCCGAACGGCGGTGAGAGTTTTGAAGAGGCGCAGCGCATCGACATCACTTGGGAAAGTTCGAGTGATGTGGCGCTTGCGGCTCACGACGTTCTGCTGTCGCTCGACGGCGGCACGACCTTCTCGACCATTGCCAGCAACCTCGGCGGCAACGCACGCAGTTTCTCTTGGGTCGCGCCTGCCGTCGAGAGCGAGAGGGCGCGCATCCGCATCGTGGCGCGCGCCACGTCTGGGGCGCAGGCCAGCGACATGAGCGAGAACAACTTCGCCGTCAACGCGGGCGCGCCGCGCATCGACTCCGTGACCGTCAACGGGATGCCCGCAAGCCTCGCACGCGGAACGTTCATCACGCTCACGGTCAAGGGACGCAAACTGCCCGCGATGCCGAGCGGCGCGGTCAACGATTTTGTCTTCAAGCGCATGGAAGGGGCGCAGGAGGTGGTCGAACCCGCGTTTGTCATCAGGAAGGTGAGCGGAGAGACGAAGAAGGAGCGCGAACTGCGAGTTGAGGTGCTGCCGTCGGCGAAGCCCGGACAATACAAACTCGCTCTGGGCGCGGCGGCAAACACGCCTTCGCAAGCTATCGCGCCGCCTCTCGTCGCGCGCGGCATGGTGGCCGACGACGGCTCGCTCGTCTTCCCCGTCGGCTTCGACGTGGCCGCCGTGCGCTACGGCAAGCGGCGTGCAGGCGCGGGACAGATGCCCGTGCCGCATCTCTCTGTGTTGCTCGTCAGAGGCCAGTCGCCCGACGCGGAGAGCCTTGTTCTGACGTTTGTGCCGGGGATGCGTATCGCCGCGCTCGAAATCCCGCGTCGTGGGTCGGAACGCTTCACGGATGTTCAGTTCGCAGACTTCCTCGGCAACGACCAGCACTTCCTCGTCGGCATCTGCGGACGAGGACAGAAGTCGAAATCCGACATCGACCCGGCCTTCGAGGTCTTCGACCCCGTCAGCGGTCAGGCGCTCGAACTGGCAGACCCGACGCAGCCGGGCAACCCCACTTTCCGCCGCACGCTGATACGCGCCTGCGATGCCACCAAACCTTGCATGTCAACCGACCCGAACGGTCTCAGGCCGAACGTCGATGGAGCTTTCGTCACGAGGCTCGACGGTAAGAAAGAGATAATGGCGATTATCCCGCAGGTCAGCTTCCTCACCTTCGACGTGCAGCGGATAGATGCCTTCGTCTATTTCCTCCACGCCTCGCCGAACGGCTCGGCCGTCAGGCTCTCGAAGACCAAAGTGCCGAACGTCGATGGCAATCCCATCGAGCGCAACATGGTGACGTTCACAGACCTCAAGGCCAACGCCTCCGATACGAGCAAGAAGATGCTCGTCTTCTCGAAGTCCGTGCTCTTCACCTTCGACCTGACGACGCGTGCGCTGCTGCAAACCAGAGTCCGGCAGATAACCGACCCCATCAACGCGACCATCGACAACTCGCGCGACGTGGCCGACTTCCCGCGCCGCAACGATTGCGACCCCGGCGAAGATAAGCAGTCGAAAAAGAATCAATGCTCGCCTCAGGGGCGTCGCTACGGGCAGTATCGCGTCCTCTCGTTTGCCGACGCCGCAAGCCCAACGGGCGCGCCCTCGCGGACGCGCATCGTCGTCGCCGGGCATAGCGTCTCCGGCAACATCCCCGGCGGCGGCTATGCGCCCGGAGAGCCGCTCGTTGAATTAGGACTCACGCCTCTCTACACGGCTTACGGCAATCCGCTCAACGAAGAAGCCAGCGCGGGCATCCCCGACCGTCGCTTCCTTCAGCCCATCGCCGCGTGGGCTGGCGCAACGGACGTGGGCGCGCCGCTGATGGGCAAGTATCAGAATCCGTTTCGCAACTTCTATCGCTATTTCCCCAAGTCGAAGAAGAAACGGTTCCTCGGCCTCAAGCGTTTCCTCAACGGAGCCATCCTCTATCGCGGCACGCCCCCGAACGGCATTGACTTCATCGGCGACATGGAAGACAGCCCGTCGCCCGCGCGTCCAGTGCCTTCCATCGTCGTCAGCAGCGCGCTCGAAGACCCGAAGCGCGTCACGCCGAAGGACGAAGACGAAGAGGGTGTGCAGACGACCTTTCCGAAGGTGATGAGCGCAGGCTTCGAGATTGTGCGCGCAGACAACGGACGCACGCGCGAGAAACTGACGATGGCGGGCGCTATCGTCTTCGACGTGGTGAAGCCTTCACAGACTTCGACGCTCGGCCGCATCCTCGCGTGGACGGGTTTGACCGAAGGCGGCTCATACGACGATGGCCGTCTACAGGTTTACGCCATCGAGCGCGACGGCTTCGGCCTGCGACTCGTGCCGAAGCTCAAAGAGACGGACGAGCCGGAAGAGCCCGCGCTGCTCGACTACTCCACGCTCAACCGGCAGCCCGACGGCATCGCCATCAGCGGCGACTCCATCGCGCTCTTCAACGCCGTCATCGAGGCGAACGGCCGCCGCGCCATCCTGACTTTCCCGAAGCGCAATCCGGCCAACTCGTTCCCGCGCATCGCCAACGCCTACGATGTCGAGACATTGGAGCGCCGCTTCACGGGCGTCAATCTCGGCGGCAACCTCCTCGCCGTCGCCGCGCCCGGAGAACTGACGCTCAGCCCCACATCACAGGGCAGTTCGACCCTTGTGCTCCTCGACGGCAACCGCATGCTCTTCAAGAGCGTCGTACCCTCTCTGACGACGTGGAGCCTGACGAGCGTCTCCTTCAACACCAACACGCCGCTCAGACGGCAGGCATGATTCGTCCTGCCGGAGCGTCTACCTGACAAACGCGCGTGTGGCGAACCTAT
>DASZCR010000374.1:0-6202 GCA_035942915.1 Pyrinomonadaceae bacterium | reverse complement strand
TTGGCGGCGAGGTCTGCCAGAACCTTGCGGTCGAGTTCGATGCCTGCGACCTTGAGGCCGTGCATGAACTGCGAATAGTTGAGGCCGTTTAAGCGCGCGGCCGCGCCGATGCGCACAATCCACAGGCTGCGGAAGTCGCGTTTTTTGAGTTTGCGGCCGGTGTACGCGAAATTCAGTCCGCGTTCGATGGACTCTTTGGCCGAGCGGTACAGCTTCGACTTTGTGCCGCGATAGCCCTTCGCTAGTTTGAGAATCTTCTTGCGCCTCTCGGTGCGCTTATTTCCACGTTTTGCCCTCGGCATAACAGAAACCTCCCAGATAAGTGATGGGTGATAGGTGACGGGTGATAGGAAAAAAGCTTTTCTCTTATCACCTATCACCCATCACTCATCACTGATTACTTTTACTCAGCTTCGCCCGTAGGGCAGCATCGCGTTGACGCGCTTCTCGTCGGCTTCGCTAACGAGCACGTCGATGTCGAGAATACGCTTACGCTTATTCGTCTTCTTGGTCAGAATATGGCGCGCGTGGCTGTGGCCGCGCTTAATCTTCCCGGTCGCGGTTGTGCGGAAACGTTTGGCCGCGCCCTTGTGTGTCTTCAGTTTCGGCATGATTGCTTCTCCCTCTGCGTGTCTTCAATCTCGAATCAAACATCGAGACTGTTCTCTTTACGAAGTTATTTCCCGCTCGATGGCCGGGTCGGGCTGCGCGCCTCCGCCGGCCGGGGTGGTCGATGGCTGCGGCGTCGGCCGCGCGGTCGCGGCGTCGTGCGGGCGCGTCGCGCTGCCTCCGCCGCCCCCGGTCTTGTGCTTCTTCGGCGTGAAGATGAGGAACATCTGATTGCCCTCCATGCGCGGGCGCGCCTCTACTTCGCCGACATCCTGCAAGTCCTGTTCGAGTCGCTGCAAAAGCTCCGCGCCCAGTTCGCGGTGCGTAATCTCGCGGCCGCGAAAGAAGATGGTCGCCTTCACCTTGTCGCCTTCCTGAAGCCACTGGCGGGCGTGCTTCATCTTGAACTGGTAATCGTGCTCGTCCGTGCCCGGCCGGAATTTCACTTCCTTGACCGTGATGATGACCTGCTTCTTCTTCGCCTCGTTGGCCTTCTTCTTGGCCTCGTACTGAAACTTGCCGTAGTCGATGATGCGACAGACGGGCGGGTCTGCGGTGGCGGCCACCTCGACCAAGTCAAGCCCCTGTTCGCGCGCGCGCCTGATGGCATCGCGCGTGTCCATCACGCCCAGTTGTTCGCCGTCTTCGGCGATGACGCGCACCTCCGGCACGCGTATTCTCTCGTTGATGCGCGCGGCGGGAGCGCGGCGGTTGTCCGGGCGCTGACCGCGACCTCGAAAGCCTGAAATACCTACACCTCCTCAAGTTAAGAGCCTGATGTGTGAAGTCTGAAGTGAGGAGTCAAACCTGCTGTGGGTTTGACTCCTGACCCTCGACTCTGACTTTAAGACTCGACGTGGTTGACGAGCGCGCGCGATTCGACGAGTCGCTGCGCCAAGACGCGAAACTCGTCAATCGACATCGCGCCGAGGTCGCCTCGTGCGCGCTCGCGGACAGCCACCTCGCCCTGCTCCATCTCGCGGTCGCCGAGGACGAGCATGAACGGAATCTTCTGCAATTGCGCCTGCCTGATTTTCGCGCCGATTTTGTCGCCGCGCACGTTCGTCTCGACGCGCAGGCCGACCGCGCGAAGTTCGCGCGCGACCCGTTCGCCGTATTCGTTGACGCGGTCGGTAATCGGCAGCACGGCCACCTGCACGGGCGCCAGCCACATCGGGAATGCGCCCGCGTAGTGTTCGACGAGAACGCCAAACATGCGCTCGACCGAGCCGAAGAGCGCGCGGTGAATCATCACCGGGCGGTGCGGCTTGTTGTCCTCGCCGATGTACTCCAACTCGAAACGCTCCGGCAGATTGAAGTCGAACTGCACGGTCGTCAACTGCCACAGGCGGCCGATGGCATCTTCGACCTTGATATCAATCTTCGGGCCGTAGAAGGCCGCCTCGCCTTCCATCCGCTCGAACGGGATACCGCGTTCGCCGAGCGCCTCCCTGAGCGCGCTCTCGGCGCGTTCCCAGTCCTCGTCCGTGCCGAGATAGCTCTTGGTCGTATCGCTGCCCTTGACCGAAAGCTCGACCTTGAACCTCTCGAAACCGAAGGTGCGAAAGACATCGTAGGCGAAATCGACGCAGCCGAGAATCTCGCCCTTGACCGTCTCCGGCGTGCAGAAGATGTGCGCGTCGTCCTGCGTGAAGCCGCGCACGCGCATCAGGCCGTGAAGCGTTCCCGAAAGTTCCGCGCGATAGCACGTGCCGAGTTCGGCGAGACGCACGGGCAAGTCTCTGTAAGAGCGTTGTGCAGACTTGTAGATGCCGATGTGGAACGGGCAGTTCATCGGCTTGATGCGAAACTCCGTCCCCTCCATCTCGGTCGGCGAGAACATCGAATCGGCGTAATTCTCCTCGTGACCGCTGATGCGCCACAGTTCGCGGCGCGCGATGTGCGGCGTGTAGACCAGACCGTAACCGCGCCGCACGAGTTCGGCGCGGAGGAAGTTTTCCATCTCCGTGCGAATCGCGCCGCCCTTCGGATGCCAGAAGATAAGCCCCTGACCGAAGGTCTCCTGAATGGAGAAGAGGTCGAGTTCGCGGCCGAGTTTGCGGTGGTCGCGCCGTTCAGCCTCTTCGCGCTGCCGGAGCCACGCGTCGAGCTCTTCCTGCGTGGCGAAGGCCGTCCCGTAGATGCGCTGCATCTGCGGGCGCTCGGCATCGCCCATCCAGTAAGCGCCGGAGAGCGAAAGCAGTTTGAAGGCTCTGAGACGGTTCGTGTTCGGGACGTGCGGCCCAAGGCAGAAGTCGATGAACGGCGAGCCGTCGATGTAGTAGATGCTCACGCGCTCGCCGCCCTTGTTGTCTATCAACTCACACTTCAAAGGCTCGTCGCGCTCGCCGAAGATGCGTAGCGCCTCCGGCTTATCAATCTCCTCGCGGCGATAGGCAAGGTTACGCTTGGCAATCTCGCGCATACGCTTTTCGATGACGGGGAGGTCTTCGACCGTCAACGTGCGCGGCGCGATGACATCGTAGAAGAAGCCGTAGCGCGGGTCGTCGAGGAGCGCGGGGCCGACGCCGAGTTTCGTACCGGGAAAGAGGTCGAGAACGGCGGCGGCCAGCAGGTGCGCCGTCGAGTGACGGATGACATCGAGGCCGTCGAGCGTCTCTGGCAGGACGGGTTCGATTTCGACGCGGCGTGCGTCGGGCAGGTCTTCTTGCGCGGTCGCGTTCGACAGGCCGTTGGAGCGACTGGCATCCTCCAAAGTGGCCGCGAGGTCTACTTCGCGTCCGTTGACTTTGGCCGCCAGCGCGCGCTTGGCAGCGTCGCGGTCGAGTTGGCGCAGGGCTTCGGCCACCGTCAGAGACGATGCCACCTGCGCTGCTGCGCCGTCCTTCAGTTGAACCTGTATCTCACTCATCGCTGATGTCCTTTCCGCGAAAACTCTAAGGCGCACGCGTCGTGCGCGAGTCTGCCCCGCGCTCGCACATGACGGACGAGCGTGGCCTCGCGGAAAGAGGCGTCAAAACCGGGAATTGTGTCCCTTTGGGGAACTAACTAACTCAGATCGGATTCGACAGAAGCGCCCTCGCCGCGCGACGCCGCCCGCCTGTGCTGCGGGAACGGTTTCGCTGACTTTAGAATCGAAACGTAGTTCGAGTTCGCGTCAACATTTCTGGCAAAGGTCTTCCGGTGCTCGCTGTCGAATTAAGGAATAATGGTAGGCGCGTGCGGATTTGAACCGCAGACCCCTACCGTGTCAAGGTAGTGCTCTACCCCTGAGCTACGCGCCTACAAAAAACTGTCAAAACTCACGCCTGGAAACACTCTTTCAAAGCGGAGGTGTAAGTTAACAAACGGCTTACGCCCGTGTCAAGCGTCCGTTTAGGCGCTCGCCGTCTCGGCCGCCACGCGCTCCCACTCGTCGTAGAGAGCGCGCAGACGAACGTCTACGCGGTTGTACTCTTCGTTCAATTTGGCGAGCCTGTCGGGCGCGCGTGCGACCTCCGGCGAGGCCAACTCGTCGGAGAGTGCAGCGAGGCGGCGCTCGCTCTCGGCAATCTCTGCCTCGATGGCCTGCGCGTCGCGCGCCGGAGTTTTCTTGCCACCTTTGGAGGCGTTCTGTTTGGAGGCTGTGCCCGTCGCTTTCGCTTTTTCGGCGGGCGGCTTCGGACGCTCGGCCGCCGCCCGTTGAGATTGTCGCTCCTCCTGCTCGGCTCTCGCGGCGGCTGAGGCTTCGGCGCGGACGAGCGCCTTCCAATCGTGATACTCGGTGTAGTCGCCTTCGTAGTGCTCGGCGTGGCCGTCGCCGTCGAGGGCGAGGATTTGCGTGGCGACGCGGTCGAGGAAATAGCGGTCGTGGCTGATGGTGATAATCGTGCCTTCGTAGGCGTCGAGAGCTTCTTCGAGCGCCTCGCGCGAGGGGATGTCGAGATGGTTGGTCGGCTCGTCGAGGACGAGCACGTTGACGCGCGAGTAGATGAGTTTGGCGAGGGCAAGCCGCCCCTTTTCGCCGCCTGAGAGGTCGCGGACGTGCTTGTAAACGTCGTCTCCGGTGAAGAGGAACTTGGCGAGGAAGCCGCGCAGTTCTCCGGCGGTGGCCGACGAGGGCGCGACGCGGCGCAGTTCCATAATAATCTCGTTGCGCTCGTCGAGGTCGTCGAGTTGTTGGGCGTAGTAGCCGACCTGTACGTTCGTGCCCCAACGCACTTCGCCCGCGAGCGAAGGGATTTTGCCGAGGACGGTCTTGATGAAGGTCGTCTTCCCCGAACCGTTCGGGCCGATGATGCCGAGAGCTTCCGCACGACGCAGCGTGAAAGTGATGTCTGCGGCCAGAACCTTTCCGGGATAGCCGACCGAAGCATCCTTGACCGTGAGGACGTGCGTCCCTGTGCGTTCGACCTTTTGCAGGCGGAAGTCGCCGGAGGATTGGTCGGGTCGGACAGCGTCGAGACGTTCGAGCTTTTCGAGCATCTTGCGGCGCGACTTGGCCTGCTTGGTCTTCTGCCCGGCGAGGTTGCGGCGGATAAACTCTTCCGTCTTCGAGATGAGGTGCTGCTGGTTTTCGTAAGCGCGCTGCTGCGCCTCGCGTCGCTCCTCGCGCTCGACGAGGTAGGCCGAATAGTTGCCCGTGTAACTGACGGCGCGACCGTGTTCGACTTCGACGATGCGCGTGCAGGCGCGGTCAAGGAAGTAGCGGTCGTGACTGATGATGACGTAGGCGCGTTCGTAAGCGGCGAGAAACTCTTCGAGCCACTCGACGGCGGCGACATCCAGATGGTTTGTCGGCTCGTCGAGCAGGAGCACGTCCGGTTCTGCGAGCAGGAGGCGCGCCAGTCCGAGACGGTTCTTCTGACCGCCTGAGAGAATCTCGGTCGGCAGCGCCCAAGTCTCTTTCTCGAAACCGAGACCCTGGAGGATGGCTTCGGCTTTCGCGGCATACTCGAAGCCGCCTTCGCGCTCGAATTGATGTTGCAGGTCGCTGTAGCGTTCGAGCACGGCGTCGAGGTCGTCGGGCGCTTCGGCCATGCGGTGCTCAAGCTCGTGCATCTCGTGTTCGATGCGCTGCAAGTTCTTGAAGGCGGCGAGCGCCGCTTCGTGGACGGTGACGTTCTCTTCGAAATGAACGTGCTGTTCGAGGAGTCCGAGGTTGAGGCCGCGCGCACGCACCACGTCGCCTCGGTCGGGCGTCTCCTCGCCGCTAATCAAGCGGAAGATGGTCGTCTTCCCCGCCCCGTTGCGGCCGACCAGACCGACGTGCTCGCCCGGATTGACTTGCAAAGACGCGCCGCGCAGCACGTCCTGCGCCGCGTAGGATTTATAAACGTCTGACAGACGGAAAAGCATTTCGTTAAAACTGCGGGCGGCCGGAATCCGCCCTCTCACTCTAAACGTGGAAGCGGGCGCGCGTGCGCGTGCGGCCATTCTGCCGAGCAGCGCGCACGCGCGTCCGCCTTCCCTGTTGGCGCTTGGCGGACGAACGAAGCCGTCCGCGAGAGCTATTTATTCTGCGGCGCGGGCTGAGAGTTGTTCGCGGCCGGACTCGCGTTGGCCGCAGGCGTCGGCGTCGTGGCCGCGCCGCCACCGGCGGGCTGCGCCGGTTGGAGGCCGCCGAGCATGCTTGGGTCGCTCAGAATATTCC
>DASZCR010000373.1:0-2173 GCA_035942915.1 Pyrinomonadaceae bacterium | reverse complement strand
CGTCGTCGCCAGCTATAACATACGCTACGCCGTCGGCCAGCGTCTCATCTCCGGCAGCCTCATGCGTCGCCTGCGTCTGGCGCGCCCGCGCCGCCGCCCCTCGCTCGTCGCGCGCAACATTGCGAAGGCCGCGCGCGCCTTCTCCGACGAGAGACTCATGCCGCGCGCCGACGTGATTGCGCTGCAAGAGGCCGACCGTCAGACGCAGCGCTCAGGCGGCCGCGACGTGGCGCGTGAGTTGGCCGAGCGGCTTCAGATGAACTACGCGCGGGCAGGCGCGGCCACGCCCCTCGACGCAGAGCCGCTGCCGAAGCAGTGGTATCTCGATTTTGAAGAACGCATCACAGCGGGCGAGACGGGCGACACGGGCGTCGCCACACTGAGCCGCCTGCCGCTCGCCGGAGTCGAACGTGTCGAGCTTCCCTGTTACGAGTGTGCGTGGCGTCCGCGTCTGGCGCTACACGCCGTCGTCCCCTTCGGCGCGTCGCGCTTGCACGTCTTCAACACGCACATCGACCCGCACGCGACGCTCGACGAGCAACTATCGCAGCACGCGGCAGTGCTAAAGCGCGCGGCCGAGTTTGACGAGCGAGAGCCGCGCCTGCTGCTCGGCGACTTCAACACGCTCGTCCGTCGCGCACGCACGGAGACGCGCCGCCTGCTTGAAGCTCACGGCTACCGGACACCTCTGCCGGACGGCACGGGCACTTGGCGCGCGGGTCTTCTGCGGCTGCATGCTGATTGGATATTCGCGCGCGGGCTGCGCATCGTGCGTTGGGGTGTTGCGCGCCCTCTGCGCGTTTCCGACCATTGGCCTGTCTGGGTCGAGGTCGAAGATGAGGGTTGATTTCCTTGTGAGGTTGCGCCGTGCGTCGTAGAGAGGTCATCACCAGCAGCCAGAACGCGCTCGTCAAACGTGCGCGCGCCGTGCGCGACGGACGGCAGAGAGACTCGATTCTCGTCGAGGGCGTGCGCCTCTGCGAAGAGGCCTTGCGCGCGGGACTCTCTTTCGAGGCTGTGTTGACGACTGAGGCGGCCGTCGGCGACGCGCGCACGTCGGCGTTACTGGCCGCGCTCGAAGCGAAGGGCGCGCCCGTCTCGCTCGTCTCAGCAACGCTGCTCGATGCCGTCTCGGACACGAAGACGCCGCAGGGCATCGTCGCGCTCGCACGACGGCCGCAGACGCAGGGACGCGCGCTCCCGTCTGATGGCAAGAGCGCGCCGCTCGTCGTCGTCCTTCATCGTCTGAACAACCCCTCGAACGCGGGGGCGCTACTGCGCGCGGCCGAAGCGGCGGGCGCGACCGGCGCTATCGCCACCGAAGGCACGGCCGACATCTTCTCGCCGAAGGCTCTGCGCGGCGCGATGGGTTCGACCTTCCGCCTGCCCCTGTGGACGGGCGCGACCTTTGCAGAGGTCGTCGAGTGGTGCGCCGCGCGCGGCGTCGAGACGGTCGCCACCGACGCCGATGCGACGCGTCTGCACACGGAACTTGACTGGACGCTTCCCCGCGCCGTCATCGTCGGCACGGAAGGCGGCGGCCTCAGCGCAGAGGAGACGGCGGCCGCCGACGTGTGCGTCAAGATTCCGATGCGCGAGCCGGTCGAGAGCCTCAACGCGGCGGTCGCGCTGGCCGTCGTGCTCTACGAAGCCGCGCGCCAACGAGGTTGGCCGCGCTGACGGCAAGTTTCTCGGTAAATCCTGCCCAAACTCTTCGCGCTTCTCTCTGGCGGCTTGTTTCAGATAGAATAGCCGTAGCGCAGATTCCTAAGTTTCAACTCCCCCTTCTCCCGCGAGCCGCGCCGAGTCAGTTTTCGTGCGCCCCGTTCGGCGCTATTTAGACGACGACGGAATGTTGGACTTTTATGAAAAAAGAGGCTGAGAAAAAAAGGGACGAGGCGTTGGTCGAGCGTCTCATGCGGCGCGTGCTCGAAGGCATGGGTTCGGTCGTTGACCGCAAACTCGGCCGCGACGTGGACGCGCCCGAAGCCTTCACCACGACGAAGCTCATCGAACGGATGAAGCGGCTCATCGAGGAGCGTGCGCGCGAGGACGGGCAGGGCGGACGCCTCGCCCCGCATCTGCTCAAACTCAAAATCGAGTGGGGCACGCATTCCGAGGCGCAGCCGGAGACCATTAAGGAGTTGGAGCACGAGGTTTTGGCCGCCGCCAT
>DASZCR010000372.1:0-11591 GCA_035942915.1 Pyrinomonadaceae bacterium | reverse complement strand
GCGTCTCGCCGCCGAGGCGCGTCGGGTTGTAGTCCAACTGGAAGACGCGGATGTCGACGTTGCGTGAGGCGCGTACGTCGATGCCGCCGCCGAGCACGGCCGCGAAGCCGAAGTCATCGACGCAGGCGGGGCAGTCTGGCGAGTCAGGGTCGTCCGGGTTAGGAAGAAATTCGGCGTTGACGTGCGCGCCGCCCGCCATCAGATGGGCGAACGGCTTGATACGCCTGTGGCGTGCGTTGTCTTTGAACTGCACGCCGCCGACGAAGGTGTAGATGCGTGATTCAAGCTCTCCTTCGACGACATCGGGCGGACAAGGGATGATGAAGGCGCACGGGTGGACGCGTCCCGACCTGAAGTGGCCGGAGAAGTCGAACTTGAGGCCGACGTGACGGGTGACGTTTCCCGTAATCGCCGCCTCGAAGCCGTGGAATCCTTCGCGTCCCTCGAAGTCGGTGCGAAAGCCCGTGTTGACGACGTTTGCGCCCGTGTCGAAGCGGGCGTTCGAGTAGCCGAGGAGGACTTCGAGAGGCGGATGGTCGTCAGCCCCCGGTTGGGCGTGCGTGTTGGAAGCGCAGCAGAGGGTGAAGAGGATGAGCGTGATTAGTCTTTTCACGTGAGGGTCTCCTATCTCGGAAGGAAGAAAAAAAAAAGGGGTCTCCTCAATTAAGAGAAGCCCCTTCACGGTTGTTTACCCGCCGAGAGTCTATTGACGGTCTACGCCTTTGTCAACACTTTTACCGCACGGGCGCACCGACGTGCCGAGACGACGATTCCGGTCGTCGAGGAGCCGTTGGAGGTCGGCAAGCGCGAGGTAAACATCGTCGAGCTCTTCTTCGCGTCTTTGCGTGACCGATAGTTTCACGCAGAGACGCGAAGAAAGCGCGACCGTTTCAGTTCGCCTCCGCCCGCGCCGCCCGCCCGTGTTATCATCTCGCTTCGACATCAACGGAGACGTAAAACTTTCATGCTCTATCTCTCGCAAGTGCTCGGTCGCCCGATACGCGACATGGAGGGAGAGCGCGTGGCGACCATCAAGGATGTGATTGTCCGCCTCGGCGAAGACCATCCGACCGTGACCGGCGTCGTCGCGCGCTATCGCCGACGCGATTTCTTCCTGCCGCGCTATCGCATCGCCGCGCTCGACGAACAGGGCATCCGCCTGCGCTCCGACGTGCTCGACCTGCGCCCCTTCGCACGACGCGAGGGCGAAGTCCTGCTTGCGCGCGACGTGCTCGACAAACAGCTTATCGACGTGGACGGCAAACGCGTCGTCCGCGTCAACGACGTGCAACTCATCGACGGCGGCGGCGAATGGCGCGTGACGGGCGCAGACGTTTCCCTGCGCGGCCTCTGGCGCAGGCTCGCGCCCGCCGGGCTGGCCTCGACCAAGCGCACGGTCGAGGTCATCGATTGGTCTGACGTGGGCTATCTGGCGACCGACAAGGCGAGCGTGCAGTTGAAGTCTGCGCGCGATAAGTTGGCGCGCCTGCACCCGGTCGAGATTGCGCGGCTCGCAGAGGCGCTCTCGCCGCAACAGGGCGCGGAAGTGGTCGAAGCCTTAGACGACGAGATGGCCGCCGAGACGCTCGAAGAGATGCCCGCCGAGACGCAGGCGCGCATCATCGGCGACATGGACGAGGAGCGCGCCGCAGACATCCTCGAATGGATGTCGCCCGACGAGGCAGCCGATGTCCTCGGCGACCTCCCCGAAGAGAAGGCCGAAGACCTCTTCAACCGCATGGAGGGCGAGGAACAGGCAGACGTGGCCGAACTGCTTCCCTACGAAGACGACACCGCAGGCGGCTTGATGACGACCGAGTTCGTCACCCTGCCCAAAGGCTTGACGGTCGGCGAGGCTCTGGCGCGTCTGCGCGAGATGGCCGAGACGCCGAATATGATTTATTACATCTACGTCGTCGAGCACGAAGGCTCCTGGAAACTCTCCGGCGTCATCGCCTTGCGGAGTCTGATTCTGGCCGACCCGGAAGCCCCGCTCGAAGAGGTGATGCGCGACGAGTTTCGCCACGCGCACCCGCAGGACTCTGCGCGCGAAGTGGCCGAAACCATCGCCGAGTACAACCTGCTCGCCCTGCCCGTCGTCGATGACGAGGGCGAGATTGCCGGTATCGTCACCGTCGATGACGCTATGGAACTCCTGCTCCCCAAAGGCTGGCGACAACGCCTGCCGAAAGTGTTTGCGTGATTGAGAGTTAAGTATTAAGTAATCACTAACGACTAAAATCTTATGATGGACGGAGACCCTCCAAGTGGCAGAGACGCGCGCCTTGGCCGTGAGAGAAGCGGGGCGTCGCCTGTGGCGGCGCGGCGGTCGGCGTGTGCAGCGCGCGGTCGCACGCCGCAGGGGTCTGCTTGCTTATCTCGCCATCATCGGCCCCGGCATGGTCGCCGCCAACGCGGGTAACGATGCGGGCGGCATTGCCACCTACGCCTCGGCCGGGGCAGCCTACGGCTACGCCCTCCTCTGGACTTTAATCCCACTCGTCTTCGCACTCGGCATCGTGCAGGAGACCTGCGCGCGGATGGGCGCGGTGACGGGCAAGGGGCTTTCGGATTTGATTCGCGAGCAGTTCGGCGTGCGCTGGATGGCGCTCGTGATGCTGGCGCTGCTGGTCGCCAACGGCGGCGTCACCGTCTCGGAGTTCGTCGGCATCGCGGCAGCCACAGAGTTGTTCGGCGTGCCGCGCTACATCTCGGTTCCGCTCGCGGCCTTCGCCATCTGGTGGCTCGTCGTCAAGGGTTCTTACAAACGCGTCGAGCGCGTCTTCCTGCTGATGTCGCTCGTCTTCCTCGGCTACATCGTCTCGGCCTTCCTCGCGCGCCCCGATTGGGGAGAGGTCGCGCGACAGGTCGTGCGCCCGGAAATCAGGTTCGACGCCGGCTATCTCTTCACCGTCGTCGCACTCATCGGCACGACCATCTCGCCTTACATGCAGGTCTTCGTCCAGTCGTCGGTCGTCGAGAAAGGCGTCACGGAGGAGGACTACAACCTGACGCGCGCGGACGTGTGGACGGGGACGGCCTTCGCCATCTCGGTCGCCTTCTTCATCGTCGTTTCAACCGCCGCCGCGCTTCATGCACACGGCGGCGGCGCGCACATCGAGTCGGCCGAACAGGCCGCGCGCGCGCTCGAACCACTGGCCGGGCCTTACGCGCGGACGCTCTTCGGCATCGGGCTCTTCGGGGCTTCGATGCTGGCGGCGGGCGTGCTGCCGCTCGCCACCGCTTACTCCATCAGCGAGGCGCTCGGCTTCGAGAAGGGAGTGTCGAGCAGCTTCCGCGAGGCTCCCATCTTCGTCGGCATCTTCACCTTCCTCATCGTCGTCGGCGGCGCGGTCGCCATCATTCCGGGGCTGCCGCTGATTGACGTGCTGCTCGTCACGCAGGTGATTAACGGGCTGCTCCTGCCGGTGCTGCTCGTCGCCGTCCTGCGCCTCGTCAACAACAGAGATTTAATGGGTGACCACGCCAACGGCAGGGTCTATAATGCCGCCTCGTGGCTGACGGTTCTTGTCGTCTCGGCGCTCTCGCTGCTGTTCATCGCCACGAAGATTTTTCCCGGCATCATTGAATAAGTCTAAAGTCTGAAGTCTAAAAGTCTGTTGAGGGTTTTTGACTTCAGACTTTTTGACTCCGCACTTCCGATGAGCCTGACACGCTTAAAGAATCAACTGGCGTTGCCTGTGGTGGCGGCGGCCATCTTCGCGCTGCTCTACTACGTCGTGCTGAAGACTGCGCCGCCCGCGCCCGCCGCCGACGCGCCGCCGCAGGTGCAGGAAGCCTTCGCGCCTTACGGGTGGGCGCTCGACATCCTGTTTGTCTGCATGTGGCTGGCGCTCTCGTTCATCATCGTCCGGGTCGTCAGCGAGTTCGTCTTCTTCATCTTCCGCAAGCGCAAAGGGTACGACGCGCCGAGCCTGCTGAGAGACATCTTCGCACTCGTCGCCTACACCGTCCTTATCGCCTTCGTCTTCAAATATTTTTACCCGAACATGTCTCTGGGCGCGCTCTTGCCGACCTCTGCGCTGCTCGGCGTCATCCTCGGTCTGGCCTTGCAGGACACGCTCGGCAACCTCTTTGCCGGAGTCTCTCTGCACGCGGACAAGCCCTTTCAGGTGGGCGATGTCATCGTCGTCGGCAAGTGGACGGGCGTCGTCGAGAGCATCACCTGGCGCGCGGTCAAGATAAGGACTTTTCAGAATCACATCGTTCTGGTGAGTAACAGCAGCATCGCCAAAGAGTCTATCGAGGTCTGCCCGCGCGGCAACGCCAACGCGCGCACGGTCTTCTTCAACGCCGAATACACAGACTCGCCCATCAAGGTTATCAACACCGTGCGCGAGGCCGTGCGCGAGGTCGATAACGTGCTGCGCTACATGACGCCCGTCGTGCGTATCCGCGACCTCGGCGCCAGCAGCGTCGATTACGAAGTGAAATACTGGCTCTCGGACTACGCGCGCTATAACGACACGGATGCGCTCGTGCGCCAGCGCATCTGGTACGCCTTCCGCCGCGCCGGCCTCAGTTTCGCTTACCCGACGCAGACCATCTTCCTCGAACGGCGCGCGGCCGAGAACGGGCGCACGCGCGACATCACCGAGCGGCTCTCGGCTGTGGACATCTTCGCTCCGCTGACGGCCGACGAGTTGAACGTGCTCGCAGACGGCGCTGCGGGGCGCGTCTATGCGCCGGGCGAGACGATTATCCGCGCGGGCGACAGCGGCGCGTCGATGTTTGTCGTCCATCGTGGCAGCGTTGACATACGCGTCGATGGCGGCGGACAGACGCGCACCGTCAACACGCTCGGCGAGGGCAGTTTCTTCGGCGAGATGGGGCTCTTCACGGGCGAGCCGCGCACGGCCAGCGTCGTCGCTGCCGAAGAGACGGAAGTCTTCGAGATTGGTCATGAAGCGATGCGCGACCTCTTTCGCTCAAACCCTGACTTGGTCGAATCGCTCTCGCACACCATCGCTGAACGCCGCGCCGCGCTCGCCGCACGCGTCGAAAGCCCGCACGAAACCGAAGACCACTCGGCCGGTCTCCTCGCCAGCATCAAACGCTTCTTCCGTCTCGACTAAAAAAACGCGGGACGTGGAACTGAAAACCGGCAGTCTTCAGATTCCACGCCCCGCTTTTTACTGTCCCTACTCTACTCAGTCGCCCGCCGCGCACGGCTCGCAATCGGCAGGCACATCGGCGCGCCGCTCGTCGGCCTCTGTCTTCGTCGCGCGACGCGCGGAAGAGAGTTTCGGCGCAGCCTTAACGAGCGCGACGCCACCGAGAATGACGGCCGCCGCCACAGCTACACGCCAGCCCAGAGGCTCACCCAGAATCAACCAACCGAGCACCACCGCAATCACGGGATTGATGTACGAATAGGTCGAGACGACCGAGAGCGGCAGCTTCTGCATCGCGTAGATGAACGACCCGTAGGCGACTATCGACCCGAACACGACGAGGTAGGCGAGCGCCGCCGCGCTACGCGTGCTGAAACTCATCCTCCCCCATTCGCCCGCCACAGTCCCGACCAACGTCAGCGCCGCCCCCGCAAAGAGCATCTGCACGCCCGCGCCCAACAGCGGCGTGACACCCGTCGGGTGCCCTTTGGCGTAGACAGACCCGGCCGACCAGGAGAAGCAGCCGACCTGCAAGAGCACCACTCCCAAGAGGTAACGACCGCCGAGCGGCGCGCCGTAGAGGTCTGGCGCGACCAGCAACACCAGCCCGCCGAAGCCGACCAGCATCCCCGTCACTCCCCACACGCCCGCGCGTTCGCCCTCGCGCCGCGTCGCCTCGATACCCGCCACCCAGAACGGCCCCGTCGCCACGAGCAGCGCCGCCATCCCACTCGAAATCCACTGTTCAGCCCAGACGACGATTCCGTTGCCGACGCCGAGCAGCATCAAGCCCACCAATCCGAGGTCGAACCACTCGCGCCCGGAAGGCAGACGCGCCTGCCTCTGCCGCGTCAACAAGAGGCAGAGGACGCTGCCCGCCAACAGAAAACGGACTCCTGCGAAAAGCATCGGCGGCATCGTCTCCAATCCGACGCGGATCGCCAGATAGGTCGTGCCCCAGAAGAAACAGACCGACGCCCACGCTGCGTAGGCCGCCAACTTCTCCCTGCTCGTCATCTCGCTCACCTACACTTTCACTTCCCCGTCTCCAGATGCAGACGCCCCGACTCCTTGACCGTCTTGAGCACGATGGTCGTGCGCGTCGACCTGATGGCCTTGAACCGTCCGAAGTCGTCGCGCAGGATGCGGTAGAGGTCGTCCGTATCGCGCGCCCGCACCTTGACGAGAAAACAGTCCTCGCCCGCCAGATGGTGAACCTCCTGCACCGAAGGCAGCGCCGCCAGCGCCTCTGCGGTCTTCTCCGAACGCCCCACCACGTCGTCCCGCTCGTCCACGCGCACGAAGATAAAAGCCACCAGTCCAAGCCCCAGAGCGTGCGGGTCGAGTAGCGCCATGTACCCCTTAATCAGTCCGCGCTCTTCGAGCTTGCGCACACGTTCGAGCGTCGCCGAAGGCGTCAACTCGACCGCCCGCGCCAGCTCGACGTTCGTCACGCGCCCATCCCCCTGCAATAGCTCAAGGATGCGCGCGTCCTTTTCGTCAATCGCGATTCCACCGTTCATTTGTCACCCGGTTCTCCGTTTCTGACAAGCATCATACGCTCTGATTCACCTTTTGTCAAACATTATTCGGGTGTTGAATCTATTCGCCGAACAAACTGTGACAAACCGGTTCGACATTGCACGCCAGAAATTTTCCCGGAGCTACTTGACAAGATGGGACTCAACCTTTATTATGCTCTTGCGCTCATCAACCGACATATCCCATTCAAGCTGTCGTTCGGCTCTGATGAGTTCAAAGCTAAGTAGAGGAGTTTCAAAGTTTTAGGAGGTTCATTATGAGCATCACTCGTTACGACCCTTTCCGCGAACTGCGTAGCCTTCAGGACGAGGTCAACCGCCTGTTCTCCACCAATCTCTCGCGCTCTTTCGGCGACGAGGGCATCGCGCGCGGCGCTTGGACGCCGACCGTCGATATCTACGAGAACAAAGACCAGATTGTGCTTGAGGCCGAGTTGCCCGGTATGAACCGCGAAGACTTCGAGCTGACGATTGAAAACAACGTCCTGACGCTAAGGGGCGAGCGCCGTTTCGAGAAGAAGAGCGAATCGGACAACTATCATCGCGTTGAGCGCACCTACGGCGCCTTCTCGCGTTCGTTTACGCTGCCGCAGACCGTCTCCGGCGACGGTGCGACGGCCGAGTACAAGAATGGCGTCTTGCGCGTCGTCCTCCAGAAGCGTGAAGAGGTCAAGGCGCGCCGCATCGAAATCAGCGGCGAGGGTGCGGACACAGGCGCGCGCACCATCGAGGCGCAGGCCAATTCGTCGAACAAAGAGACGCAGGCGAAAGCCGCAGGCGGGCGCTAGTTGCCTACGGCGTATTTGGAAGAGCGGTTAGCTTTCGGGCTGTCAGCCGTCAGGTCGCACGAGGGCTGCCGGAAGCTGGCCGCTCCGGTTTTTTCCCGAAAACTTTATTCGAGAACCGTTTGGGTCAAGCAGTTTTGAGAGGTCGGAGGTTTTAAAAGACGATTATGCGGATGGATCGTTTCACACATCACGGTCAGGAGGCCATTCAGTCGGCCGTCGAGTTGGCCGAGCGCAACCAGAACCCGCTGGTCGAGCCGGAGCACCTGTTGGTTGCCATGCTCGAACAGCCGGAGGGAGTCGTGCGCTCGATTCTCGGTCTCTTGAAAGCGCCGGTCGTGCTGCGCGAGGTGCAGGCCGTCATCGCGAGCTACCCGAAGGTGCAGGGCGCGCGGCTCGACGAGAGTCCGCGTCTGACGCAACTCGGCGCGGCCGCGCAAAGACAGGCCGAGGCGATGGGCGATAAGTACATCTCGACCGAGCACCTGTTGCTTGCGCTTGCAGACGAGAAGGACGGCGCGGCGGGTCGCATCCTGCGTCAGCACGGCTTCAACCAGAAAGACCTGCTCGATGTCATCGGCCGCATGCGCGGCGGCACGACGGTCGCCGACCAGAACGCAGAGGAGAACTTTCAGGCGCTCGCCAAGTACGCCAAAGACCTCACGGAGTTGGCTCGACAGGACAAATTAGACCCCGTCATCGGCCGCGACGACGAGATTCGTCGCGCCATTCAGGTGCTGTCGCGCCGGACGAAAAACAATCCCGTCCTGATTGGCGAGCCTGGCGTTGGTAAGACGGCTATCGTCGAAGGCATCGCGCAGCGCATCGTCAAAAAGGACGTGCCGACCACCTTGCAGAAGAAGCGTCTGGTGGCGCTCGACCTCGGCGCGATGCTGGCGGGCGCGAAGTATCGCGGCGAGTTTGAAGACCGGCTCAAGGCCGTCCTCAAAGAGATTGAGAACTCGAAGGGCGAAATCATCCTCTTCATCGACGAGTTGCACACGCTCGTCGGCGCGGGCGCGGCCGAGGGCGCGATTGACGCGTCGAACATGTTGAAGCCCGCGCTCGCGCGCGGCGAGTTGCGCTGCATCGGCGCGACCACGCTGAACGAGTACAAGAAGTACATCGAGAAGGACGCCGCGCTTGAGCGTCGCTTCCAGCAGGTCTACGTCGGCGAACCGACGGTTGAGGACACCATCGCTATCCTGCGCGGCCTCAAGGAGCGTTACGAAGTCCACCATGATGTTGACATCAAGGACTCGGCGTTGATTGCCGCCGCGACGCTCTCGAACCGCTACATCACAGACCGTTTCCTTCCCGACAAGGCCATCGACCTCGTCGACGAAGCGGCCTCGCGTCTGCGCATCCAGATTGATTCTTCGCCGCAGGAGATTGACGAGGTTGACCGCGAAATCCGTCAGCTTGAGATGGAGCGTCAGGCCGTCAGCCACGACGAGGATGCGGCCTCGAAGCGTCGCCTCGAAGAGATTGAGAAGAAGATTGCCAACCTGCGCGAGCGTGCATCGGGGATGCGTGCCAAGTGGCAGGCCGAGAAGGGCGCGATTCAGAAGATGGCCGAGACGCGCCAGCAGATTGCCGACATGCGCTCGCAGTTGGAGAAGGCCGTCAACGAGGGCAACCTGACGCGCGCCTCCGAGTTGCAGTACAGCGAAATCCCGAAGCTCGAACGCCAACTCGAACAGGAGCAGGCGCGCCTCGAAGAGTTGCAGAGAGAGGGCAGCACGCTCAAGGAGAAGGTGGACGAGGAAGACATCGCGCAGGTCGTCGCCAAGTGGACGGGCGTGCCCGTCTCGAAGATGCTCGAAGGCGAGATGCAGAAGCTCGTCCAGATGGAAGACCGTCTGAGCATGCGCGTCGTCGGTCAGGGCGAGGCACTGGCGGCTGTCGCCAACGCCGTCCGCCGTGCGCGCGCAGGACTCCAAGACCCGAACCGTCCGGTCGGCTCCTTCATCTTTCTCGGCCCGACCGGCGTCGGTAAGACCGAGACGGCGCGCGCCCTCGCAGAGTTTCTCTTCGACGACGAGCGCGCGATGGTGCGCCTCGACATGTCCGAGTACATGGAGAAGCACGCGGTCGCGCGGATGATTGGCGCGCCGCCGGGCTACGTCGGCTACGAGGAGGGCGGGCAGTTGACGGAAGCCGTCAGGCGTCGTCCCTACTCTGTGATTCTCTTTGACGAAATCGAGAAGGCGCACCCGGATGTCTTCAACGTCCTCTTGCAGATTCTCGACGACGGTCGTCTGACCGACTCGAAGGGGCGCACGGTTGATTTCAAGAACACGGTCTTGATTATGACCTCGAACCTCGGCAGCCGCGAGATACAGGAGGCCGAAGGCGACGAGGCGCAGATACGCGAGGGCGTCTTGCAGGAGCTTCGCCTGCACTTCAAGCCGGAGTTTCTCAACCGCGTCGACGACATCGTGATTTTCCATCAACTGTCGCGCGAGCAGATTGGCGAGATTATCGAAGTGCAACTCGAACGCCTGCGCCGTATGCTCTCCGAGCGCGACATCACGCTTGTCCTCGACGATTCGGCCAAGCGGCTCATTGCGCGCGAGGGCTACGACCCGAACTATGGTGCGCGTCCGTTGAAGCGCGCGATTCAAACGTTGATACAGAACCCGCTCGCCTCGAAGCTGCTGCGCGGGGAGGTCGTTTCGGGCCAGACCGTGCACGTCTCGGCCGAGGGCGACGAGATGCGCTTCACGCCGGAGGCGAGTGCCGCCGAAGCGGCGACCGTTTAATATGAGAGGACGGAGAACAAAAATGGCGAGACACATGTGGGGCCCGATGCGCGACCTCGTGACGTTGCAGGAGAGGATGAATCGTCTGTTCGAGGACGCGGCGCACAGGCACGCGCGCACGGACGAAGAGCCAGAGGGCGAGATTGAGCACGCCGATTGGTTTCCGGCGGCCGACGTGTACGAGACCGAAGGCGAGTTTGCCATCGCGCTCGACCTGCCGGGCATCAACCGCGAGGCGCTCGACGTAGGGCTTGACGACAAGCACCTGACGATTCGCGGTGAGCGCCCCACGCGCGTCGAAGCTGAGGCGCAACTGCGTCGGACGGAGCGCCCTGCCGGGCGTTTCCTGCGCAAGTTCACGCTGCCCGAAGTGGTTGACCGCGAACAAATCACGGCCGATTATAAAGACGGCGTGCTGACGCTTCATCTCCCGAAGCGCCGCGAGCAGCCGCCGCGCCGCGTGGAAATCAAAGTACAGTGATAAGTGATAGGTGATAGGTGATAAGAGATAGGCGATGGGTGATAGGTGATAAGATAAATCCGTTTTGTCCTATCACCCATCACTTATCACCTATCACGGTAGCGATATGGTATCTTTCCGCAAGGAGAAAAAAAGGCGTCGTATGGAAGAAAGGCTGGCGGCCGAGCGCGCACGCGCCGAAGCAGAGGAGCGCGACGCGGAGGCGGCCGAGAGGATTCGCGTGACGGACAGAAGACGCATCACGCTCGACGAGTCGGGCGCGGGCGTCAGGGAACGAACCGAGGGGAGCGGCGAGGACGTGAGTGCGCCGAGTTTAAAACCGAGTTACGTTGAGGAACTGGAAGCGCGCACGCGTGCCGCCGAGCAGAAGGCTGCCGACGTGCAGGCGCGTTTCGAGCAGGTACGCGCAGAGCTTCAGCGCGAGACCGACGAGATGCGCCAGCGTCTGGCGCGCACGAATGAAGAGCGCGCCGCGCGCGAGCGTGCGGCCTTCGTCGCCGCGCTCCTGCCTGTCATTGACAACCTTCAGCGCGCGATTGAAGCGGCCGAAGCCGGTGGCTCGAAGGAGGCGCTCGTCGAAGGCTTGCGCGGAACCGTCAGCGGCTTCGAGAGCACGCTGGCCTCGGTCGGCGCGGAGGCAATCGAGGCCGTCGGCGAGCCGTTCGACCCGGAGTTGCACGAGGCCGTCTCCGTCATCGAGGTCGAACCCGAACGCGACGGTCAGGTCACGGCTCAATACAGTCGCGGCTACCGCATGGGCAGACAACTGCTGCGACCTGCGCGCGTACAGGTCGGCCGTTCGTCCGGCCGTCGTGCGGAGGGCGTCGGCGGCTTAGAGTAATCAGTCACCAGACCGATTGCTTCATCAACATTCCATCGAGGGA
>DASZCR010000371.1:0-23345 GCA_035942915.1 Pyrinomonadaceae bacterium | reverse complement strand
AGAAATCCTGTTTCTTATCCTATCACCCATCACTTATCACCTATCACTCTTCCCCTATCACTCATCACCCATCACCTCTTTTATGTTATCCGTACTCTTGGAACTGCAACGGCTGAAGCGGCTCGACCGGACGGGTTGGGTATTGAGGGGGCTGCCGCCGGGCGCGGAGTCCGTCGCGGCGCACACTTACGGCGTCGCTTTGACGGCGATGCTGCTCGCCGACGAGGCGGCGGCGCGCGGTGTCGAGGTGGACGTTGCAAGGGTGCTGCGGATGTCCTTGTTGCACGACCTTGCAGAGACGCGCACGGGCGACATGCCGCGCACGGTGGCGGACTATTACGGCGCGCAGGTACGCAAGGCGGCCGAACGCGCGGCCTTCGACGACGTGGTGCGTGCGCTCGGCGAAAGGCTCGCCGCGCGCTACGGCGAGTTGCACGAAGATTATGAGGAGCGCGCCAGTCTCGAAGCGCGTCTGGTGAAGGCGGCCGACGTGATTGACCTGCTGGCGCAGGCGCTCGCCTTCGAGCGAGCGGGCGCGCGCGGTCTCTCGGAGTTCTGGGAGGGCGCGCGCGAGCGCGACTTCAGGCTCGAAGGCGCGGCGCGCGCGGTCGTGCAGGAGACGATTGACGCGCTCGTCGCAGAGCGAGAGAGAGGCGAAGCAGGACGCCGATGATTGACTGGCTGACAGAGTTTCTCGCCCGTTGGAATCTGACGTGGCGCGACGTGGGCATCGCCTTCGGCATCTCGGCCGTCACCTTCTGCGCGAGCATCGCCGTCGTCACCTTCGTCCTCGTCAAACTCCCGGCCGATTACTTTCACCCGGCGCGCGCGCGCGAGTTCTGGACGGACAGACACCGCGCGGTGCGTTGGATGGGAGTGATTGTCAAAAACCTGACGGGGCTGCTGCTCGTCTTCCTCGGCATCGTGATGTCTCTGCCGGGCGTGCCGGGACAGGGCGTGCTGACCATCCTGCTCGGCGTGATGCTGCTCGACTTTCCGGGTAAGCGCGACCTCGAAATGAAAATCGTCCGCCGCCCGAAGGTCTTGCAGACCATCAACGCCCTGCGCCGCAAGTTCGACAAGCCGCCGCTCGTGCTCGAATGAACTCTCGCCGGAGGATGACGCCTCACGTCGAGCGCGCGCGTCTCGAAGCGCGGCAGCGTCAAGCGTCATCCTTGCGAAAGTTTTTTGTCGCGTTTACTGACCGGCCGGAGAGGCCGTGCGCGCTTCGGCAATCTTGTTGCTGCTGACGACGGCATACTTGTCGCCAACTTCGACGGCCAGCAGGAGCACATCGCCGCCGTTGTTCTTGAGCGTGCGGTAGACCGGCTTGTACTTGCTCGTGCTCTTGGTCTCTTCGAGCGTCGCGTTGGCGCGGGCGATGACCTTGTTGCCGCGAATGATGTGCAACTCTTTGTTCTCTTCGTCGTAGGCGACGCGGTAGTCGCCTTCTTTGACGAGCGTGTCGCCGACGGTCACGTCCTGTTTGAAGGAGACGTTGTAGCTGCGGCCTCCGGCCAGCGCGGCCGTCTGTAAGAGTGCGCACACTAAGAGGGCAAGAGCGATGCGGTGTAGTCTGTTTTTCATTCTCGAATTCCTTTCGCGCCCCGTGCGGGGGAAGTGTGGTTGCCACACGTAATGCGCGCGAAGGCGGCGAAAAGTTCCGGCAAATGAGGGCTGTTTTTGAAGAATGTGACCGGGCGTTGAGGCGTGTGACGAACTGCCGGAAGCGCGTGACGAAATTATGCGAAGTGCGTGCGTCGGGTGAACGCGCCGAGTCGTCTTGACGGTTTGCGCGGAAGGCGCGTTGACAAGGGCGAACCTGTTTGTTAGCTTGCCAAAATTAAATACCGGCGCTCTCTCTTGGTATAAATTGAGGCTTCGGCCGAGGCGGCCGGGCGTAAATATCCCGTAGATGATTGACTCAAGCCATCCGAAGAAGCTCAAACGCGCGCGCCGCATCGCGTCCGCGCTCGTCGTCTGCTTCGCCCTCGTCGTGTCGAGCGGCTGCGGCGCGCTCAAAGATAGGTTCGTCAAAAACAAGGTCACAGTGCCGCCCGTCATCGGCCCGCTCGTCGAAGCCGACATGAACGGCCTCCTCGCCGAGATTAACCGCATCGCGCAGGTGCGCTCGCTTCAGGGGCGCATCGACGTGCAGTTTCTCGACACCTCGTTTGCCGAGTGCGGCGTGGCCGAAAAGTATCGCACGGCCGACGGCACGCTCATCCTCCAACGTCCCGGACAGATTTACCTCTCAATCAAAGCGCCCTTCGGCGTCAAGGTCGCCGACATGAGCAGCGACGGCGAGCACTTCTGGGTGGCGGTCTTCCAAGGCGACGAGCGTTACAAGAAGTTCGCGCGCGGGACGAACACGGCCAGCTACACGCGCGTCGACGCGGGCGACGGCGTGACGCTCGGAACGGCGCGCAACGGCGCTTCGCCCTGCGGCAAGGACGGCAACAGGCAGGCCAACATGCAGCGCGCCGCCGTCAGTTCGCTCTCAGGTCTGCGCCCGCAGCACTTCACCGACGCGCTCATGCTGCGCCCGGCCACCACCGAAGGCTCCAACGTGATTTACTCGCTCTCGGAAAGCTTTGAGGAGGAGCCGGACACGCGGCAGGGGGCAAAGCGCGGCGCGCGCGTCGTGCGCGGCTACTACCTGCTGGCCGAACTCGCGCCGGAGAATGCCAACCGCGCGCGGCTGCTGCGCCGCTTCTGGTTCAATCGCGTCGGCCAACTCAACCTCGCGCGCGTGCAGAACTACGACGACGCGGGCAAACTCGTCACAGACGTGGTCTACCGCGAGCCGAGAAACTTCGGCGAGCAGGGGCGTTACCGCCTGCCCTCCGAGATAGAACTGACGCGCCCGCAAGACCACTACTCGCTACGCATCACTTTTCAGGCCCCCGAAGAGGCGCGCGTCGACGAGCAGTACGAGGAAGACATCTTCATCCTCAAGAACAACTCGAATCTGCCGGAAGTCAACCTTGACGAACGAAACAGGCAGTAAGAGAAAAGTGATAAGTGATGGGTGATAGGTGATAGGAAGAAGACAGTTTTTATCCCATCACCTATCACCTATCACCCATCACCATTGATTGATGGATAATCTGGTTGCCGCCAACATCAGACAGCGTCCGGTGCGCGCGATGGTGAGCATCGCGGGCGTGGCGCTCGGCGTCTGTCTCGTGATGCTATTTACGGGGCTGGCGCGCGGGATGTCGAACGACATGCAGCGTCGCTCGTCGAACGTGCGCGCGGAGATGATTTTTACGCGGCCGGGTTCGACGAGCCTGATGGCGTCGGCCGCGAACCTGCCCGTGCAGTACGCAGATGAGTTGATGAAGATTGAGGGCGTTGCGTCGGCCGTGCCTTCGATTCGCTACGTGTCGCAGGGCGGACGCGGCTTCGGCTTCGAGCAGCTTGAGGGCGTTGACTGGCAACCGTTCGCCGAGATGAACGGGATGAGTCTCGTCGAGGGACGCGGGCCGGAGGCGCTCGACGAGGTCGTCATCGACGAGACGAAGGCGGCCAACAACGACCTCAAGATAGGCAGCACCATCAAGCTCTTCGGCGACTTGCCCTATCGCGTCGTCGGCATCTACACGCCGGAGGCAGGCCCGCGCGTCAAGATGTCTCTGGCCGCAATGCAGGACGCGTTGGAGACGCCGGAGAAGTGTACGTGGATTTACGTCAAGCTGAAGAACCCGCAGGACGAGGTGGCGATGGCGCGCCGCATTGACGAGGCGCTGCCCGGCAACAAACTACAGTTCGTGCGCGACGTGTTCATCAGCCCCGAAAAGAGCATCCCGTATCTCGGCGTCTTTCTGCGGACGCTCGTCGGTCTCTCGGCGGTCGTCAGCGCGCTCGTCGTGATGCTGGCGATGTATACGACGATAACGGAGCGGACGCGCGAAATCGGAGTCTTGAAGGCGCTCGGCGCGTCGCGCGGCTACATCGTCGGGGTCATCGAGAAGGAGGCGATACTGATTAGCCTGCTCGGCCTCGTCGTCGGCTTCGCCGTCTCGTTCGTCGCGGGCTATCTGATTCATCGCGCCTACGGTCTGGTCTTCGAGTACGGCTGGGCGTGGGCGCTGACGGCGGCGCTGATTGGCCTCGGCGGCGGCGTGCTCGGCGCCCTCTACCCGGCCATCCGTGCCGCCAACCTCGACCCCGTCAGCGCCCTCTCTTACGAGTGAGAGGTGATGAGAAGAGCGTGATAGGTGAGAGGTGATGGGTGATAAGATGAAGACAGGTTTTATCCTATCACTTATCGCCTATCACCCATCACTTGATGACTTATGAGAACGATTCTCAAAGCCGAAAATCTGGAGAAAGTCTACCGCATCGGGAGCGTCGATGTGCCTGCCTTGCGCGGCGTCTCGCTCGACGTGGAGGAGGGCGAATTTCTCGCCATCATGGGGCCTTCCGGGTGCGGAAAGTCAACGCTGTTGCACCTGCTCGGCGGTCTGCTGACGCCCACTTCCGGCCGCATCCAGATTGACGACGAGGACATGACGAGCGTCTCGGACGCACGCCGGACGGACATCCGCCGACGCAAGATAGGCTTCGTCTTCCAGCGTTTCAACCTGTTTCCGACGCTCACGGCCGAAGGGAATCTGCGGCTTGCCGAGCGCATCCACGCCGGTGCGGGTAACGGGAAAAAGGACGACCCCGAAAGGCGGCGGGAAATCCTGCGTCTGCTTCAACTTGAGGACAAGATGCATCACAAGCCGCTCGAACTCTCCGGCGGCGAGCAGCAGAGGGTCGCGCTCGCGCGCGCTCTCGTCACCAACCCGGCCATCGTCCTCGCAGACGAGCCGACCGGCAATCTCGACACCGAGAACTCGGCCATCGTCCTCAACATGTTTCAGGAGATGAACTACCGCCTCAACCAGACCATCGTGATGATTACACACAACCCGGAGGCCGCCGCCATGTGTCGCCGCATCGTACAGATGCGCGACGGACAAATTGTTGCGCCGACGACTCGCGTGCAGATATAATACAGCCCGACCTCGTCGCCGGAAGCGGCCGAGATTGCAAAATTATTATCCCTCGTTTGCAATCCGAAACCCCCCGCCCTCCTCGTAATATTTTCTGGCGTCGAAACATTCTATTTTTATGATTTCCCCCGTCGGACGAGTCTTCAAGAAGGTCGTTTTCTGGTCTTACGGCCGCAACACGTGGCAGTACGACGTGCTCTGCGCGCTCATCCTCGCTTTCATCTTCCTGACGCCCAAAAGCTGGTTCGAGACGAGCCAACCGGGCAGCCTCATCAGGCATCAAAATCCTTCAGTTGGAGCGATTAAGCTGCTCATCAGCCCCGACATTCTGGGGCCTAATCCCGACCAGCAGGCAGTTGAGCGCGGCGTGCGAATTGCATCAGGCAGGGAGGACGCGCGCGTGCTGCGCTGGCGGGCGGTGACGGGCGAAGGCGGCCGGACGGTGGCCTTCGAGGTTGACATCGAGTAATCGTTATTTATAATCGCACGGTTTTCGAGACCGGGCAGGAGTCTCCCGAACAGTTTCCCAAAGGAGTTGGTATGAAGAAGTTGATAACGCTTGGCCTCGTGATGGCGCTCCTCTTAGCCGCGCCGGTGGTCGTCCCCTCTCGCAGCACCACCGCCAACGCGCAGAGCGCAGGTTTGGTCAGTTCGATTCTCAACCGCATGGAGCGCAACCGGCGCGACCTGCGCAGCCTCCGCGCCGGTATCACCATGCAGAAGTACAACGCGCAGATTAAGCAGTACGAGCGGTACGACGGCGAGGTGCAGTACGTGCCCGGCTCCGGTCGCAACGTCTCGCTCAGAGTCGATTGGACGCGTCCGGCGCGCGAAACCCTCGCGGTCGAAAACGGTCAGTACACTCTGCTCAAGCCCCGTCAGAACGTGGCCTACAAAGGCAGCGCCAATTCCGGCAAGGGCAGCAATAAGGTGAGCAGCGTTCTCGGCTTCGGCCTCAACGCTTCGGGCGCGCAGTTGCGCAACAACTTCATCGTCGAGTTCGTCGGCGAAGGCATCCTCTACGGCAACCTGCACGTGACGCAGTTGAAACTGACGCCGAAGGGCGGCGCGGGCTATCAGTTCGCAGAGGTCTGGGTTGACGACAGCGGCATGCCCGTGCAGACGCGCGTCGTCGAGCGCAACAACGACGCGACGACCGTGCGCCTGACCAACGTGCAGAAGAACGCGCGCGTCGATTCCAGCGTCTTCAAACTCGACATCGGCGGCGCGAAGGTCGTCAAGGGCTAAGGCCGCCGAAAGAGAGAAGCGCGGCAGATAATCTCGGATTCGGTGTGAAGGGCTTCGGCACGGAGAGTTCCGAAGCCCTTCGCCATGTTCGGGCAGGGCGGCACACACGGCGCGCCTTACTGAGCGACCGACGCTTGCGTTCGCACGCGCTTCTTTTGTATGTTCTCCGTTGTCCGTGTAGACTCCGAGGGTTAGCAGACAGAGGCGTCGCGCACAAAAGCGTTTCCACTCTCTTCGGCGACGGCTCAACCTAATACAGACTAGATGAAGAGAAGCACATTCCTCAGGCTGAAGATGCGCGAGGCGCGTTTCATCTCGCGCGGACTCCTGTCGTCGCGTCATCCAGTGCTCGCGCACATCATCCCGATGCGCCGCTGCAACCTCGCCTGCGCCTACTGCAACGAGTACGACAACTACTCCGACCCTGTCCCGACCGAAGAGATGCTGCGGCGGCTCGACAAACTCGCAGACCTCGGCACGTCCGTCATCACCATTTCGGGCGGCGAGCCGATGATGCACCCGGAGATTTACGAGATAGTCGCGCACATCCGTCGTCGAGGGATGATTGCCGGGCTTATCACCAACGGTTTCTACCTGACGCCGGAAAAGATTCGGCGTTTCAACGAAGCGGGACTCGAATACCTGCAAATCAGCATTGACAACGTTGAGCCTGACGAGGTCTCGAAGAAGTCTCTGCGTCTGCTGGACAAGCGGCTCGTCTGGCTCGCCGAACACGCCGACTTTCACATCAACATCAACTCCGTCATCGGCGGCGGCATCAAGAATCCGGAGGACGCCGTCCGCATCGGCCGGCGCGCCGTCGAGTTGGGATTCTCAACGACGGTCGGCGTCATCCACGACGGTCACGGCACGCTCAAGCCGCTCGCGGAGAGGGAGCAGCGCGTCTATCAGGAGATGAAGCAACTGGCTAAGCAGGAGTATGCGCGGCTCGGCTGGTTTCAGGATAATCTGGCGGCCGGGCGTCCGAACGAGTGGCGCTGCCGCGCGGGCGCGCGCTACCTCTACATCTGCGAAGACGGCCTCGTGCATTACTGCTCGCAGCAGCGCGGCTTCCCCGGCATCCCTCTGGCCGACTACACGATGGAAGATTTCGAGCGCGAGTACAGCGCCGAGAAGCCCTGCGCGCCGCTCTGCACCGTCGCCTGCTCGCACAAGGTCGCTATCCTCGACAACTGGCGCAACCCGCAACGCCCCTTCGAGCAGACCGAGCAGCAGTCACCGACGCAGCAGCCGCAGGCGGCCGAGGTGACGACGCAGACGCAGACGGTCGGCGAGATGGTCGGCGTCGAATAATCGACTCTCAGCAATCGAAGCAGAAAGGGCGGAGGACTTATCATCCTCCGCCCTTTCTGCTTTCGATGCGCGGCCGCGAAGGCTTCAAGGGTTCTGCGGCGCGCCCTGCAATTGTTCGAGGCGCAGGCGCGCCGTCTCGCAGTTGTCATCGGGCGCGACGGACGAGGCGCAGGCGCTGGTCGAGAGGAATCTCTGATAGGCGGCGACGGCCTCGTTCGCGCGGCCGAGCGCGTCGAGCGCGGAAGCGATGCGGAAGGTGAGCAGGTCGTCTGGCTCGCCCGCGCGTTCGGCGGCGAGGAACTCGACGAGCGCCTCCTGGGCGCGTCCCTCATGTGCTAGTTCGAGGCCGAGGAGTTTACGTGTGTGCGCGTCGTCTTCGAGCGAGAGGGCGGCGCGATATTCGTGGATGGCCTGCGTGCGCCGGTTGCGCAACTTGGCCTGCTCGGCGCGCGCAAGATGCGCGTCGGCGCTTCTGTAATCGAAGTAAAAATAGAGCGCGCCCGGAGAGAGCAGCGCAGACACGTAGAGAAGCGGCAGCGCGAACCTTGAGAGCGCGAACCCACGCCGTCTCTCCGAGCCTGCGACGCTCGCTTCGGCGTCAACAGTCGCGTCGGGCGGAGTCTCGGACGAAGGAGTGTCGGTCGCCGGACGTGTGCGGCCATAGAGGAGCGAGACGAGGTAGAGGGGAAAGACGACGGGCGTGAAAAGAAGTGTCGTGAGCGTCCATGCGAGGACTGCCGGGAACTTCAGCGCGCGGCGGCGCGCGTCATAGAGCACCCACGCCGAGAGCAGCACGGCGAGCGCGAAAGACAGTGGGGCGACTAACTCTGCCAGCGAGCCAAGAGAGATTTGCCAGCCCGTCAGCTTCAATCCTTCGCCCGCCTCTGTGTCGGTCGCACGCGCAGAGTGACCTTATTCCTGTCTCGGCACTTCCTCGCCGACCGTGTAGACGGCGACCGAACTCGACAACTTCATCCCCGAAAGTCTGCCCGCCATGACGATGAGCGTCTCGCCCTGCTGCACAGCGCCCGCCTCAAGCAGCGTCCGCTCGCCGACGCGCATAATCTCTTCCGTGCTCTCGCAGTGCGGATGGACGAGCGCCTCGACGCCCCAGATTATCGCCAACTCGTTCTGCACTTCGCGGCTCGGCGTGAGAGCGACGATGTGCTGCTCCGGCCTGAGTGCAGAGAGGCGTCGCGCCATCAGTCCTGACTGTGTGAAGACGGCTGTCGTCTTCGTGCCCAACTCCTCGGCCGCGAAGGCCGCCGCCTCGCACAACGCGCGGCTGATGCGACCCGACTGTTTGCCCGCCCACTTCGCAATGTCGTTCGAGCCGGTCTTCTTGCCGGTTTCGGCCGACTCGATGATGCGAGCCATCGTCGCCACCGTCACGACCGGGTACGCGCCCGTCGCCGTCTCGGCCGAGAGCATCACGGCGTCCGAGCCGTCCCACACGGCGTTCGCCACATCCGAAGCCTCTGCGCGCGTCGGTCGCGGCTCGGCAATCATCGATTGAAGCATCTGCGTCGCCGTGATGACGAACTTGCCCTTGCGGTTGGCCTCCTCGATGATGCGCTTTTGATAGACGGGGACGATTTCGACGCTCGTCTCGACGCCGAGGTCGCCGCGCGCGACCATCACGCCGTCGGCTGCCGCGATGATGTCTGTCAGATTCGTAATCGCTTCGGCCTTCTCAATCTTGGCGACAAGCGGTTGACGCCCGCCCGCCGCAGCAATCAGAGACTTGGCCTCATGGCAGTCCTCCGCACGGCGCACGAACGAGAGCGCGATGTAATCGACGCTCTGCTTGACCGCCCACTGAAGGTCGCGCCGGTCTTTGTCCGTGAGTGAAGGGATGGGCAGGACGACGCCGGGCAGGTTGATGCCCTTGCGTTCGGAGAGCGTGCCGCCGTTGACGACGCGGCAGATAACGTCCGTCTCCGTCGTGCGCTCGACCGAAAGCTCGATAGCCCCATCGTCGAGCAGGACGCGCGTGCCCGGTCGCACGTCGCGCGCCATGCCTGCGTAGTTGGTCGAGACTTCGCGCGCGTCTCCGACAACCGAACGCGTCGTGATGGTGAACAGCGCGTTCGGTTCGAGTTGGACGGGCTGACCGCCTTTGAGGACGCCGGTTCTTATCTTCGGCCCGGAGAGGTCGACGAGGATGGAGAGCGGGCGTCGCATCCGTTCGGCGGCGGCACGCGCGCGGCGAATCGTTTCGGCGTGCTCCTCCTGCTCGCCGTGCGACATGTTAATACGCACGGCATTCGCGCCGGCCGCAAGCAACGCTTCGAGCACACTAGGCTCGCGCGAAGCCGGGCCGAGTGTGGCGAGTATCTTGGCTCTTCTCACCTTGCGAAACCCCCTCGGTCGTTCTGGCTGAAAGATTCTTGGTGTCTGTTGTAATACTCCTGCCGGGGCTTCAGCGTCAAACGAACGGGAGGGCGGGAGCCTGCCGGGTCAGTCGGCGCGGCTTTCGAGCGCCTTCTGGACGGCGGCTTCGAGTCCGGCTTTGACCTCTTCGTCGTAGCCCGTGAAGCGTTTGACGAGGCGACCTTGGCGGTCGTAGACGAAGGTCTTGGGGATGGCTGTGTCCTGACCGGAGAGCGTCTCGACGAGTCCGTCGTCCGGGTTGCCGAGTTGATACTGGATGCCGAGCCGCTGAATGTACTCAGGCACTTTCTTCTGGTCTTCCTCGCCGCCCGCGTTGAGGCCGATGACGTGCAAGCCCTGCGAGCCGAAGCGGCGCTGAATGGCAATGAGGTGCGGAATCTCTTCGAGACACGGCGGGCAGTAGGTGGCGTAGAGGTCGAGGACGACGACTTGACCGCGATAGTCGGCCAACTTCGCGCGCCGTCCGTCGAGCGTCGTCCAGCCGTGCTCGCGCGCGACGGCGTACTTCGGGCCGCCCCCGCAGGCGGAGCAGACGAGCAGACAGACGAGCGCGACGGCGAGCGCGGCGGTGGTCGCCTGCGCGCGTCGCGGACGCGGACTTTCGTTGAACTCCAAGAAAGGCATCTGTATCGAAACTCCTTCGGATGAGAGGTCTCCATTTTACACGACCGGCGACGACCGAGTGCAAGGCGCGGGAAGCACGCCGCAAGTCGGGCAGACGGGTCACGCGAATTTGTCAGGAGTCGGAGGAATGAGGTGTGCGCTCGTTCGGCTGGATGTTGCCCGTCTCGTCGAGCGCGGGCGGTGGCTCATCCGAGGGCACTGTGTATTCCTCGTTAGCCCACGCGCCGAAGTCAATCAGCTTACAACGCTCGGAGCAGAAGGGACGAAAAGGGTTATCTTTCCACTCGACAGGCTTTCCGCAGTTCGGGCACTTCATAGCTCTTCGGTGATAGGTGATAGGTGATGGGTGAGAGGATAAGAAACAGGCTTTCTCTTATCACCCATCACCTATCACTTATCACTTATCACTTATCACTCATCATCACGCGGCGGCTGTGGCGGCCGGGGTCTTAATCAGGATTTTGCGGTCAACGAAGTCGATGATACCGGCGCGGCGCATGGCGTTCAAGCGGACGGTGACGCTCTCGCGCGTCGAGCCGACGATGGAGGCGATTTCGCGGTGCGGGAGGGCGAGGTCGATGAGGACGCCTTCGGGGCTTCTGCGCCCGTAGCGTTGGGAGAGTTCGACGAGCAATTTGTCGAGGCGCGCCGGGATGGCGTCTAAGGCGAAGTCGGCGACGCGGCGCTCGGCGCGCGCAAGGCGTTGACCGACGAGGCGGAAGGTGTAATCATAAAGCTCGCGGTTCGCCGCCATCCCCCCTTGAAATTCCCCCACAGGAATCCGCAGCAGGCGCACGTTCTCGTAAGCGACGGCGCACTTCTCGCGTTCGCCCGTCGCCGCGTAGAGAGACGATTCGCCGAAGAGTGAGCCGGGGCCGACGATGTCAATCACGGCCTCGCGCCCCGTCGCCTCTTCGACCGAACAGAGCTTGACGCGTCCGCGCGCGATGATGTAGAGCGCATCGGCGCTCTCGCCGCGCCGGTAGATGAAGCGGCGTCGGCGAAAGTCGGCGACCGTCGAAGCGGCGGCCAGTTGCATGAGCATCTCCTCGCCGAGCCAGCCGCCGATTTCGGAGCGGCGGAGAAGCTCTGCGCGGTCTGCTACCGTCATGTCGCAAGCGCGTCGGTGTGGCATTTTGGGGGACGTACCTCGGTTGTCGGATTGATGATGACCTACGGGAACTTTAACGAACGTGGCGGTGTGTGCGCGCGCAGAGTGGGTCTTGTGAGGTGGACGCCAGACCTGTGTTCGGATAAGAACGGACGCGTGCGCGGACGCCGCTTAACGCAGCTACGAGGGTCTCGATATAGTGACAATTTATTTTGGGTCTGCGTTCGATGAGGACGAAAGCAAGCTTTCAAACGAACGCATCCTGTGAAACCATCCTTGTTGGCGACGCACTCTAACACGAAGACCGACGCTGTGCAAGACCTGTTTCGCTGCCAAATCGAGAGGTGACTGTGGCTGCCGCCGCCGCGCGGCTGAAATTTTATGAGCACGAAATTCAACGTCCTTGTCGTCGACGACGAACCCGATAAGCGTCAACTCCTCGCCTTCGCGCTCGAAATAGAAGGCTATCAGGTGCAGACGGCCGCCGACGGCGCGGAGGGACTCGCCGCAACCGAGTCGGCGCCGCCCGACCTTATCATCACAGACGTGATGATGCCGCGCATGGACGGCTATGAGATGGTGCGTCGCATCCGCTCGAACCCGCAGACGAAGTTCATCCCGGTCATCATCCAGTCGGCCGCGCGCGGCGAGGCCAGAGACATTCGTCTCGGCTCGGAAGTGGGCGCGCTCGGATACATCACAGACCCGACCGACCTCGACCTCCTGCGCGCACGCGCGCGCACCTTGCTCGAATTCAAAAACTATCTCGACAGTTGCGAGGAAGCGGCCTTCACAGACCATCTCACGGGGCTTGCTAATCGCCGTCGCTTCGAGCGTCAGTTGGAGAAGGAGGTTTCGCGCTCGGAGCGTTACAAGCACCGCTTCTGCCTGTTGCTCATTGACCTCGACAACTTCAAGGCGGTCAACGATACCTACGGCCACGACACCGGAGACGAAGCCATCCGCGCGCTTGCCAACGCGCTTCAGGCCGGGACGCGCGGCATCGACACGAGCGCGCGCATCGGCGGCGACGAGTTGGCCGTCATCCTTCCCGAAACAGACCTCGCGCGCGGCCTTGAAGTGGCCGAGCGTCTGAGAGAGCGCGTGCGCGCCCTGCAGGTGCCCGGCGTCGGGCGCATCTCGGCCTCCTTCGGCATCGCCGAATATCCTTCTCACGCCGCTACGGGGCGCGACCTCTTCGCCGCCTCCGACGCCGCGCTCTACGAAGCCAAGCGGCGCGGGCGCGACCGCGTCGCCCATCCTCAGACGGAAGCCGCGCCGAACCGCGCGGCCGCTCACGGCGTATCACAAACAGGCGACGAACGCGCTAAAATCACGGGCGACTCTGGGGGACTCAAGTTCCCCTACAACATCACCCGGCACTAGAAGCGAAGCGAAAGGCGACGAGATGGCAGATTACCGAGACCGGCTCGACGAGTGGCGCGAGGCCGCGCGGCGCAAGGCGCGCGAACTCGACGAGAAGTACAACATTAGGGAGCGCGTCGAAGAGGGCGCACGCGTGGCGGGCGACGCAGCACGTCGCGGCGCGGAGAAGGTCTCCGAAGCGTCCGAACGCGCGCGCACGGAGGCCGAACGTCTCGGCGAGAACTTCGACCTGCGCGAGCACGCCGACGAAGTGCGCGAACGCACGCAGGAGATGCGCGAGCAGGCGCGTCGTGCCGCCGAGCAGGCCGCACGCGCAGCACGCGGAGCGGGCGAGACTTTCCGCACCGCAGGCCGTAGCGCGACGGATAAAGCCGGCGAAGTCTTCGACGGCGCAAAGCGTTACTACGACCGCGCATCGAACCTCTACGACGTGGGCGCGCGTGCGACGCGCCTGACTTCGGCCACCACCGTCGGCCTCTTTCGCGCGCTCGACTGGGCACGCGAAAATCCGAAACGCGCCATCATGGTCTCGCTCTCTCTGGCGGGCGGCATCCGCCTCGGCGCAGCTTTTCCCGGCTTCGACGCCATCTTCCTCGGCGCGCATCCGCACTGGTTCACACACTCGGCGCTTCCCGTCTGGGCGCTCAGACGCGCCGGGACGGCCTTTGACAACTACCTGCAACGACGCGAAGCGTTAATCGCCGAAGGCGAACTGACAGAGGCCGAGCGCCAGCGCGTCGAGTTCGAGCGCAAGATTGTGCGCTACGTCGGCGCACCGCTGCTCGGCGCGTTCAGTTTTGCGGCGGGCGCGGCCATCTGCGCGCAGATTTTCCAGCCCGGCCCCATCGTCGGCGCACCCGTCAGTTGGCTGCTTGGCGGCAACCCCGTCCTCGAAGCCATCTGGCTCTTCGGCAACGGAGTGGTCTGCTTCCAGCAGGGCTACAAGTTCTTTATGATTGCGCTGCGCGACCAGCAGGACGCGCAACGCATCGTGCGCGAGATTAAGGGCTTACTGCCTGCGGCCGCGACGGCCTAAGTTCGGCGCAAGGACATGCGCCGCGATTTTTACAAGAGCTTTACACCGTCGTAGTCAACCCGAAACATTTACGCGGCATCATTGGAGATGCAAGCCAGTCTCATTCGAGAGGAAACATACTGACCATGCGACGTTTAGTCCTGCACCTGTTGGTCGCCGTCCTCGCTTTCGCCATCGGCGTTACTGCCGCGATGCTCCTCGGCCGCGCCACCGAGCGCACCACGCGCAAGGATAAATGCGGCACTACCAACGCCGTCTTCTTCAGGACGGCCGTCGAAGATGTACCACCGCCGCCCAGACAGTACTCCTGCCCGACGGCCAGCGAGTTCGCCATCACGCCCCTGCCGGACGTGGAAGCGCCGCCGCTGCCGCCTCGCATCGAACGACGCAAAGAGGTACGCATCCGCGTCACACACGCCGACGGGAGCGTCCGAGTCATCGAGAAGACCCTTCCGGCCGAGCGCCGTTAGCCGACAACTGACAAACTGCCTCCTTTGCGCCTCCCGCGTGAGATTAAATGTTCACGCGGGAGGCGCAAAGTTTTGCGATGGGATTTAGATGAGCGTGACGGGGAAGGGCTGAAACGAGAGCAGGAAGACGACGAGCGTCAGCACGGCGACCGCGAGGCGACCACGCCCCAGACGGTCGCTTTCGTCTTCCGCCTCCGGGTGACGCATGCGCAGCATGACGGCCAGCAGCAGCACGTAGACGACACCGCTCGGAGCGCCGTGCCACAACCAACCGAGGGGCGCAAGCACCACCATCATCGTGAAGGCGGCGATACCGACGAGCCTGTGCAGGCGCGCGCCGAAGAGTGAGTAGACGGCGTGTCCGCCGTCGAGTTGCCCGACGGGCAGCAGGTTCAGACTCGTCACCAGCAGCCCAATCCACGCCGCGAAGTAGAAGGGGTTCGGCGCGATACCGCTCAGGTCTTCGACCGCCAGCACTTTCGCCAGCAGTCGCAGCAGCAGCGGGTCGTTGAAGACGATGACGCCTTCGGCCGGAAGCGGCGCAGTATTCGGTTCGGCCGTCAGCAGCGCGGCAACGGCGACCGGGATGATGACGACAAAGCCCGCCAGCGGCCCCGCGACGCCGATATCGAAGAGCGCGCGCCGCGACGGAATCGGCGACTTGATTTTGATGAACGCGCCGAACGTGCCTGCGAGAAAAAGGGGCGGCGCGGGCAGGAAGAAGGGAAGCGTCGCGTCAACTCCGTAGAGCCGGCAGGCGACGTAGTGGCCTGCCTCGTGCGCGAGCAGAATCGAGAGGAGCGCGCAGGCGAAGGTCGCGCCCTGCCAGATGACCTGCGGGTGCGCCAGCGCGTAAGCGTGATAGGCCGAGAGCGCCTGCGCGTAGTAGACAAAGATGAACGAGACGTAGTCGGAGACAGTTGCGGGCGCGGCTATCTCCGGCTCGACCAACGCATCGGCTGGGACGGAGAGCATCAAGCCCGCCCACGTCGCCGTCAGCGCCGTCAGCAACAGGAACGCGGCATGACGCACCCATTCGCGCGCGGTCGGGCGCGCCGCCACACGACGCCTGCGCTCGTGCGTCGCCTTGCCCGTAACTAGAGGCGGTGCGGTCTGGACTGTCTCAGACATAAAAAAAGTGATAGGTGATAGGTGATGGGTGATAGGAGAAGACAGGTTTTCTCCTATCACCCATCACCTATCACTTATCACTGAACTTAAAACCCGCCGTCGGGTGTGCGCGTCGTGTCTGTAGTTGAGCCTTCGCCGGAAGCGTTCGGCTCGTCGGTGTCGTGCTCGTGTTCGTGGTCGTGGTCGCCGTCTTCGGCCTCGAAGCCGTGCGCCTGTAGTTCTTTGCCGGGCTTGAAGCGGATGGTCTTGCCGGAAGGGATGGCGACCTCCTCGCCCGTGCGCGGGTTGCGCCCGACGCCGCGCTTGCGCGGCTTGACGACGAAGACGCCGAAGCCGCGCAACTCTATCCGCTCGCCGCGCGAGAGCGCCTCCTTCATCGAGTGAAAGAGCGCATCGACGGCCTGCTCGGCCTTCATCTTCGGGACACCCGTCCGCTCGGCCACGCGGTTGACGATGTCGAGTTTAATCACGGCTCTTTGTGCCTTCCTTTCCGCGCCTCGTGCCGCTCTTCGGGAGGGAGTGTAACGTCTAAGAGTGGCAATAGTTTACGAGTCGATAATAGTGACGCCGAAACGGCGCTGTCAAGCTTTTCGGGCGTGCCGCGCGGGGCGTTTCGGCGCGCGCGTTGACAAAGCGCGCAGCGCACGGCTAACCTCGACGTCGAGGCGTGTCGGTCGCAAGACGGCCGAATACGCCGGAGAGTAAAGTCAACTATGTTCAAGCTCAAAGAGAAGGGCGTTCACGCCTTCGGCTCAGTGGCGGCCGAAGACGACCGCGACATCGAAGTCCGCAGGCTCGACGCCGAGTCGCGCAGCCATTTCTGGGCCGAGGCGCGTCTGCTCGTGCGCGACCTCGCCATCGCCCTGATGATAGCGGCGCTCGTCGTCGTCTTCGTTGTCCAACCCGTCAAGGTCGAAGGCACTTCGATGCTGCCGCGCCTGCACGACGGCGAGCGCATCTTCGTCAACAAGCTGATTTACTACGGGCTGCCGAAACTCGACCGGGGCGACATCGTCGTCTTCTGGTTTCCGAACGACCCGGAAAAGAGCTACATCAAGCGCGTCATCGGGCTGCCGGGCGAAACCGTCGAGATGCGTGAGGGGCGCATCCTTATCAACAAACGGGAACTCGAAGAGCCCTACCTCGACCCGCAACGCAACGTCACGCAAGGCAATCTCTCGGCGACATACGTGAAGGCGCACTACTATTTCGTGATGGGCGACAACCGCGACAATTCGAGCGACTCGCGCGAATGGGGGCTGGTTCCCGAAAAGTACATCTACGGCAAGGCGCTCTTCCGCTACTGGCCTCTGACGGAGGCCAGCATCATCCGCCACGAAACCGAATACCCGGACATCCCGCGCCGCCCGTCGCCGCCGCCCGGCGTGCGCGCGATTGACGACGAAGACTAAGAGAAGTAGTCAGTAGTTATCTGACATCGGTCGTCAGTTGAGACGAGAAAGCGGTTTGCTCCCGACCGGCTTCTGAATTACTGCCTTTTGTATGTCCGACTGGCTGCGCCCTCTGCTGTTGATGTTCTACGCGCCCACGCGCGGGATGGCCGAGGTGCGCGACCGCGCCCCGCTCGCCAAGTCGGCGCTGCTCGCGCTGCTCGCACTCGCCGCGCACAACTTCCTGACAAACTGGACGGAAATCTCGGCCGCGATGAGAGGAGCGCGCGGGCTGCTCGTCATCCTCGGCGTGCTGGTCGCATCGGCCGGGCAGGCGCTCTTCGTCGGCCTCGTCTTCGTCCCCGTCGCCATTCTCCTCGCCAACCTCTTCGACCGCCGCGCCAGCGTCGGCCTCGTCATCCGTCAGGAGTACGCGGCGACGGCCTCGACCGTCTTCTACGCGCTCGCGGCGGCCGGTCTGCTGGCCTTGCCGCTGGCGCTCATCTCGAAGATGAGCGGCTTCGAGGCGGCGACGCGCGAGGCTTTGCGCGCCGTGCAGGGAGGCGTCGGTGAGGCCGCGACCGGCTCCTACACTGACGAGCAGATGCGCCTCATCCTCGCCTCCGCGCCGCGCTTCCTGTTGCTGTTGTTGATGCACCCGTTCACGCTCTTCAGCCTGTGGGCAGTTGCGGCCGTGCGCGAAGTGTTCCGGCTCGCATGGTGGTTGTCGGCCGTCGTCGTCGTCATCAGTACGGTCGTGATGTTTCTGGCGACGCCGCTGCTGCTGCTCGTCTTCGGAGCGTTGCTCGGCTTACCGTTCCTGCTGCTGCTCATCTTCGTCCTGCTGCGCGGCTATCTCGGCGAGGCGACACGCGCGCAACGCGCACGCGCCTCCTTCAAACAGAACCTCGAAGCCGCGACGCTCAACCCGGCCGACGCTTCGGCGCATTACAACCTCGGCCTCATTCATCTCCAACGCAGAGAACTGCCCGAAGCACGCGCCTGCTTCGAGCGCGCCGTCGCCATCGACCCGGAAGAGGTTGACGCGCACTTTCAACTCGGTCGCATCGCACGCGCCGAAGGTCGTCTCGCCGATGCCATTACGCATTACAGCGAAGTCGTGGCGCGCGACGAGACGCACGCGCAACATGAAATCTGGCGCGAGGTCGGCGCGACATACGTCCACGCGGGGCAGTTCGCCGATGCGCGCGACGCGCTCGAACGCTTCCTCGCACAGCGGCAGAGCGACCCCGAAGGACTCTATCTGATGGGGTGCGCGCTCTTCGGCATGGGACTCAGGCGCGAGGCCGTCGAACGGATGCAAGCCTGCATCGAGGCCGTCAAGACCGCGCCCGCTTACAAGTACCGCACAGAGAAACGCTGGCTCAACGAGGCGCAGCAATTCCTCCGCTCACAGGCTTGAGGCAAAAGAGAGGGGAAGCGACAGAGGACGAATGAACAGAGAAACGAAACCGGCCATCCTCGTGCTCGAAGACGGACGCGCGTTTCGCGGTCGCGCGTGGGGCGCGATTGGCGAAGCGTGCGGCGAGATGGTCTTCAATACTTCGATGTCCGGCTATCAGGAGGTTCTGACAGACCCTTCCTACGCGGGACAGATAGTCTGCATGACCTATCCGCTCATCGGCAATTACGGCGTCAACGGAGAGGACGAAGAGTCTGCGCGCCCCTGGGTCGAGGGCTTCGTCGTCAGGGAGGCGAGCCGCACGACCTCGAACTGGCGCGCGCAGGAATCGCTCGATGCTTATCTCAAACGGCACAACGTCGTCGCCATCGACCGCGTTGACACGCGCGCTCTCGTCCGGCACATACGCGAGCGCGGGGCGATGCGCGCCTGCCTGTCGAGCATCGATTTGGATGAGCGTAGCGTTCTCGAAAAGGCGCTCAACTCGGCGCCGATGGAGAACAGGGAACTGGCGAGCGTCGTCACGACGGCGCGGCCGTACACGGTCGAGGCTGTCGGCGAAGAACGCTTCCACGTCGTCTGCTACGACTTCGGCGTCAAGAGAAATTCTCTCAACGAACTGGCGCAACTCGGTTGCCGCGTCACGGTCGTCCCGGCTGCGACGCCCGCGCAGGAAGTGCTCGCGCTCAGACCTGACGGCATCTATCTCTCGAACGGGCCGGGCGACCCGGCCGCGATGACGACGGTCGTCGAGCAGATACGTCGCGTCGTCGCAGCGGGCGTGCCGACGTTCGGCATCTGCTTCGGTCATCAACTTCTGGGGCGTGCCTTCGGCGGCGAGACCTACAAACTGCGCTTCGGCCATCGCGGCGGCAATCAACCCGTCAAAGACCGTGTGACCGGACGCGTCGAAATCACTTCACACAATCACGGCTTCGCCGTCCGCGCAGAGAGTCTCCCGCCCGAAGTCGAAGTCACACACATCAACCTCAACGACGCGTGCGTCGAAGGCATGCGCCACACACAACTTCCAGTCATCTCCGTTCAATACCACCCGGAGGCCGCCCCCGGCCCACACGACGCCGCACACCACTTCCGGCGCTTCGTCGAACTGATGGAGCAAGCCAGACAGACTGTCTAGGAAACCGCAGACTGTTTTAGAAATCGCTCGACAACTCTAGGCATCGCTAGGCGTCGGTTGCTGCTGGACGGGGACGGGCGCGGGGGCGGAGTCGCCGCCGGAGGGCGGCGCGGTGATGGCCTG
The DNA here is from genome assembly GCA_035942915.1 of Pyrinomonadaceae bacterium. GTDB lineage: Bacteria > Acidobacteriota > Blastocatellia > Pyrinomonadales > Pyrinomonadaceae > DASZCR01. The sequence continues at coordinate 3,547 of DASZCR010000371.1, read as the reverse complement.
TTCGGCAGGCTTGAGAAGGTCTGCGACGAGGCCGCTGCTGCCGCGATGTTCGAGCCAGTGGCGGTAGGTGACGGTCAGGACGGCGATGGCCGGGATGGCGAGGAAGATGCCCGCTATTCCGGCCAACTCGTGACCCGACAGGATGGCGAGAATGACGGCCAGCGGGTGGAGATGAATACCTGAACCGATGATGCGCGGATAGGTCACGTAGTCGTGGATGATGCGCAGGACGCCGAGGAAGAAGAGGACGGCAATCACCTGATTGAGCGAATAGAAACTCGCTACCGAGACGGCGATGAGTGCGACGACGAGCGGCCCCACGAGCGGGATAAATTCCAGCATCCCGGCAATCAATCCCAGCACAAGCGCATAACGCACGCCGATGAGATAGAAGCCGACCGTGCAGACCGTGCCGATGAGCAGGCAGGCGATGAGTTGCGCGCGGATGTAGGCGGCGAGCGTCGAGTTAACGTCCTGAAAGAACTCGTCGCCGCGCCACCTGAGACGCCCCTGCGGCAGCAGTTGCAAGGCCGAGCGGCGAAAGCTGTCGGCATCCTTGAGCAGAAAGAAGGCGAGGATGGGAACGAGGATAAGCCAGGGCAAGTAGCCGAGCACAACGAGCGCGCTCTTGACGCCCTCGCCGCCTTCGCCGCCCTCGTCGCCGATGAGATAAGTTCTGGCGGAGGTGAGCGCGCCGTTGACGGCATCGTTGGCCGTGCGCCGGATGCTCGGCGGCAGACGCAGACGGTCGTAGAAGTCGTCGAGCCGTTGCGCGCGTGTGCGCGCATTGGTCAGATAGTCGGGCGCGTTTCTGGTGAACTCGGCCATCTGCGCGCCGATGCGCGGCATGAGCAGGTAGATGGTCGTAAACAGCGTGCCGAAGAGAAGGAAGTAGACGACGCCGATGGCTGCGGCGCGCGGTAGCTTGCGCTTGCGCCCGCGCGCGTTGAAAGGACGACGCACCATCTCGACGAGCGGCGCTATCAGGTACGCGAAAAATATCGAGAGGACGACGAGCAGCAGCACGCCCGTCAGCGCGTAGAGAATAAACAGCACGGCGATGACGGCAAGCGCGATGAAGATGATTCTCAGAATGGCGCGCGTCTGCGGCCAAGCGGCTTCGCTCGCCGCGACGGCCGCCGTCGCCGCTACCTCTTTCACCCTCTTCTGTTCGCTCCGCACGTTAGCCACGCCTTTCCAGCCGTCCTCTCAAGCAAACACCTTCCGCGAAACCGCGCTCTTCAGTGTTCGAGCTCTTCGTCGTCATCGTCGTCACCGCCACGAGCCTCGCGCACGCGCGGGGCGGCAGGCTCCCAGACCAGACCGCGCCACTCGTCTGTCGCGTCTATCAGTTGCAACGCGGCGAGCGGTTGCGCCGGATTGCGTTCGAGACGCAAGACCTCTGCGACCGCTTCCAACTGCAAGCCCTGCGCGTCGAGGATGATGAGTTGGACGCGGCTGCCCACGTCCGGCAACTGCGGCAGATGAACGAGCGCGCCCGAAGGGCCGACGTTCTCCGTCGCGCCTTCGGCGACGATGTGCTCGCCCGAACGGTCGTCCCACTCGGCGCGGACGGGAATTTGGACGAGATAGCGCGGCCCTGTGCGCTGCTCGGTCGTTAAGTTGCTGGACATCCCTCTCAAGACCTCCTTACGAACTCAAGGCAAGAGTGCTTCAATTCCTGACGAACGAGAGACAAAATAAGTAAACGTCTAAAGCCACGCTGTTTTCGTTCCGAAGTGCGTCCTGTGTATCAGAATCCGGCGGGCGCGGCAAGGGCAGCCGCCCGTCGGCGCACGTCGCCACGAACGCCACCGAAACCTCCCTGCGCCGCGCCGTTTCGTGGCCGGGGGCGTCTTCTTGTAAGATGACGTTCAAGGATGTCCCGTTTTCGAGAACTTCAAACCGGAAAGCCAAAACTTATGAACGAAAAACTGCGCCGCGCGGCGTTCGCCTGCCTGCTCCTCGCCTCGCTCCTCGTCGCTCCGCTCTCGGCCAATACCAACACTGCTGCACGACAGAATCCGCCTGCGCCGCAACAGCCGCCACCATCGTCTTCTTCACAGCCTCGCGATGAGCGCCTGTGGAAGCGCGCTCTTGAGATTCACCGCAAGGCCATCGTCGTCGACACGCACAACGACATCACTTCGATGATGACGGATGACGACTACGACCTCGGCACGTCCTCTGTCGGCAAGTACCACACAGACCTTGCGCGGATGAAGCAGGGCGGACTGACGGCCGAATTCTTCTCCGTCTACGTTGACCGCAAGTACGCCACAGCGGGCGGTTCTGCGCGCCGCGCGATGGACATGATTGACATGGTCTATCGCGCCGCAGAGAAGTATCCGAATCAACTCGTGATGGCGGGTTCGGTCGCAGACATCCGCCGCGCTAAACGCGCCGGCAAGGTCGCCGCTCTGATGGGCATCGAGGGCGGCCACGCCATCGAAAACTCGCTCTCGGCGCTGCGCGACTTCTATCGCCTCGGCATCCGCTACATGACGCTCACGCACAACAACACGAACGACTGGGCGGACGCCTGCTGCGACGCCTCGCGTCACAACGGTCTCTCCGAGTACGGCCGCGAGGTGGTGCGCGAGATGAATCGCCTCGGTATGCTCGTTGACATCTCGCACGTCTCCGACAAGACGATGTCGGACGTGTTGGACATCTCGACCGCGCCCGTCATCGCCTCGCATTCGTCTGCGCGTGCTCTCGCCAATCATCGACGCAACATCCCGGACGAACTGCTGCGTCGCATCGCCAGAAACGGCGGCGTCGTGATGATTAACTTCTACCCGGCCTTCATCGACGAGCGCGTTCGCACGGCCGCAGAGGCGCGCAGCGCACGGCTCAGGCCGCAGTACGAAGCTCTGAACGAACGCTACAAGAACGACCCGCAACGCCTCGAAGAGGAGACCAACAAACTGAACGCCGCCAACCCGCTGCCCGTCACGCCGCTCTCGGTCTTGATAGACCACTTCGACCACGTCGCCAAGGTCGCAGGCATTGACCACGTCGGCATCGGCTCGGACTTCGACGGCGTGCCTTTTCTGCCCGAAGGTATGCACGACATCGCGCAACTGCCCAACCTCACCTACGAGTTGTTGAAGCGTGGATACAGCGAGCGCGACGTGCGCAAGGTGTTGGGCGAAAATCTTCTCCGCGCCTTCGCGCAGGCCGAGCGCGTCGCGCGCACGGAGAGCCGCCGGATTAGCGCCGACGGCAGCACGCGACGCATCCCGCCTGATGCCGTGCGTCAGAAGTAGATTCGCGTTTCGGGAAACGGAGGGACAAAAAAAGTCTGCGGCGTTGAAGCTTCAACGCCGCAGACTTTTTACTCTGATGAAGATTGGTCGTCGGCGCACAGGAGTCACAGGACTCCCGCGCGGCTGTCGTGTGTGCGGAGCAACTTAGCGTCCGCCGCCACCACCGCCACCGCCGCCCGAACCACCCGTGCCGCTGCCACCGCCAGAGCCGCCGCCGGAGCTGCCACCCGAACCGCCCGAACCACCGCCGGAGCCGCCCGCGCCGCCACCGCCAC
>DASZCR010000370.1:0-3087 GCA_035942915.1 Pyrinomonadaceae bacterium | reverse complement strand
GTCAAGACGGCCTCGCGCTCGACGCTCGACGAGGGGCTGCGCCGCGAGATAGACCTCTTCGCCCTCTGCTTCTCAAGCGAGGACAAGGACGAGGGCGTGAGCGCCTTCCTCGAAAAGCGCAAGCCGGAATTCAAGGGCAGGTAGGAGAGAGCCGGGCGACTGCGAGCGGACGCGCGGGCTGTCAGCTTGACGAATTTTCGCCCGCTAAGCTACTCTCTTTCTTCGCTGTTTCTGACCGCGAAGCGTCATTTGACAGGGGCCGTAGCTCAGCTGGGAGAGCGCTTGAATGGCATTCAAGAGGTCAGCGGTTCGATCCCGCTCGGCTCCACCAAAATTCTTCTTAAAGGCGAATCAGTCCGCCGGAACGGCCGTCGTCAACGCACAGCAGGCACACAGACGACGGCTTTTTCGTCCCCAATCGCTTCAAAGTGACTGAAAGATTTAGCTCAGAGTGACCGGGAGGCTGATGTCCTGACTGCTGCGCCCCCGTGACCTCTGAAAAGCCCGCCAAATTCCCCACCTTCATTGCGGCGGCGTGTCGGAACAAGATTTGCTATAAATATTTCCCGGCCTGCGCGTTTTTCTCGTCACGCTGAGGCCGCGAGTGTGTTACTATAAAACCCGGCCCCAGGGTTTAAGGGAAGCCCGAACCTCACAGTCATCCGCAGCTTCAGTCGTCAGCCGACTGAACAGTAATCAAACCGAACCCTCTCCCGGTAACTTCGGACAACTTAGATTTACGCTTTAGACGTTCGCGCCGCGCGCCGCCTCACAAGGTTGGACGCCAGATATCGGTCGCGCCCAAGAGCCACCCTCTCTAGAACTTCAAAAAGTTATGGGCAGACAACAGTTCTCCAAGTACTACATGCAACTCGTCATCGCGGCGGGAGCGGTGGCCTTTCTCGTCTCGATTCGTCATCTCCCCATCGGCCGTCTTGACCTGCGCTTCCTCCTGCTCGCGCTGCTGACCGTCAGCGTCACCTCGCGCTTCGTCATCCGCCTGCCGCGAGCCAGTGGCAGCATCACCGTCACGGACGCCTTCGTCTTCCTGACGCTGCTGCTCTACGGCGGCGAGGCGGCGGTGCTTCTGGCGGCGACCGAAGGGGCGTGCGCCGGGATGCGCGTCAGCAGGAAGCCCATCACCGTGCTCTTCAACGCCGGGGCGATGGCCTGCGCCACCTTCATCACGGCCAGCGTCCTCGTCTTCATGTTCGGCGAGCCGCCGAGCCTCCATCACCAGCCGCTCTCCCTCGCGCTGACGACCGTCTGTACGATGGCGCTCGTGCAGTACATCGGCCACACCGTTATCGTCTCCATCGGGCTGGCGCTCAAGACCGACGAGCCGGTCTGGCAGACGTGGACGAAGCATTACCTCTGGTCTTCGGTCACTTACTTCGGCGGCGCGGTCGTCTCCGGCGCGGTCGTCGGCGTCGATGACACGGTCGGCTTCTACTCGCTCATCCTGACCGTCCCCGTCGTCTGCATCATCTACTACACCTACGCGCGCTACGTCGAAGACATCAAGGCGACGGCGGCCAAGGCCGAGCAGGCCGAACGCGAGCGTGCCGAGCAGGCCGAGCGCCACGTCGAAGAACTGAACCGCTACATCGCCGAGTTGGAGAGCATCCGCATCGAGTTGCAGCAGAGCAAGGAGCATTTCCGCCACGCCGCCTTCCACGACGCGCTGACGGGCCTACCCAATCGCGCGCTGCTGACGACGCATCTCAAACTCGCCATCGGTCGCGCCAAACGACAAGAAGGCCACTATTTCGCCGTCCTCTTCTTCGACCTCGACCGCTTCAAGAACATCAACGATTCGCTCGGTCATGGCGCGGGCGACCAACTGCTGATTGCCATCGCACGCCGCGTCGAAGACTGCCTGCGGCCGACCGACACCGTCGCCCGTCTCGGCGGCGACGAGTACGCCATCCTCCTCGACGGCCTCGAAGACTTCAGCATCGCCGTCGAAATTGCCGAGCGGCTACAGAACGAACTCGCACAGCCCTTCAACCTCGACGGTCAGGAGGTCTACATCACGGCGAGCATCGGCATTGCCCTGAGCACCTCGCAGTATGAGCATCCGGAAGGCATCCTGCGCGACGCAGACACGGCCATGTACCGCGCTAAAGAGAAGGGCAAGGCGCGTTATGAGCTCTTCGATACGGGCATGCACACGCGAGCCGTCGCGCTGCTCAGGTTGGAGAACGACCTCCGCCGCGCTGTCGAGCGTTGCGAGTTCCGCGTCCACTATCAGCCTATCGTCTCTCTGGAAAACGAGCGCGTCGTCGGCTTCGAGGCACTCGTGCGCTGGTATCACCCGGAGCGCGGCTTCGTCCCGCCTTCGGAATTCATTCCGCTTGCCGAAGAGACCGGCCTCGTCGCAGACATCGACCAATGGGTCTTGCGCGAGTCGTGCCGACAGGTCAGGGAATGGCAGAACCTTTCGCCCTCGAACCGCTCGCTGACCTTGAGCGCCAACCTTTCGAGCAAGGAACTGACGCAGTCCGACCTCATCGAGCGCGTCCAGCGCGTACTCGCCGACACGGACTTCGACCCGCATTCGCTCAAACTCGAAATCACGGAATCGGCCGTGATGGAGAATGCCGACACGGCAGCGCGCGTGCTGGCGCAACTGCGCGAACTCGGCGTTCGCCTCTCGATTGACGACTTCGGCACAGGTTATTCATCCCTGAGCTATCTCCACCGCTTCCCCGTCACGACGCTCAAGATTGACCGCTCCTTCGTCAGCCGCATGGGCGACGGCGACGAGAACTTCGAGATTGTCCGCACCATCATGACGCTCGCCTCGAACCTCGGCATGGATACCGTCGCCGAAGGCGTCGAGACCGAGCAGCAGTTGGCGCACCTGCGCACGCTCAAGTGCCATTACGGGCAAGGCTATCTCTTCTCGCGCCCACTCGACTCGGTTGCCGCCACAGCCCTGCTCTCGCAACGCGCCTCGACGCAGCGCCTCCTGCCCGCGCGCACGACGGCCGAGCCGACCGTCGCGCCCGAACCCATCACGCCGTACATCAACTGACGCGGCCGAACACTCAGACGACCCGTACACACTAAGGGCGTCGCATC
>DASZCR010000369.1:0-25967 GCA_035942915.1 Pyrinomonadaceae bacterium | reverse complement strand
GAGTTGAAGGCTCTGACGCTGTCGGAGTCGGCGACCATCGCGGGGATGATTCAGAGTCCGGCCGCTTACGCGCCCGACCGCCACGCCGAGCGCGCACGCGCACGCCGCGACACCGTGATAGAAGCGATGCTGCGCGACGGCGCGGTGACGGCCGAGGAGGCGCAGGCCGCCAAGAGCGAACCCGTCACGGTCGTTCCGGTCGAACAACGCGATGCGACCGCGCCTTACTTCATCGACTATGTTAACCGTCAGGTCGAATCGCGCGACGAGGCGGAAGCGGCGGCCTTGCGCGTCTACACGACGATTGACCTTGAGTTGCAACAACTGGCCGAGCGCGCCGTGCGACGCCAACTCGACCGCCTCGAAAAAGTTTATCGCGGCAAGCGCACGCCGCAGGCCGCGCTCGTCGCGCTCGACCCGCGCACAGGCCACATCCTCGCGATGGTCGGCGGCAACCGCTACACCGAATCGCAACTCAACCGCGTCTCGGACGCGCGCCGTCAGCCCGGCTCGGTCTTCAAGCCGTTCGTCTACGCAGCGGCCTTCGAGGGCGGACTCTCGCCCATCTCCATGTCGACGGACGCGCCGCGCCAGTTCACTTACGACACGCGCGCTCGTTACAGCCCGGCCAACTACGGCGGCGGCTACTCGATGCGCGACGTGACGTTGCGCACGGGACTCGTCCGCTCGCTCAACGTCGTGACGGTTGATGTCGCGTTGAGGACGGGGCTTGAGCGCGTCGCTGCTCTGGCCGAACGCTTCGGGCTGCCGAAACCCGCTCCTTATCCGTCACTCGCGCTCGGCACAACCGAGGCGACGCCGCTCGAAGTTGCCGCAGCCTATGCGGCGCTCGCCAACGGCGGGACGCGCGTGCGTCCGACGGCCGTCAAGCACGCCGCCGGAGCGACGAACACAGACGAAATCGCGCCCGCCTCCGAACAGATTGTGAAGCCCGCGACGGCCTACATGATTACAGACATGCTGACGGCCGTCATCGACGAAGGCACGGCGCGCGCCGCGCGCGGCGCATTCAAAGGTGTGGCCGTCGCAGGTAAGACCGGCACGTCGCGCGACGGTTGGTTTGCAGGCTACACGCCGAACTTGGTGTGCGTCGTCTGGGTCGGCTTCGATGATGGCGAGCAGTTGGGATTAACGGGCGCGGAGAGTGCGCTGCCCGCGTGGGTCGAGTTCGTCAAAGGCGCGGTCGAGTTGCGCCCTGAACTCGGCGGCGAACGGTTCGAGCGCCCCGCTTCCGTGACGACGGTCGAGATAGATGCTGAGACAGGCTTGCTCGCTTCAACCCTCTGCCCGCACCGTCAACGCGTCGCCATCACGCCCGCGCTCGCGCCCACCGCCGCCTGTTTCTCACACAGCGAACCGCTCGCCGCGCTCACTGCGGATTACTACGAGGAGACGGCGACGACATCTCAAGCCGTCGTCCACGCTCCCACGATGTCGCTTCGAGAGAGCACGCCGCGTGCGCCCTCCGCGCTGCCCGTCGCCGCCAGCGACTACGACGTAGACGTGCGACCCGCGACGCGCGTCGAGACGAAACGTAATGGCCGTCCGACGTTAACAAACGACATGCGCGTCTTAAACGGTAGTCAGTAAATTGAAGCAGTGCGGGCGACGGGCGCGGCAGTTTTCAGATAAACTCTTACTGCTTACCGGCTCATTTCAAATCCGCGATTCTTTCAAGTATAACTTGTGCGATGGCGTGCTCGGTGGTGTGCGAAAGCGAGAGGTGCGCGCGCGTCGCGCCGAGGTGTCGGAAGAGTTCGAGCGCGTGGCCGTGAAGGACGAGCGCGGGCGCGCCCGACTCCTGCGAGCAGACTTCCGCGTCGTGCCACGCGAGGCCGCCCGACCAGCCCGTGCCGAGCGCCTTGAAGGCGGCCTCCTTCGCGGCAAAGCGCGCCGCGTAATGTTGCGCCGAAACACTTGCGCCGCGCTCGTCGCAGTAAGCGCGTTCGCGCGAGGTGAAGACGCGCTCGACAAAGCGCGGTGTGCGTTCCAGAACGGCGCGCACGCGCGCCACTTCGATGATGTCTATGCCGACGGAAACAATCACAAGCGAAACCGGATTGACCCTCGCGGGCTTTCATTGGCGCGTGCAAGACGGTGTGCGCGCGCTCGTCTGCGCGCCGCTCGCAGAGGAAGGTTTTACGAACGCCTTCTCGACGCGTCTTGGAGGCGTAAGCCCGATGCCCGACTCCGACCTCAACCTCGCGGGCTTCAGCGACGACGCGGCCGACAACATACATGAGAACCGCCGCCGCTTTCTACGACTGCTCGGCGGAAGTTGGACGCTCGCCGCCAACTGGCAGGTGCACGGCGCGGACGTGCGCCTCGTCGCCGACGCAGAAGACGCGCGCTCGGAGGACGTACACTGTGATGCCTCGTTGACGCGCGCGCGCGGCGTCCTGCTGGCCGTCAAGACGGCCGACTGCGTTCCCGTCCTGCTCGGTGATGCGCGTGCGGGCGTCTGCGCTGCCGTCCATGCCGGATGGCGCGGCACGCTCGCGCGTATCGTGCAAAAAACTCTCGCGCGCATGACGGCCGAGTTCGGCACGCGTCCCGGAGATGTGCGCGCCGCCATCGGCCCGGCCGCGCGCGCCTGCTGTTACGAAGTGGGCGCTGAAGTCATCGAAGCTTTCCGCGCGGGCTTCCATGATGCGGACGAACTCTTCACGCCGACGCGCGACGCGCACGCGCTCGTTGACCTGCACACGGCAAACCTTCGTCAACTCGTCGAAGCGGGCGCGAGCGCCGAACGCATCCACATCGCGCCGCTCTGTACGATGTGCCGCACAGACCTCTTCTTCTCCTACCGCCGCGAAAAGAGACTCTACGGACGCACGGGACGACTGCTCTCAGTCATCGGCAGACAAATCTGAGAAGCTCAGACGGAACGGTCAATGGCCGATGGTGAAATCAGTCTTCATCCATCGGCCACTGACCGTTCACGAGCAACCTGCTCATCATCCTCTTCCGCCGAAGTAACGACCGTTGATGCGTTGGACGGGGTCGGTGGCGCCGACAATGCCGATGGGCAGCGTCAGCGTGCGCGTCACGGGCGGATAGCAGACCGTGTCAGAGCAACTCTGGAAGCGGACGCGGACGCGCAGGTCATGTACGCCCTGCGGGAAGTTCGCAGGCACGGTCACGTTGAAGCGCATGATGGCGCGCCCCTCGTAGACGGCGAGCCTCTCTCCGTTGCTGAAGGCGAAGCTGCGCACCTGCGCGCGCGGATAGCTGACGGCACCGACACGCATCCCGTCCGGCGCATCAACCTTCACGGTCGTCGGGACGGCATACTTGCCGAGCGGGCGATTGGAGTTGACGTGCAAGCCTTGCGGAATCTCCATCACGATAGCGCCCTGAAAGGCGCGGCCGCGTTGGGCGCGGTTGACGTTGAAGAAGCCGTTGACGCCGATGTTGTCAGACTGCACGACGGCGGCGGCAGCGGCGACCGCCTTCGGCGTCGCAGGCGAAACTCTGGCGACCGTGCGCGCGTCTCCGCGTTGAGCAGGAGCGGCCAGCAAGACCAGCAAGAGGAGCAAACTCAAGCGTCGGGTGAAAGTTTTTCGTCTCATGTCGCGGATTACTATTTCCTTCAGGATGATAAATCTCAAGCGTCAAGCGAGTTGATAGAGCTTCGATTCCGGCGCGGCCTCGACTCTGCGCGCGGCCAGTTGCCCGCACGCCGCGTAGATATCGCGCCCGCGCGGGCGACGGACGAAGGCGTGCACCCCCTTCGATTCAAGAATCGCCTTGAAGGTTTGCACGCGCTCCGGCGGAGATGGCCGATAGGGAAGCGGCTCGGCAGGGTTGTGCGGAATCAGGTTGACCTTGGCGCGCAACCCGTGCCGGTTGAGCAGGCGCGCGAGACGGCGTGCGTGCTCGTCCGAATCGTTGACGCCGTCGAGCATCACATACTCGAAGGTGAAACGCTCGCCCGGCCGCAGCGAACGCTCGAACTCTTTGCACGCGGCGAGCAGCTCTTCGAGCGGCCACTTCTTGTTGATGGGCATCAGGCGATTGCGCAGTTCGTCGTCGGGCGCGGCGAGCGAGATGGCAAGATGCGGCCGTTCTTCAAACGTCGCCAGCTCTTTGATACGCGGGACGACTCCGGCCGTCGAGACCGTGACGCGGTTCGGAACGATGTGCAGCCCTGCGGGCGCACTGATGACGCCGAGCGCCTTCATCAGCGAATCGAAGGCGAGGAAAGGCTCGCCCGCGCCCATCGCCACGAGGTTCGTGCCGTGCGGCGTGCGCGCGCCCACGCCGTAAGCGTCGTTTAAAGCGATGATAATCTGCTCGACAATCTCACCGGCCGTCAGCGTCCGCAGCAGGCCGAGCTTGGCCGTCAGACAGAAGTCGCATTGCAGAGGACAGCCCGATTGCGAGGAGAAACAGATGGTGTCGCGTCTCTCTTCAGGGATAAAGACGGTTTCGACGGGCAGCCCGTCGTGCGTCTTCAACAGGTAACGGCGCGTGCCGTCGGCGGCGATGTAGCGCGATTCGACGCTGAGTGTCGCCACGCTGGCGCGCTCGGCGAGCGTCGCGCGCAGGCTCTTCGGCAGGTCGGTCATCTCGTCGAACGAGCGCAGCCGACGCGCGTTGAGTGCGGCGAAGAGCTGTCGCCCGCGAAACTTCGGTTCGCCCAAACCCTCGACGAAAGAGACCAGTTCGCTTTCGTCAAGCCCCAACAGATGTACGGCTTTCTCCTTCACGCCCGGCATTTTAACACCCCTCCACGCGCATCTCACAACCTGCTGCCACGCACCGAAATTAGATGCGCGAGGCTCGCCGGACGTGGCGTATAATCTATCTTTAGTGCTTGCGCGTTTGTGGTCGAAGAAGAGGCGACGACGTTATGAGTGAGCGGATGCTGTGGTTTGAGCGGAAGTTTAATTTCGACTTGCCGGTGTGGATGTTTCCGAACGTGTTGGAGCGTTTGCGCGGGACGCCGGTGCGCATCGAGGAGCGCGTGCGCGCTTTTCCGCGCGAGATTCTCAACGTGCGCGACGGCGATGCGTGGTCGATGCAGGAACATGCAGGGCACTTGTTAGACCTTGAGCCGTTGGGATTCGCTCGGCTCGAAGATTATCTGGCGCGCAGAGAGGTGTTGCGCCCGGCCGATGTGGAGAATCGAAAGACGCATGAGGCGCGGCACAACGAACGGCCGATTGAAGAGATTCTCGACGCGCTCAGGCGCGAGCGTGACGAGTTCGTGCGGCGGCTCGAAGCGGTGGACGAGGAGTTTATCCGGCGCGAGGCGTTGCATCCGCGCCTGCAAAAACCGATGCGACTCTTAGACCTGCTCTTCTTCATCGCCGAACACGACGACCATCACATCGCACACATGACGCGGCTCGGACGAAAGATGTCAGATGCGAGGCAGGCTCATGGGAGCTAAGAGAGCATGGGGCGCGGCTTCGTCTCTGCTGTCGCTGCTCTTGCTGGCGGCGTCGAGCGGGTGCGGGGCGGGCGCGGCCTCACCGCAGGGAAAGTCGCCGCAGCAGAAGACGAACGCCGACGGCGCGCGTGTCGAAAACTCCGTCGGCAGACCTGTTTCGAGCGGGTCGCCGTTTCTCGATAAGCTGGTCGAGGCGGCCATCGAGCGGACGACGCAGAAGGTGCGTTACGACCCGGCCTATGTCGTCATTCCTTATCCCGGCGGAGATGTCCCGGCCGAGACGGGCGTCTGCTCCGACGAAGTGATTCGCTCTTATCGAAAGCTCGGCGTGGACTTGCAGAAGGAAGTACACGAGGACATGGCGCGTAACTTCCGTCTCTACCCGAAGAAGTGGGGGCTGATGCGGCCGGACACGAACATCGACCATCGCCGCGTGCCCAACCTGATGCTCTTTTTTGAACGGCAGGGAGCGAGTCTGCCGGTCACCTCGCGGGCGCGCGATTACCGTCCCGGCGATATCGTGACATGGGACTTGGGCGGCGGCCTGACGCACATCGGCATCGTCGTCAACGTCGCTTCCGAGTCGGACGCCGAACGCTTCAAGATTGTGCATAACATCGGTGCGGGGCCGCAGATGGAGGATGTGCTGTTCAACTGGAAGATTACGGGTCATTATCGCTACTTCGGCCCGGCCACACGAGCGCATGAGTAAAGAGCAGAACGGAAAGAGCGGGTCGGCGCAGGCCGCAGGGATTGCGGTCGGGAAGTCGAAGATTGACGGGCGCGGGTGTTTCGCCACCGTCAGGTTTCGTAAGGGGCAGAAGATTGCCGAGTTGGTGGGCGAGCGCGTCTCGCGCGTCGAGGCGGCGCGACGCATGCGCGGGCGCAGACGTTTGCACATCTGCGGGATAGATACCTACTGGGGCATCGACGGCAGTCGTGGCGGCAACGGCTCGCAGTTCATCAACCATTCGTGCGAACCCAACAGCTTCATCAAAATCCTCTACGGTCATATCCTCTTCTTCGCACTGCGCGATATCGAGCCGGGCGAAGAGATTACCTGTGACTACGTTGACTCCTATCACCCGGACGATTACCGTTGCCGTTGCGGCGCGCCGAGTTGTCGCGGCACCATCAACCTCATCAAATGAGCGGCTCGAATCTGGAAACCTACGGCTGGGACGCCGCCTTCGCCGAAGCCTTCGCGCCGCACGCGCGCACGGGTCTCGTGCCGGGGCGCATCCTGCTGCAACACAACAAAATCTATCTGGTCTACACCGCAGGCGGCGAGATTTACGCGGAGGTGGCGGGTCGCTTGCTGCACGAAGCGCGCGGGCGCGAAGACCTGCCTGCGGTCGGCGACTGGGTGACGCTCAGACGTGCGGAAGGCGAAACGGCGCGCGCGACGATTCACGCCGTCCTGCCGCGCAAGAGCAAGTTCTCACGCAAGGCGGCTGGCAGCCGCACTGAAGAGCAGGTCGTAGCGGCCAACGTCGATACGGTCTTCCTCGTCACGGGTCTGGATAACGACTTCAACCCGCGCAGGCTCGAACGCTACCTCATCATGGCGCACGAGAGCGGCGCGCATCCGGTCATCGTGCTCAACAAAGCAGACCTCGTCGAAGACCATGCAGAGAAGGTGCGCGAGGTCGAGCGCATCGCGGCGGGCGTCCCCGTCGTCTCGATGAGCGCGCGCCGGGGCGAGGGCGTCGAGCAACTGTTGCCGTTTGTCGGGGCGGGGCAGACGGTCGCGTTGATGGGGTCGTCCGGCGTCGGCAAGTCAACCATCGTTAACCGTCTGCTCGGCGACGAGGCGCAGCGCACGCAGGAGGTGCGACGCGGCGACGACCGAGGCAAACACACGACGACGCACCGCGAGTTGCTCCTGCTGCCCGGCGGCGGTCTGGTGATGGACACGCCCGGCATGCGCGAACTGCAACTGCTCGTCAGCGACCGGGGCTTGCGCGAGACCTTCGAGGACGTGGAGACGCTCGCCGCAGAGTGTCGCTTCAGCGATTGCCGACATGAAGGCGAGCCTGATTGTCGTATCCGCGAGGCGCTCGCAGACGGCACGCTCGCTCCGGAGCGTTACGAGAGCTACAGGAAGATGCTGGCCGAGATGGCGCAGGCGGCCGTGCGACAGGAGCAGCGCGCCGCGCAGATTGAAAAGGGGCGCGTCAAGCGTCTGACGCGCGCCTTCAACAAGTCGAAGAAACGTTACTGACGTTCGATGAAGGAAGCGACAAGACAACCGAAGACAGTCGTTGACCTCGCTCTGGCGCGCAGGCTCGAAGCGGCAGACGCCTCGGCCAACGTCGATTACGTCGCCGCCCACGCGCATCTGCGCCCGGACGTGCGCGCCGTGTGGACGGAGGTTGCGGGCGGTTGTCTCTCCTACGCGGGCGCGGATTCGCCGCTCACGCAGGCGGTCGGTCTCGGCCTCGCAGGCGTGTTCGACGCACGCGCCTGCGACGAGTTGGAGGAGTTCTTCGGCAGTCGCGGCGCGGAGGCCAACGTCCACATCTGCCCGCTGGCCGATGCGTCCGTCTGTCAGATGCTGGCCGCGCGCGGCTACCGGCTCGGCGAGTTCATCGACAAACTTTTCCTGCCGCTCGACCCTTCCGAGAGCTTTGAAGCGCAGGCGAGCGAGATTCTCATCAGGACGACGACGCCCGCCGAGTCGGAGCTATGGACGGAGACGGTCGGGCGCGGTTTCTACGAAGGCGAGGAGCCGCCGAACATCTTCCGCGAACTCTTCCGCACCTTACCGGAGATGCTCACAACCGTCTGCTTCCTCGCCGAAATCGACGGCCGCGCGGTCGGCGCAGGGCTGCTCAAACTCGACGCCGGAACGGCCGTCCTTTCGACGACGAGCGTGCTCCCGGCGTGGCGAGGGAGAGGCGTGCAGACGGCTCTGCTTCAGGCGCGGCTGGCCTACGCCGCAGCTCAGGGCTGCGACCTCGCCACCGTTGCCGCGCGCCCCGCCTCCATCTCGCACCGCAACGTGCAGAGCGTCGGCTTCCGCGTCGCCTACACGCGCCTGCGCCTGTTCAGGCCGCTAACCTAGAAGGAAGAGTCTATGACAGAGACGACAGCCCCGGCCGCCGCCGCCCCGCTCGTTGCGGATTTGCAGGAGATGGAGAGACAGTTCGAGGCGCTCAAGCGAGAGGCGCGGGAACTGTTGGAGGGCATCGACGACGCGCAGTTTAACTGGCGACCCGAACCGGGTCGGTGGTCGATGGCTGAGTGCATCGCGCACCTGAACGTGACGGGACAGTCTTTCCTGCCCGCGCTCGACCGTCGCATCCGCGAGGCGCACGCCGAGGGGCGACGCGGTGCGCCGCCTTTCCGTTACACGCTGTTCGGCAAATTGGTCGTCCGCTCGATGGAGCCTCCGGCGAGGTTCAAATTCAAAGCGCCGAAGCTCTTTGTGCCGCAACCGGAACACCCGCGCGCGGCGGCCGAGTCGGCTTTCATGACGCTGCAAGACCAACTGATTGCGCGTCTGCGCGCGGCCGACGGCCTCGACCTCGGTCGCGTCAAGGTCGTCTCGCCCGCCTCGCGCCTGCTCAAAATCAGCCTCGGTCAGGTCTTCCAACTGACGGCCGCGCACGAGCGCCGCCACCTCTATCAAGCGCGCCAGTTGAAATCCCACACAGCCTTTCCACGCTCCTGAACGCTTCCCCCAAAGAGGCTCGACGCAGACCTCTGCGCCGCCGAAGTCATGATACATGGTGAAACACGACGAGAGAGGCGTGTTTCACCATGTATCACCTGCGGCGACGCGCCTGCCGGTGCTTTGGCGCATGGCGCGGCAATTCTTCCTCAAATCTCCACACGCATTGAGAGGCACTGAGATTGCTTGACGTTAAGGGCTAGGCCATTGGCCTATCGTCGATAGGGCAGGATGCGTCCGGCGGAGGGGAACCGATAAGGTTCGCCGGCGCTCTGCCCGGTCGGCATCAAATTTCTTTGTTAGCCCCAAGCATAATTAAAGAAAGTAGACGCCGCTCGCGCCTCTCTCAACAGCGGCTATATCATCAAGGGAAGAACTTCGATGCTTTCAAACAATCTGTGGAAGTGTGTCCGCGCCATGCTCGCGGTCGCGCTCGTCGGCACGACGGCTCTCGCCGGAATGTTCGAGCGGTTCGCCTTCACCGCCGATAAGACCGGGGTGACGGCATCGACTGCCGCCTCCTCCGACTCATTCAAACAGCAGGAGACGGACGAGGCAGCCCGCGCCGCCGTCGCCGAAGATTTCGCGCAGCTTCCTCTGCGCTTCGAGACGAACGCGGGGCAGACCGACCGCAAAGTTAAATTCATCTCTCGCGGCAGTGGCTACGTCCTGTTTCTGACGCCGACCGAAGCCGTCATGTCTCTGAGCAGCCCCGTCGGTGCTCATCGCAAGAAGACGACGGACGACGCTGTGGCCGACGACAAGAGCCGCCGCGCAGCAGCGCAGAAGACCGAGCGGACGAATATCCGCATGCGTCTCATCGGTGCGAACCAATCGCCGCGCATGGAGGCGCTCGAAGAGCTTCCCGGCAAGAGCAACTATTTCACGGGCGAAAACCCCGCCGCGTGGCGCACCAATGTCGCGTCTTACGCGCGCGTCCGCTACAGCGAAGTCTATCCCGGCATCGACCTTATCTACTACGGCAAGCAGCGCGAACTCGAATACGACTTTCGTCTCGCGGCAGGGGCAGACCCCGACCAGATTGAAATCGCCTTCAAGGGCGCTGAGGTCGAGTTGACGGAAGATGGCGACCTGTTGCTGCACGCGCACAACGGCGACGTGCGCCAGCGCGCGCCCATCGCTTATCAGGAGATTGACGGAGAGCGCGTCATCGTCGAGAGCCGCTACGTGATGCGCGGCGGCGACCGCGTCGGCTTCGCGCTCGGCGCATACGATGCGACGCTTCCCGTCGTGATTGACCCCGTGCTCGTCTACTCCACCTATCTCGGCGGCAACGGTTTCGACCAGGGCTTCGCCGTCGCCGTCGATGCAGCGGGCAGCGCCTACATTGCAGGCCACAGCGCCGCGCTCGACTTCCCGACGACGGCCGGTGCGTATCAGCCCGGCCCCTCCGGCAGTTTCGTCACCAAGCTTAACCCGGCGGGCAGCGCGCTCGTCTATTCGACCTATCTGGCGGGCGGCGGCGGCAACGCCATCGCGGTTGACGCTTCCGGCAACGCCTACGTCGCCGGAGACGCTTCGACGCTCGATTTCCCGGTCACGCCCGGAGCTTTCACGACGCAGCCTTCCGGCTACGACGTGTCGATTACCAAGCTGAACGCGACCGGCTCGGCGCTTCTCTACTCGGCGCGCTTCGGTGGCCTCGACGACGACTTCGCGCGCGGCGTCGCCGTCGATGCGGCGGGCAACGCTTACCTGACCGGCTGGACGACCTGCCGCAGCACGACCTGCACGTTCCCCGTCGCCAACGCCTTCCAACCGGCCTACGGCGGCGGCAACAACGACGCCTTTGTGACGAAGATTAACGCGACCGGCTCGGCGCTCGTCTACTCGACCTTCCTCGGCGGCGGACAGATGCTCAACGCGACCGACGACTGGGGACAGGCCATCGCCGTCGATGCGGCGGGCAGCGCCTACGTCACGGGCTACACCGTCTCGCCGGACTTCCCCGTTAAGAGCGGTGCTTTCGACACGTCGCGCGAAGGCTTCGATGCCTTCGTCACCAAGTTCACGCCCGAAGGCACGTCGCTTGTCTACTCGACTTTCCTCGGCGGCTTCCAGCGCGAGCAGGGGCAGTCAATCGCCGTTGACCAGAGCGGCAATGCCTACGTCGTCGGACTGACTGAATCGACGAACTTCCCCGTCACCAGCAGCGCGCTCAAGCGGACGGGCGACTTCGACGCTTTCGTCACCAAGCTCAACGCCAACGGTTCCGGCCTCGTCTACTCCACCTATCTGGGCGGGAGCGAAGGCGTTGACCGCGCGTGGGGCGTGGCCGTCGATGCGGCGGGCAGCGCCTATGTTGTCGGCGACACGACCTCGAACACTTTCCCCGTGACGGACGCCGCACAGGCCGCCTACGGAGGCGGCCTGTCGGATGCCTTCATCGCCAAACTCAATGCGACCGGCTCCGGCTTCGTCTACTCGACGTTCCTCGGCGGGAGTCTCTCTGACCAGGGGCGCGGCCTCGCCGTCGATGCCGAAGGCAACGCTTACGCGACCGGCTTCACGTCGTCCTACAACTTCCCGACGAGCACGCCGTTTCAGGGCGCGAACGGCGGCGGTGTGGAAAACCATGACGACGCCTTCGTCGTGAAACTCGGAACAGTGAGCACGACCCCGACACCCACTCCGACGCCGACGCCAGCGCCGGAGCAAGCGCCGACGCCGGAACCCACTCCCGTGCCCGCTCCGACTCCGGCGGCATCGCTCTCGTCTGTGTCTTTGAATCCGTCGAGCGTGACGGGCGGCGGCAGTGTGCAAGGGACAGTGACGCTGACGGCGGCTGCTCCTTCGGGCGGCGCGACCGTGACACTGGCGAGCAGCAACAGCAGCATCGTCAGAGTCCCGGCAAGCGTCACGGTGGCGGCGGGCGCAACCAGCGCGACCTTCAACGTGACGACCGTCTCGGTCTCGTCAACGACGAGCGCGCAGGTCTCTGCCTCCTACGGCGGCACGACGAGCGCGACCAGCCTGACGGTGACGCCTCCGGCGGCGCCCGCCCCGTCGAGCGACGTGGTCGGCATCTCGCAGGCCGAATACTCGACCTCGAAGCGGCAGTTGAAAGTGACGGCGAGCAGTTCGCGTTCCGGCGCGACGCTCAGAGTCTACGTCACCTCGACCGGCGCGCTCATCGGCACGCTCAAGGCTGGCGGCACGAAGCACTCCGGCCAGTTCTCGCTCTCGTCAAACCCGCAGAGCATCACCGTCAAGAGCAGTCTCGGCGGCGCGGCGACGCGGAGCGTGACGACCACCAGATAACGTTTGCTCCGGCTTCGACGGGGAATTGGCCGGAGAAGTAAACGGGCGGAGTTGAGCAACTGTGCTCAACTCCGCCCGTTCACTTTTGCGCCTTGAGACCGGCGCGTTTATTGACGGCTGCCGCCCGTCCCCGCGCCTGTTCCTTCACCCGCGCCCGTCGTCGGACGCCCTTCGGTGTCGAGGAAGGTGATGGTCTCGCCGAGGTTTTCGAGCGAGCGCAGACCCGGCTCGATGGCCTTGCGGTCGCCGACCACGACGATTGCCATGCGCGACGGGTCGAGGTAGCGGTTCGCCACGCGGTTGAGGTCTTCGAGCGAGACGGACTGCACGTTTTGGATGTAGCTGTTGAAGTAGTCGTAAGGCAGGCCGTAGGTGACGACCGTCTCCAGACGACTGGCAATCTGCCCCGGCGTCTCGAAACTGCGCGGGAAGCCACGAATGATAGCCTGCTTCGCGTAGTCGAGTTCGCTCTCGGTGACGGGCATCTCGCCGCGCACGCCGCGCAGCTCCTTCATCAACTCAAAGACCGACTCCTTCGTTGCCGCCGTCACGACGGGCGCGCTCGCAAAGAACGGCCCCGCGCCGCGACGGAAGTCGAAGGCCGAACGCGCGCCGTAGGTGTAGCCCTTGTCCTCGCGCAGGTTGAGATTGATGCGCGAAGTGAACTGACCGCCGAGCAGCGTGTTCAGGACGAGCAGCGGGAAGAAGTCGGGGCTTGAACGAGGGACGCCGACGTGGCCGAGGCGGATGACCGACTGCGCCGAGCCGGGACGGTCAACGACGTAGATGGTCGTGCGGTCGCGCTGGACGGGAGCCGCCGTCACATCAACGGCCGGGACGAAGGCTTCCTTCCAACCGGAGAAAGCGCGCTCAAGCTTCGGCATGAGCGCATCAGGCTGCACGTCGCCGACGACGATGAGCGTCGAGTTGTTCGGTCGCAGATAAGTCTCGTAGAACTTCCTGACGGCCTCGCCCGTAATCGCGCCGAGCGATTCCTCGTCGCCCGTCAGCGAGTGGCCGTAAGGATGGTTGCGGCCGTAGAGCAACGAGGTATAGGCGATGTCGGCGATGGCCTCCGGGTTATCGCGCCGCTGTTTGAAGGTCGTCAGACGCGTCTGCCGCAGGCGCGCCAACTCCTTCTCAGGGAAAGAGGGATTGGTCACCACGTCGGCGTAGATTTCGAGCGCGCGGTCGAGATGGCGCGTCAAAGTCGTCAGGTCGGCCGTCGTCGAATCCCAGCCCGCGCCCGTGCGTAGCGACGAGCCGATGTTTGCCAGTTGGTTCGAGATGTCGAGCGCCGAGCGCGTGCGCGTGCCCTCGTCCATCATGTCTGCGACGAGCGAGGCGAGTCCGCCCTGTCCGGCCGGGTCTCCGGCCGCGCCCATCTTCATCACGAGACTCATGTTGACGACCGGCAACTCATGGTGCTGGACGAAGACCACTTCGAGACCGTTTGAGAGTTTGCGCCGTTCAGGTTGCGGCAGAGTGAAACTTGGGTTTGGCCCTGCCTTCGGCAGACGCGACCAATCAACCATCTTGGCCTTCGGCTTTTGTTGGGGAGCGCCCGTGTTCTGACCCCTGAGCGGTGCGCCGGGTGCGGCGGTCGTCGGCGGAGCAGCCGCGCCGGACGCACGCGAAGCCGTCGTCTCAGCCTTCGTCATCGGCTGCGCTCCGGCGGGCGTACCCGTAGCCGGACTCGAAGAGGCAGTGCCAGTCGGCTGCGTCTGCGAGGCCGCGTTCTGCGTGCCCGCCTGCGTCTGACCGGCGGTCTGTGCGGCGGGCGTGGCGATGCCTTCGCGCGGGCTAAGGGGTGCGGGTGCGCCGCCTCTCGCCATCTGGTTGCCGCCGCGCGCGGCCGGGACAACCGTTAAGACCAGACGCTTGTCGGTCAGGTATTGCTTGGCGGCGCGCGTCACGTCTGCGGCCTTGACGCGGCGATAACGCGTGAGGTCTTCCTCGAAGTAGTTGGGCTTGTTGAGGAAGGTAGCGTACTGGTTGAGTTGGTCGTTCTTGCCGCCGAAGCCGCCGACGGTTTGCAGGCCGTAGATGAAGGACGACTCGCGGATGGTGTAAGCGCGCTCGACCTCTTCGTTCGTCGGTGGCTGCGTGCGCAGGCGTGCTATCTCTTCGTTAATCGCCTGCTCGATTTCGGCGAGCGTCTTGCCGGGTTTGGCCGTCGCGCGAACTTGAAAGAGTCCGGCCAACTCGCTCGTCTGGTTGAAGGCAACCACGTCCTGCGCAATCTGCCGTTCATAGACGAGCGTCTTGTAAAGACGCGAGCTTTTGCCGCCCGCAAGGATGCTGGCGAGGATGTCGAGCGGCGCTTCGTCCTTCGTGTACTGCGGGACGCTGTGCCAAGTCATGTAGACGCGCGGCAGTTGCACGCGGTCTTCCATCTCGTGACGCACCTCTTTGTCGAGTTGCGGCTGCGGGGCGCGCACCGGCGCGACGGGCTGACCGGCAGGGATAGGCCCGAAGTATTTCTCGACGAGCGCGCGGGCCTCTTCCGGCCGGAAGTCTCCGGCGATGACGAGCGAGGCGTTCGTCGGCGTGTAGTAGCGGCGGAAGAAGCTCTGCACGTCTTCCATCGAAGCGGCCGAGAGGTCTTCGAGCGAGCCAATCACTTCCCAGTGATAAGGATGTTCGGGCGGATACATAATCTCCAGCGTCTTCTCGAAGACGCGCCCGTAGGGTTGATTGTCGATGCCCTGACGCCGCTCATTCTTGACCACGTCGCGCTGGTTGTTGAGCTTCTCCATCGTCATCGCTTCGAGGAGGCCGCCCATGCGGTCGGCTTCGAGGAAGAGCGCGAGTTCGAGGAAGTTCGAGGGCACGACTTCCCAGTAGTTGGTGCGGTCTTGTGAGGTCGAGCCGTTGAGAGAGGCGCCCGCCTCCTGTAATGGCTTGAAGAAGTCGTCGTTATAGTTCTTCGAACCCTGGAACATCATGTGCTCAAAAAGGTGCGCAAAGCCTGTCCGGCCGGGCACCTCATTTTTCGAGCCGACGTGATACCAGAGATTGACGCCGACGATGGGCGTCGAGTGGTCTTCGTGCAGAATCACTCTCAGGCCGTTCTTCAGGCGGTATTCGGTAAAGGAAATCGGCGGCAGCACTCGTCCGCCGCGCGCGGCCGGAGTTTTGGCGGCTGACCGTCTGTTCCTTTGCGCGAGCGCCGGAAGGGCAGGCGTGATGAGCAGGAGGGCGAGCACAATCGCCAGCAAACGAACGGATCGCATCGTCGAAATCTCCTTCCCGCCCGACGGGGCGGATGAAAAGGCGGCGCGGCGTCGTACTCCCTTTCTGGTCAGTGGGGCTGGCGGGGAGTCCTGCGGTCGGCGACGCGGCGCGCGCGAAACTGTTTGTTGTCCGAATAGATGGGGAACAAAGTACGAAGCTGATGGCGGACATTCTAGCGCGCAGGGGCGCATCGGCGCAAACGTTTGCCCGCCGCCGCCGCCGGTTGCTACACTTTCGGCATAAGGGATGCCACTCGACACAGACTTCATCGTCATCGGCTCAGGCATTGCGGGCTTGCGCGCCGCGCTGGAACTGGCGCGCACGAAGGCGCGCGTCGTCGTGCTGACGAAAGACCGCACGGGCGAATCCAACACGGAGTATGCGCAGGGCGGCGTCGCCGTCGCGCTCTCGGAGGAGGACGAGGCTTCGCTGCACGAGGGCGACACGATGGCGGCCGGGGCGGGACTCTGCGACGAGCGCGCCGTCGAAGTGCTCGTCGAGGAGGGACGCCGTTACATCCGCGAACTCATCGAATGGGGCGCGGAGTTCGACCGCGAGGGAGGCAGACTCCTCTTCACGCAGGAGGCCGCACACTCGCGCCGACGAATACTGCACGCGCACGGCGACGCGACCGGGCGTGAGATTGTCCGTGCGCTCGTCGCACGCGCCGAACAGCAGGCACGCCACATCACCTTTCTGCCGCACGCGGCCACGGAGAGTCTGATTGTCGAGGCGGGGCGTTGTCGCGGCGTGCGCTATCTCGACCCGCGCGTGCGTGCGCCGCGCGAGTTGCGCGCGCGCGCCGTCGTGCTCGCCTCAGGCGGCGCAGGACAGCTTTATCTGCACACGACCAACCCGGCCGTCGCCACCGGCGACGGGATGGCGATGGCCTATCGCGCGGGCGCAGAGTTGGCCGACATGGAGTTTGTGCAGTTTCACCCGACGGCTCTGAACATCGCAGGTGCGCCGCGTTTTCTGCTCTCCGAAGCGATGCGCGGCGAGGGCGGCGTCCTGCGCAACGCGGCGGGCAAACGCTTCATGACGCGCTACGACGAACGCGCCGAACTTGCGCCGCGCGACATCGTCAGCCGCGCGCTCGTCGCCGAGATGCAGCGCACGGCGACGCGCACCGTCTATCTCGACATGACGGCGCTCGACGCGCGTTACCTGCGCCGACGCTTCCCCAAAATCTACGACACCTGTCTGCGCTACGGCCTCGACCTCGCGCACGAACCCGCGCCCGTCTCGCCCGCCGCGCACTACGTCATGGGCGGCGTTCGCACAGACCTCGACGGGCGCACCACGTTGCCCGGTCTCTACGCGGCGGGCGAGGTGGCCTGCACGGGCGTTCACGGCGCGAACCGTCTGGCCTCGAACTCTTTGCTCGAAGGTCTGGTGTTCGGCGCGCGTGCGGGCGCAACGGCCGCGCGCGACAACGAAGGCATGGACGGGCGCACCGGGAGGATGGAGTTGACGACGGATGAGGGAGACGCTCATCAAGCGTCGTCCGAAGAGTACGGCGCGCGCGGCGGCGAGGTCGCTCTGGCGGTGCGCAAGCGCGTGCGTCGTCTGATGTGGGAACGCGTCGGCATCCTGCGCACGCGTGAGTCTTTGGAGCGCGCGCTGAGAGAGTTTGAGCAGATTGCGCGCGCGCCGCTCAGACCACCTTCGCGCAACTTTCTGACGGTGGCGATGCTCGTCGCACGCGCCGCCCTCTGGCGCGAAGAATCGCGCGGCGCACACTTTCGCGCAGACTTCCCCGCGCGCGAAGACGCACGCTGGCGCACACACTCCGTCCAACGCGCAGACGCCGCGATAACTTCGAGCGAGACGGTGGATTTTTCCGTTGAAGTAATCAGTCGCCGGTAATCAATCGCTTATGGCTACTTACAAACAGTTGCACGAATGGACGCTCGCGCCGCGCGAGGCCGTCGAGTTGCAGAAGCGTCTGCGCGAACTCGTGAGGGTTGAGCCGTTGGCCGGACGCAAGGTCGAGACGGTGGCGGGCGCAGACATCTCTTTCAATAAATTTTCGCCGGTCGTCTATGCGGGCATCGTCGTCCTGCGTCTGCCGTCGCTCGAAGTGGTCGAGGAGGTCGGCGTCGTCTCGGAGACGAGATTTCCATACGTGCCGGGCTTGCTGTCGTTTCGTGAATCGCCGTCGGTGTTGGAGGCGTGGGCGAAGTTGAAGACCGAGCCGGACGCAGTCATGTTCGACGGGCAAGGGCTGGCGCACCCGCGTCGCGTCGGCATCGCCTCGCACGTCGGGTTGCTCATCGAGCGGCCGACGTTGGGCTGCGCCAAGTCTGTGCTCGTCGGGCGCTACGAAGAGCCGGAGGAGACGCGCGGCAGTTGGTCGCCGATGATTGACAAGGGCGAGACGGTCGGGGCGGCTTTGAGAACAAAGACGCGCGTGCAGCCCATCTACGTCTCGCCCGGCCACCTGATAGACCTCGCCGGAGCTATTGAGTTGACGCTCGCGTGCGACGGCGGCTACCGACAGCCTGAGCCGACCCGACGCGCGCACCACCTCGTCAACGCCCTGCGGCGCGGCGACCGCGAGCCGGATTAGCCTTCCCTGCAAACGCGAAAAAAACTTCAGCCGTCGGGTTTCTTGAATCGAAACCGACGGCTGAAGTTTTTTCGTCTCGGCGCGCTGAAAGGCGCGTGCGTTACTTGCTGTCGAGGAGCGTGAACTTGGCTGAGGGCGCGAGCGATTGACCCGAAACGCTGTCGCGGATGCGAACGACGATTTCGTATTCGCCGGGCGAGAGACCTGCCGTCGGGAGCAGACGCGCGAGCGTCAGACGCTGTCCCGAATCGGAGAGGCCGCGCCAGTCTTCGGCCTGCTTGAAGACCTCTTTGCCGTCCTTCATCAGCACGTACTCGGCCTCGACCGAGGGACGCAGCGTCGTCTGGTCAATCCCCGCGTTGTAAATCTGCGCGTAGATGCCCACGTCGTCGCCACGTCGATAGCGCCCCGACACGTTCGGCAGCACCTTGTAGTTGCCGATGGTGAACATCGAACTCGGCGGCGCGCCGACCATGCTCTGCAATTTGGCGGCCAGCACGAGCGTCGAGGTCGAAAGTTGATTGGGCGCGTACTTCGGCACGGTGAAGCCGATGTTCTTGATTTGCTGCGCGCCGGAGTTGATGTCGCGCACCATCACGTCAACCTTGTAGGTACCGGGCGGGAGGATGACGGCGCGTTGATAAGCGGACTTCTGGTCGCGTTTGGTGGACAGTTCTTCAACCGTCGCGCTCGTCGTCACAGGGTCTTCAAAGGTCGTGATGCGACGCCCGGCGACCGACGTGACGCGGCCGAAGATGTTGAGGCGAGCCGTCTGCACGCCGCCTACATCGACAAATCTGAGGTCGTTGTTTTCGGCCTGAATGGTGAAGGCCGTGACGACGCGGTCGTCCGTCTGGCGGTAGAAGTCTATCTTCATGTCGAAGTCGATGGGGTTCGACTCGACCGTGCCGCTCGTCGTGGTCGTCAGGCCGTTGGCGTCATACTCCTTCGCGCCCTGAATCTCCGGCGCTTTGTTGAGCGCGACGTAGCGCTCCATGTAGTCGAAGGGGCTGTCCTGCTGGCGTTGATAGTTAGCCATGCCGAAGCCGCCGTAGTTGATGCGGTCGCCCTTATTGGCGAGGCCGAGTTGCTCGGCCAGCGTCAGACCCGCGCCCGGCACGTGCAGCAACGCGTCCTTCTCGTTGGGCGAGCGGGCGATGCGATACTCGCCGGAGCCGGTCGGGTCGACGAACTCGATTTCGACGCCGGAGCCGACGCCGGGAATGTGACGGTAGAACCAACGCTCGAACGGATAGGTCGAGGTTTGACCGCCGCCCTCGTATGATTCGCGCTGGTAGCTGCCGCCGGCCGGGTGCGACTCCTTCTCGTGCGGCGGGCCGTACATGATGTAGATGCGGCCCCGGTCGGTTTTCCAGCCCGGAATGCCGGAGGCGAAGTGCTGGTTGGCGTAAGCGATGCGCTCGTAGTACTCGTCCTTGTACTCGTTCTCTTCTGTGTCCGGGTCTGGGTCGCGCCTGCGCCAGAAGCCTTCGATGAACTGCTCGCGCTCCTCATCGGTCTGTAGCTTCTTGTAAGCCCTGCGCTCGTCGGGCGTGATGATGTAGGCCACATCGACCTCAATCCACTTCTTGAAGATGCCGGACGCTTCCTTCTTCTCGTTGCGCGGACGGTTCATCACGTCCTCGTCCTGCTGCTTCTTCTGCGTCTCCTGTGCCGAGAGGGCTGCGGGGAACGAAGCGCAGAGCAGCGAGGCCAGAGCCAGAGAACTAATCCACCTTTGGCGAGCCATCGTTTTCACTCCTGTGTTTGCACTGACAATCGGTTTTAAGCGAGAAACTTGAGCGGCCGTTGCGTGTTCGGGGTCGGCCGAATCAGGACATCCTGACGCTAGAAGCGGCGACGCTTGCTTGGCTGTGGCTCTCGAACCCGTGCCTTTTCACCGGGTCTAAACCCTCGCGTCGCCTGAACTTGCACACGGATTTTAGAGCCTCGTCGGAGACACAGTCAAGATGCCGGAGGGCGCTCTGTGGTTGCCCGCCGAAGCGTCTAAACTTCCGCCTGACGGGGTTTTCCGAAAATCCACGCGACGAGAATCGAGAGCAGGTAGAGGACGACCATCGGCGCGGCGAAAAGCATCATGTTCGGGATGTCGTTGGTCGGCGACAGGACGGCCGCCGCGACGAGAATCACGACGAGCGCAATCCGCCACGTTCGTATCAAAAACCCGGCCGTCACGAGGCCGATGCGCGAGAGAATGTAGGTCACTGCGGGCATCTGGAAGACGAGTCCCATCGCCAGCATCATCAGCACGATGAAGTCGAAGTAATCGGTCGCCTTGAGCAGCAGGCGGAAGTCCTGTCCGAGTCCGAGCAGGTAGCGCGCGGCGGGCGGAAACAGCACGTAGTAGGCGAAGGCCGCGCCGACGACGAACGAGATGGTCGAGAGCACGACGAAGGGCAGGGCGTAGCCGCGCTCATGCGGATAGAGGCCGGGCGAGACGAAAGCCCAGATTTGCCAGAGCAGAAACGGCACGGAGAGACAGATAGCGCCGTAGAGCGAGACTTGCAGATAGAGCGAGAAGGGTTCGAGCGCCGTCGTCACGACAAGGCGGTCTTCGCCGCCCGGCAGAGCGTCCTCGCGCGCGGCGAGGTCGAGCGGCAGCCGAACGCCCTGCGGGATGACGTTCGCGCCGGAGATGAGCGGTTCGGCCGTGTAGAGGCCGAGTTGACCCTTCGCGTCTTTGGCGGCGCGCACCATCACGGTCGCGCCCTCCGGTATCACGCCTGTCCCCAACTTCGTGGCCTCCGAGAAGACGTAGCGTCCGCTGTCTCCTTCCTTGAGCGTGCTCAAAGGGGCGATGGCCTCCTGACCCGTCAGCCCTTCGAGCGGGATGGGACGGCGCTGCGCTTCGGCCAGCGCGCGGCGGACGGGGATGGAGAGAAAATTGTAGATGTGGTTGGAGACGAACCAGCAGCCTATCAGCGCGAGCACGACGAAGACGGCCGAGCGCATGATACGCCGTCTCAACTCGTCCAGATGTTCGAGAAAAGACATCTGACCGCCGAGGCGCGACCCGGTCTCACGACCGCCCTCGTCCTCATCCGCATCCGTCTCTTTGTCTGCCAGAGTGGTAGCCATCAACGTCTCGTCGGGTTAGAGCCAGTCCTGTTTGGAAGTTTGCGTGTCGGTCTCTGGCGCGGGCGTCTGCGTCTCGTCTGCCGAGACCGGAGGCGTCGCCGTCTGTGTCGTGCCGCGCGCGACGCTGCCTTCGTGCGCGGCTGCCGTCATCGGCTCGGCGGCCGTCGTCGGCTCAGCCGCAGACGCTTCTGCGACCGGGACGGCCGGATTCGCCGTCGTGCCCGCGCTCGACAGAGAAGTGTCCGTGCTGAAGGAGAGAGCAGACTTCACGTCGCGGTCAACGCGCAGGTCGCGGCCGATGCGCTCGACCTCCACCTCGCGTTCCCAAGTCCGCTTGAAATCCTCGGACGCGCGCTTGAACTCGCCCAGACTCTTGCCAATCGTGCGCCCAATCTCAGGCAGCTTACGCGGCCCGAAGACGATGAGCGCCACCAGCGCGATGAGGAGCATCTCCCCTGTCCCGAAAAATTCTAAAAACAGTAAAGGCATAGCTTAAAAATAGTGATGGGTGATGGGTGATGGGTGATAGGAAAGAAGCTTTTCTCTTATCACCTATCACTTATCACTTATCACTCGTCACTTATCACTCGTCTCTTATTACCTATCACCCATCACCCGTCACTTCTTTGCCGTGAGCATAGTCGGGCGGATAGTAGATGACTTCGAGCGCCTGCCCGGCGACGCCGCGCGTGTAGAAGGAGAGCGAGCGGTCGCGGTGCTCTTTGACGGGGCGATTCTCGCGGCGCGCGGCCTCCTCCAACTGCTCGCGCGTCTCGACCTTAAGCCCCATGTGCGGCGGATGTTTCGAGCCGGGCGCGAGCAGCGCGACGCCGAAGCCGCGCGCGTCGCGCAGCATCGCCCAGTCGTCGTAGAGCGTCTCGACGCGAAAGCCGAGACGCGCGTATTCCTCCACGTCGGCGCGAATGTCTGTGGACTTCACGGCGATGTGGTCAACCACGCCTGCCAGGCGTGCGCCCTCTGCTCCTACTGCTTCCGATGCTGCCTGCGTCATGCTCTCGTCACTCATCACTCATCCCTACCTTTGCGAAGCGTCCGGCCATGCCTCGCCGAACTGTTCGGCATAGACGACGCGGCTCAGTGGGAAGCGCCCCGTGTAGGGCTTGTCCGGCTCACGCCCGCGACCGATGGCGAGCAGGGCGACGACCTCGCCCTCTTCAGGGATGCCGAACTCGCGCTTGACGCCCTCAGCGTCGAAGCCCTCCATCGGCGCGGTGTCGAAGCCGTAAACCTCGGCCGCATACATCATCGTCGTCAGCGCTATCATCGTCTGCCGCGTGACCCACTTCGGCGCGTCTATCGTGGAGACGAAGCCGACGGCCTGCCGGCTGTACTGTTCGACCGTCGCGGGGTTGCCCGCGCCGCGCGCCGCGCCTTCACGGAAGACCTCTCCGGCCGTCTCCTTCCATTCTTCCTTCATGCCGACGGCGATGACGACGACGGGCGCTTCGGCCACCTTAGCCTGACGGAAAGCGACCTGTTGCAGACGCCTGCGGTTCTCCGCGTCGCGCACGACGACGAAACGCCAGGGCTGTAGATTATAACCCGACGGAGCCTGCGTCCCGAATCTGAGGATAGCGTCCAGATATTCCTGCGGCACTTCGTCGGGCAGAAAACTCTGCGTCGCACGCCGTTCGAGGATGGCCTCCGTGAACGGCTTGAGCGGCGAGCCATCGGCCTGCGTCGTCGGATAGTCGGTCGGTTTGTCCTGCAACATCGATGTGCTTCCCCCCTTGTTGGTCTGGCCGGACGCGAAGTGCAAATCCGAAAGCTTAGATTGTAACCCGTCGCCGCGCGGGCGTAAAAGGCGCGGCCGTCGGGCGGACGGCGATTCTTGACAGGCGGCGTCCCCGTGCGCCAACCTCTCCGGCATCAGCCTTCGCGTCAAAGTCGAACGAATAGAGACCATTTTATGAGCACACATGCGCCGCGCATCGTCTCGCTTCTGCCGTCGGCCACAGAGATTGTCTGCGCGCTCGGACTCGCGGACGCCCTCGTCGGCATCACGCACGAGTGCGACTTTCCGCCGGAGGTTTCGGAGAAGCCGCGACTGACGGCCAGTCGCATCTCGCACGAGCGCCTGTCGAGCCGCGAGATTGACCACGCCGTCCGCACACAACTCGACGGTCACGGCTCCATCTACGAACTCGACGAGGAACTCCTGCGCACGCTCCGTCCAGACTTAATCATCACGCAGGAACTCTGCGAGGTCTGCGCCGTCAGCTACCGGACGGTCGAGCGCGCCGCGCGCATGTTCGACGCAGACCTGCGCGTCGTCTCGCTCGAACCGAACACCATCGCAGACATCTTCTCGAACATCCGCACCGTCGGCGCGCTCACCGGAAGGGAAGCACAGGCCGAAGCTCTCGTCGCCACTCTGCAAGCGCGTCTCGAACGGCTCGCCTCCGTCACGAAAGATGTCGCAGAGCGGCCGCGAACGCTGATGCTCGAATGGCTTGAGCCGCCGTTTGCGCCCGGCCACTGGGTTCCCGAACAGGTGGCCTGCGCGGGCGGCGACCACGCCTTCGGACGCGCGGGCGCAAAGTCCGTCACGACGACGGCCGAAGCGATACGCGACTATGCGCCCGAAGTCATCGTCCTCATCCCCTGCGGCTATTACAAGGAGGACATCCTGCGTGCGCTCAGGACGGCGCATCTGCCTGCGGGTTGGCACGAACTGCCCGCCGTCACGAGCGGCCGCGTCTGGGCTGTCGATGCGACCTCTTACTTCAGCCGTCCGGGGCCGCGCGTCGTTGACGGCGCGGAAATCCTCGCGCGCATACTCCATCCTGAACTCTTCGGCGCACCGAACGACGAAGAGGCCGTCCGCGTCGAAGCCAAACAGATGATGACTGCCTGAACAGGTCTTCTTTGCGCCTTCAGCATCTCGCGCGTGAACAGTTCATCTCACGCGCGAGATGCGGGAAGCGCAAAGGGATGAGTTGAACATGGGACGAGTTAAAAAAACGTCGGTCGCAACGGGCGCAATGCTTGAGGGCTTCGCGCGTGTGGCCGAAGAGGTCGCGGCGACGACCAAGAAACTTGAGAAGGCGGCGCTGCTCGGCGCTTACTTCAACGAGTTGTCGGACGAAGACCTCGCGCGTGCGGCGCGCTACTTCGCCGGACAGCAGTTTGCGCTCCACGACGCGCGCACGACGAACGTCGGAGGAGGCATCCTGCGAGATGCCATCAGCGAAGTGACCGGCCTCGACGTGGAGAACCTGCGCCCGCGCTACGTCCGCCTCGGCGACTCCGGCGAGGTCGCGCACGAAGCGTTCGCCGAAACGAAGAACGCGGGCTTTGCGCCGACGATAACGCTCGCCGCCACCGAAGCGCTCATCGAAACGCTCAGCACGACGCGCGGCACGAAGAACAAGAAGGCGCTGCTCGTCGAAGCGTTGCGCCGCGCCACGCCGCTCGAAGCCAAATATCTGGTCAAACTGCTCGTCGGCGACCTGCGCATCGGGTTGAAGGAAGGACTCGTCGAAGATTCGGTCGCGCGCGCTTTTGCGCGCCCGCTCGCGGAGGTCGCGCAGGTCAACATGCTCACGGGCGACATCGGCGAGACGGCCGTCCGCGCGCGGCGCGGGCTGCTCGCGGGCGTCCACATGCGCCTGTTTCATCCCATCAAGTTCATGCTCGCCACAGCCGCCACAGACCTCTCGGACGTAGCGCGCACGATGCCCGCAGAGTTCTACGTCGAAGACAAGTTCGACGGCATCCGCGCGCAGGCACACGTCCAACAGGGACGCGTCGCGCTCTACACGCGCACGCTCGACGAGGTCACGCATCGCTTTCCCGAACTCGTCGTGCCGCTTGCCGCGCTCGCTTCCGACGCCGTCATCGACGGCGAAATTGTCCCGGCGCACGGCGAACAGATTCTGCCGTTTCTCGAACTGCAAAAGCGTCTCGGCCGCAAGAGCGTCGGCGCGGAACTTCTCGCCTCCACACCCGTCGCCTTCATCGCCTACGACCTGCTCTATGGCGACGGACGCGTTCTCGTCGATGAACCGCTCGCCACGCGTCGCAGCGTGCTCGAACGTTTAATCGGCGGCGACCCGGCAGCCACCCTCCGCCTCTCCGTCGCGCAACGGATGAGCGAGGCCGGCGCGCTCGACGAAGAGTTTGAACGCGCACGCGCACGCGGCAACGAGGGCTTGATGATTAAAGACCCGCGCTCGTCCTACAAGCCGGGCAAGCGCGGGCGCGAATGGCTCAAGCTGAAACGTGCGCTGGCGACGCTCGACGTAGTCGTCACCTCCGTCGAGGTCGGTCACGGCAAACGCCGACACCTGCTCTCGGACTACACCTTCGCCGTCCGGCGCTCGGAGGACGACCCCGAACTGCTCAACATCGGCAAGGCTTATTCGGGTCTGACCGATGTCGAGTTGGCCGAACTGACCGAGTGGTTCAAGGCGCACACCTTGCAGGAATACGCGCACGGGCGCGTGCGCGTCGTCGAACCGCACATCGTCATTGAAGTCACCTTCGACCGCGTGCAGGAATCCAAACGACACAAGGGCGGCTACGCCCTACGCTTCCCGCGCATCCTGCGCCTGCGCCACGACAAAACGGTCGCCGAGATAGACACGCTCGACACCGTCCGCAAGCTGGTCGTCTGAAGAGGATAAAAGACAGAAGAAGCTAAGAAGCCAAAAGGGTCG
>DASZCR010000368.1:0-19618 GCA_035942915.1 Pyrinomonadaceae bacterium | reverse complement strand
TGGCCTCTCGCCATTTGAGGCCGCGACTTTTATCGCGGCCTTTGCGTCTTCAGTCTCCGGCCGTGTGCGCCGGGTTGAACCCTCGCGCCTCTTCGGCGATACTGTCGAGTTGTCCTTGAGCGAAAATCGCGCTCTGTGCGGTTGCTCGAAATTCTGATTCACCGTCTAGCTGTCGAAGTCTTTGTCATGTACGAGTTTGCCGTCACGCCCGCCGTCACGCAGATACGCCGACGCGGGGTCGAAATCACGGAGGTCGCGCCCGATAGCCTCGGCGCGGAGTTGGAACTTGAGGCGGGCGACCGCATCATCCGCGTCAACGGCCGCGCCGTGCGCGACTACCTCGACTTCCGCTTTCAGACAGGCGGCGAAACCGAGTTGACCTTAAACGTCCTCAAGCGTGCGACGGGCGAGGAGTGGGAACTCGAAATCGAGCGCGACGAGGGCGAAGACTTCGGCCTCAGCTTCGAGAACATCGTCCCGCGACAGTGCGCCAACGAGTGCCTGTTCTGCTTCTGCAAGGGCAATCCGCCCGACGCGCGCCCCGCGCTCTTTTTCCGCGACGAGGACGTGCGCCTCTCTTTCCTCTACGGCAACTACACGACGCTGACTTCGATTACCGAACAGGAGATGCAGCGCGTCATCGAGCAACGTCTGACGCCGCAGTACGTCTCCGTCCACGCGACAGACCTCGCAGTGCGCGCCTACCTCCTAGGCGTCGACGAAGAACGCGCCGACATTTCAGCGAAAATGCGTCGCCTGATGGACGCCGGTATCGAGATTCACGCGCAGGTCGTGCTCTGCCCGGACATCAACGACCGAGAGGTTTTAGAGCGCACCGTGCGCGACCTCGCGGCCGAATACCCGCGCATCCGCAGCGTCGCCATCGTGCCGCTCGGCCTGACGCGTTACAACACGGACGAGCGCCTGACGCCCGTCACGCCTCAGTGGTGTCGTCAGGTCATCCGGCAGGTTTCAGCCTTGCAGAGAGAGTTGCGCGCTGCACTAGGGACAAACTTCGCCTTCCTCGGCGACGAGATTTACCTGCGCGCGGGGCGGCGCGTGCCTTCGCGCAGGCATTACGGTGACTATCCGCAAATCGAAGACGGCGTCGGCATGGTGCGCGCTTTTTACGAGGATTTCGCACGCCTCTGGCGCAGACTCGAAAAGAACCCGCCGCGCCAGGCGGCACGCCTGCGCGGCACGATTTTGACGGGGGCACTGTTCGCGCCCGTCCTGCGCGAATTGGTCGGCCAACTCAACGAGCGTTTCGGCACGCGCCTGCGTGTCGTCGCCGTCCCGAACCAATATTTCGGCACGGAGATTGTCGTCGCAGGACTGATGACGGGTTCGGACGTGCTGGCCGTGCGCGCTGAAATCGAAGGTGATTTCGTCGTCCTCCCTGCGGCGGCGCACAAGTCGGATGAACCCGTGATGCTCGACGGGATGCTGCTCGCGGATTTGGAACGGACGCTCGGCCTTCCCCTCCATGCGGTAGACTTTGAAGGCTTTGCCGGGTTGCTGCGCGCCTGACGACGAGAGGCTTCCGGCGAACGAATTTTCGACGGCGGCACGCCTCCTCAGTCCCTCTCCAAATGGCCTCAAATATGCTTGTCTGAGGCTCCATCCGAAAATCAGGAAAATATCCAAATTAATAGATTTCGGCGCTCTGCAAAGGAATCGCGAGCGTATCTTAAATCCTGAAAAGAGTAGGGTTTAAGTGTAGGCGGGAGAGCGCCGGAAAGCGGTACGGTGATTGCGTGTTGCGCCTGCATCGTAGAATGACTAACGCCGAGCACTTCGTCGTTGTTAACGTCTACATTCAGAAATTCCCCGGTAACCCGATTCTACAAAGCCAGAGAAGTCCTTGCTTGCTCTCGCTGTAAGCAAGGTATCGTGAGGCAGTTTCTCTAGGAGGAGCCCAAAAATGAAGAGATTGAGCGTTGCGTTCCTGACTCTGTGCCTCTTGGCCGTGTCAGCGTTCGCACAGACCACCACCGGCCGCTTGGTCGGGACGGTGTCGGGCCCTGACGGCGTGCTTCCGGGCGCGACCATCGTGGTCAAAGACAATCAGACTGGAAAGGAACAGACGCTGACGGCCGGAGAGGACGGCACGTTTACGTTCCCCCAGCTTGAGGTCGGCACCTACACCGTCACCATCACGCAGCAAGGCTTCAAAACTTATATCGCCACAGACCTGAAAATCGACGTCGGCCGCGAATACTCGCTCAACCCGACGCTTGAAGTGGGCGGCGTCACCGAGAGCGTGACGGTTACGGCAGGCGCGGACATCATCAACGCGACCTCGCCGCAGTTGACGACCACTGTTAGCCCGCAGCAGATTCGCGAACTGCCGCTAAACGCGCGCAACCCGCTCAACCTGATTAACCTTCAGGCCGGAGCGACGCCGAATGCCGGTTTCCAGTTGACGACCATCAACGGCATGCGCACGACGGCGACCAACATCACGCGCGACGGCATCAACATTCAGGACGCGTTCATCCGCACGAACGCGACCGACTTCGCGCCGGGTCGCCCTTCCGTCGACGACACGGGTGAGTTCACCATCTCGACGGGCAACTCCGAGGCCGACGCCGCTTACGGCGGCGCGCAGGTGCGTCTCGTCACGCCGCGCGGTGAAAGCCAGTTTCACGGCGCGCTGTTCGCCTACAACCGCAACTCGCACTTCGCGGCGAACACCTTCTTCAACAACCGTTCCGGCCTCCAGCGCCCCTTCCGCAATCGCAACCAGTTCGGCGGCTCCTTCAGCGGCCCGCTGCCGGCTCCGCGTTTTGGCGAGGGCGGTCGTTCCATCTACCGCGATAAGGCCTTCTTCTTCTTCAACTACGAAGGCTTGCGCGACCCCGTCTCGGCGCTCGCCAACCGCACGATTCTGACGCCTGAAGCGCGCACCGGCCGCTTCCAGTTCACGCGTGCGACGGCTGGCGCTCCGACCTCTGTCTGCCCTTCGGGCGCGGCTGGCTCGGTCTGCACCATCCCGAACATCCTGACGTTCGCCCGCTCGCTCGGCGGCAACTTCCTGACCGTTCCGGGGACGATTGACCCGGTCGTGCAGGCGCGCATCCTCGACGCGCTGCCCGCCAACGGCAACCGCACGGACATCGGCGACCAGCGCAACACGACGGGCTTCTCCGTCAATCGTCGCTCCGACCAGACGCGCAATCAGTACACGATGCGCTTCGACATCGACGCCAACGAGCGCAACCAGTTCAACGGCGTGTGGAGCTGGAACAAGGAAATCAACCTGCGTCCCGACGCCGACAACAACCCGATTACGTCGGGCTACACGGTCGTTCCGTTCTCCGACCAGTCGTCTGAGAACAGGACGCTGGCGCTCGCCTATCGCCGCACGTTCTCGTCGAACTTCATCAACGAGGTTCGCGGCGGTTTCTTCAAGAGCGACGTGCCCTTTAACCGTCTGGCTCCGCTTCCCGCGTTCTTCATCACGCCGACTCTGGTCGACCCGCCTGAGACTCAGTTCATGAATCAGGGCCGTAAGACCGCCGGCTACAACATTCAGGATAACGCCGACTTCATCAAGGGCGACCACGCCTTCAAGTTCGGCGGCATCTTCCAGTTCTTCAAGGTTGACTCTTACAACGACGCGCAGATTCTGCCGACCTACACGCTCGGCACAGGCACGGCGACCCCGCAGTTTACGGCCGCCAACTTCGCCTCTCTGGGCGGCATCAGCAACGCCCAACTCGGCACGGCCAACGGCCTGCTGGCCTTGCTCGGCGGCATCATCAACGGCGGTTCGCAGGGCTTCAACACCGAGAGCCGCACTTCCGGCTTCCGCCCGGTGCGCCTGCTCCAGCCTTTCCGTTACGAGAACCACTCGCTCTACTTCCAGGATCGCTGGCGCGTTAATCCGGAACTGAGCGTGACGCTTGGTCTCCGCTACGAGTTGTTCCCGGCCCTCAGGCTGGCGAACGGCCTCGCGCTTGAGCCTATCATCCCCGAAGGGGCTGACCCCATCGCGACCATCCTCAACCCGCTCGGCACCTACGGCTTCGTCGGTACCAATTCGGGACGCGAGAATGCCTACTACAAGACGGACAAGAACAACTTCGCCCCGACCATCGGTGTTGCCTGGTCGCCGAACTTCAAGAACAAGATGCTCGGCACCATCTTCGGCACCGAAGGTCGCACGACCATTCGTGGCGGCTACAGCGCCGCTTACATCAACGACTCGCTCGTGACGTCGATTAACAACGCGGCAGTCGGCAACGTCGGCCTCGGCCGTACGGCCGGCTCAGCCATCAACACGCTGACGGGTCAGACGGCGCTTAACGACCGCCTCGCCAACGGCGTGACGCCTGTCACCCCGCCGGTCTTCATCACCCCGCCGCGCACGTTCTTGCAGAACAACACGGCGGCCTTCGGCAACTTCGGTACGGTGTTCGCCATCGACCCGAACATCCAGACTCCGCGCATCGACCAGTACAGCGTCGGCATCCAGCGCGAGGTCGGCTTCCAGACGGCCGTCGAAGTCCGCTACGTCGGAACGCGCAGCGGCAATCTGGCTCGTAGTATCGACTACAACCAGGTTGACATCTTCAACAACGGCTTCTTCGCCGACTTCGAGCGCGCACGCGCCAACTTCAACCTGACCGGCAACGCCTTCTGCACCACCGCCGGTTGCCAGCCGCTGACCATCTTCCAGAGCGGCGGCACGCCGGGCACCGGTCGCCTCGTCGTCGGTACGGGCGGTCTCGCGGCTGCGACCTTCAACAACAACCTCGCCAACGGCACGCCTGCCGACTTGGCTATCAGCTTCATCTCCAACGGCCTGAACGGCGGCCCGACGGTTACTAATCCGAGCCGTGCACCGTTCGTCAACTTCCTGCCGAACCCCGGCACGGGTGTCGCCAACCTGTTCCAGAATGGCGGCTGGTACAGCTACAACTCGTTGCAGATGGAAGTTCGCCGCCGCTTCGCGCAGGGGCTTTACTTCCAGGGCAACTACACCTTCTCGAAGAACCTGACGGACGCCATCGGCACTTCGCAGCAGCTTGTTGAGCCGTTCCTCGACATCAACAACAGGGCGCTCGACAAGTCGCGCGCCGACTACGACGTGACGCACGTCTTCAACTTCAACTCGATTTACGAGTTGCCGTTCGGACGCGGCAAGTGGTTCTTCTCGGATGCCAACGGCTTGGTCGACCGCATCATCGGCGGCTGGCAAATCTCGACCATCGTGGCCTGGACTTCCGGCCCGCCGTTGACCTTCGTTGACACGCGCGGCACGCTCAATCGCACGGGCCGCTCCGGTCGTCAGACGGCCAACACCAACCTGACCAACGACCAGTTGAGAGACCTCATCGGGTTCTTTGAGACGCCGAACGGCATCTTCTTCATCAACCCGTCGGTGATTGACCCGGCCACGGGTCGCGGCGCGAACGGCTTCGGCA
The DNA here is from genome assembly GCA_035942915.1 of Pyrinomonadaceae bacterium. Taxonomy (GTDB): domain Bacteria; phylum Acidobacteriota; class Blastocatellia; order Pyrinomonadales; family Pyrinomonadaceae; genus DASZCR01. The sequence goes on along the minus strand of DASZCR010000368.1, from coordinate 14,186 downwards.
CGACGCCTTTCTCCGGACAGGTCTTCTTCAACGTCGAACCCGGCCAGACCGGCAACATGCAACGCGCCATCGTTGACGGGCCGAGCTACTTCAACCTCGATGCTTCTCTCATCAAGAACATCAGGATTAAGGAAGGCATGCGTGTTCAGCTCCGTATGGAAGCCTTCAACGCGCTGAACAACGTCAACTTCTTCCCGGCCGGCCAGATTCTGAGCGTCACCAGCACCACGTTCGGTCGACTCACTCAGACGACGGGCGCGCGCATCATGCAGTTCGCCGCGCGCTTCGAGTTCTAAGCCGACTTCAAGCCGGGCGGGGCGTTTTTCGGAACGCCCCCGCGCCGGAAACTGAAAGGGCGTCACCCCGCAATGGGGTGACGCCCAATTTTTTTGCCCGACTCTTTTCCGTCAGACTGGCAAGACCGTTACTCGCCGTCCACGTCGAACGAGTTCGGGTCAATCTGCTCGTTGAAGCTGAACTGCGAAAAGCTCGCGTCCCACTCGGCCTTGTACGAGCCGTTCTGCATAGATATTTCGAGGGTGAGTTTGTACTTATGCGGCAGCGTCAGCGCGCCCTCTTTGCGGAATTCGGAAAAATCCTCGACCATCCGGTAGCGACTCTCGCGCTGACCGGCCGACGCGGCCCCAATTCCGTCGCGCCCCGGCGCGCCGACGCCGCCCCGCGCCATCTGTGCGGCGATGGTGCGCGTGTACTCTGTGCGCAGGTGTTGGAACGTCTCGGCGTCGAAGTAGAGGGTGATTTCCATGTCGGAGCCGCCGCGCGGCAGGTACTTGAGCGCATAAGCCTGTCGGTCTCCGACCTTCTTGATGCCCGACGACTCTATCTTGCCGCGCTTGTCGCTCGCGGCAAACAGCGGCCACGCGCTGGAGAGCGTGCCGCCGATGATGCCGTGTTTGATGAGGGACTTGTGCGCCTGAAAGACCTCGCCGAGCGTCGAGCGCCTACCGGGGCGCACGTAGCTAACCGATACGTCCTTGCCGTCGAAGCCGAGTTTCTCCTGCGGGTAGTCCGGCGTGTTGTCGAAGACCATCCCGATTAGATGTTTCTCGCCTTCCGAGGCCATCACCATGCGTCCGGCGGTCGAGCCTGGCAGCGGCGAGCGGAAGGTGGCGACGACCGTGCCCAGAGCAACGCGGTTCTTGACGGCCGCGCGCGCCTCGGCCGCGCCGACCGCTTCGAGGTGTTTGGCGATGACCTCTTCGGGCTTCAACTTCTCCTGTCCGAAGGCGACCGGGCGCGACGCGAAGGCGGCCCCGACGACCAGCAAAAGTAGGCTCAGAGCGACCCTCACGAGCGGGCGAATAGCGATGTCACTCAATGTAGATTCTCCTTTAGTTGTTTATTAGAGGTTGGTCAGAGTCGGCCTCGCGCGTGGCGCGAACTGCTGCTGCGCGCACGCGCAACGTGAACCGTGCTCAAATAACCTGTAGAGGAAGGCGTGCGTCTCCGAGACGAGTCCGGCAAAACGGGGTCGCTCGGAAGACCGGCCGGGAGACGGCATTTAAGCACGTCTCCCGCGATTGCACAAATTGTTTCCGGCCGTCTGGCGGGGCCGTCGGCGCGGGCGCGCGAGGTGGGGAGAGGGTGAAGGCAACGCGTGCCTGCTCTACTTCTGAGAAGTCGAGGTCGTGCTCAACTCGGCGATGATTTTGCGAATACTGTCGGCATCTTTCGTGCCCGGTTCGAGTTCGAGGTACTTCTTGAGCGAGGCGACGGCGCTCGCGTTGTTGCCCATTTCGCGATAAATCCCGCCGAGGAAGCGGTGCGCCTCTTTAACATCCGCGCCACCCAGTTCGACGGCGCGCAGCAACTCTTTTTCAGCTTCCGGCAGTTTCCGCAGGGCTATCAGGCAGCGCCCGCGCCAGTAGTGCGCGGCGGCCGAGTTGTCGTGCTTGACGAGCAGGCGGCGCAGCACTTCCTCCGAGTCTGCGTATTGCTGATTGCGCCAGAGCAGGATGCCGTAGTTAAGCAGGGGTATCAACTGGTCGGGCGCGAGTTTATAGGCCGAGCGAAAAGCCTCGCCCGCCTTCTCGAAATCGTTGAGCTTCATGTACTGGACGCCCAACTCGTTGAGCGCCAGCACGAACGTCGGGTGCAGTTCGAGCGAGTTTTTCAGTTTCTCGACGGCCTTCTTGCTGTCGCCATCATGCGCCGCTTTGAGCGCATCCTTGTAGAGTTCGAGCGCCTCTTTGGGCACACCCGCGAGCGCCGCGTTGACGACGGCAGGCTTGCGTTGCGGCGTGTCCGAACCCTTCGGGTGCAGACGAATCTGCACGGTCTGAGTCGTGCCGCGACCGCGACCTGAGTCGAAGATATCGACCGTCTCGACGGCGCGCTCAAACTCCGGCCCGGCGTCAACCGTCAGGTAGTAGCTGCCGCCCGCGAGACGGCGAAAGATGAAGGCTCCGAAATCGTCGGTCATGGTAAAGAGGTCGCCGCCGAGCGAGCCGGAGATGCGGACGCGGACGCGTTGGTTGATGCGTTGGCCGTTCGGCAGCGTCACGTTTCCTTGCAAGGTGTTGCGTGCCGTGAAGCGGTTGCCGATAGCCTGACTGGGGTCGGAGTCGATGGCTTCGGACTGTGCCGAGGCCGTCATGGTTGTCATCGCGCACAAGGCCAACAGGATTGAGAGAGTGAAGAACGAACGGGCGTGCTGAAGCCTTCGGATGGCTTGGGTTGGCTGCGAGAACATCTTGATACCACTCCTTACAAAACAAACTCGGCCGGACGGGTTGATTGACGTTTGCGCGGGAAGGAAACGGTCAGCAGTATAACGCAAGTCGGCGCGCGGGCGCATCCATTTTTAGCGCGGCGCGCGCACGTCATTTAGTCGGCCGTCCGTTGATACCAGACGACATGGTCGCCGTCGTCTTCGCGCTCGGAGTAGACGGTCGTGTGATAGCCGACCGAGCGCACGCGGAAGAACGGAAGCTCAAGCAGCGCGTTATTCGAGAGCATCACGCCGCCCGGCCGCAGCATCCGCTCGACGTTGAGCATGGCAAGGCTCTGGTCGAAGATGTCGTAGTAGACGAAGATGTTGGTGGCGATAATGAGGTCGAACTTTTCAGCTTCGGCAAGCTGCGGTTGCTGAAGGACGATGTTGGTGTCAACGGCCGTGATGCGCGCGACGATGTCGGGTCGGACGCGGACGGCGCGCGTCACGAGTTCACCGGCTGAAGCCGGGACGGCAATTGGCGTGACGGGGCTGCCGATTTGGTCGCCGAAGCGTTCCCAGTAGCGCACGGCCTCCGGCTTCCAACGCGCTCCGGTTTCGCGCGGCAACTGAATAGTGTAGCTCTGCCCGCGCCGTGCGGCTTGTGCGCTGCGCTCAAGATGGTTATTGACGCGCGGGCTGAGGTCGAAGGTCGTCAGTTGCAGCGCGTCGGGTTTGGCGAGGCCGAGGCGCAACAGCGTGTCGAGGACGGCGAAGGGCTGGATGGTCTGCTGCGGGTAGAAGTCATAACCCTCCTGCTTGTCTGTGAAGTCTAGCCCCGGCCCGATAATCGCCACGCGGCGCACGCCACCCGCCGGAATCAGCCCGCGCGCCTGTATCGCTTTGAGCGATTCCTCGATGGCGAAGTTCGGCAGCAGCGACGTGTCGGACGAAAGACCGCGCGTCCGGTAGAGTCTTGAGCGTTCGGCAAACTCCTCGCTCGGATTTCCTTGCAAGCGCGCCGCCTCCAACATCCGCACGTAGCTCGTCTGCTCGCTGAGCGCGCGCACCAGCCCGGCGCGCAGATGTTCTTTCGCGCGTTCGCGCCCCGCCGCCGTCGTCAACTGAAAACCCTTCTGTTCGACGAGCAACTGTCTGGCAAAGAGCAGACGTTCGTTCGTGCCGGGAGCGGCGACGCCCCGGAGCAGGTCTTCCATGCGCGCGTCGAGCGTGCGCACGAGAGCCGTCCCGGCCGCGCTCGTGTCGCCGCTGCCAATCTGCTCGACCTGCTTCGGCGTGATGCGCGGCTGTTTGGTGAAAGAGACGCCGAAGAGGAGAAAGTTGACGAGCGAATCCTCGTCGCCCTGCGCCAGACGGGCGCGTATCTCGGCATCTTTGCGCGCAATCCAAGAAGGCCAGAGCGCGGCTATCTCGTCGCGGCTTTTGCCCTTCAACTCCTGCGGGAGAATGTCGCCCAACGTCTCGACGACCTGTTGCGCCTCGGCGTAAGTCAGGTAAGTCGCTTTGCGTTTGACTTGCGAGGCGGGCTGCGCCGACGGCTGCGGCTGTTGTTGTTGTCGCGGCGTCGGCTGCGGACGCGGACGCCTCGGTCGCTGTCCGGCGACGGGCGACGGCGGCAGCAGCAGCAGGCTCGCGCAGACAAGCAGGAAGAGGGCAAAGAGTGTGTAGATGCGCTTGGAATGAATCATGGCTTTGAAAATTCGGCGTGTGTGTGACGGCGAAGAAAAGCTTATCACCTCAAGGAGTGAAATTCTATCCGTCGCCGGATGCGCCGCGCGAGCGAGGAAATTATTTCCAACCCGCGCCGCTTGTGCTATCTTGCTCCTCCCCAGACGCCATTAACGCCACCTTCGGAGACAACCCCAATGAAAGCCAAACTGCTCATCAGCCTCTCCATCTTGATGTTACTGGCCGCGTCGGCCGCCGCGCAGGAAACAAAGCTGACCGGCGACGAAATCATCGCTAAACATTTGGAAGCAGTCGGTGGCAAAGAACTGCTTACCAAATACAAGACCCGCATCGCCTTTGGAACCGTGAAGAAAGAGAATGAGCCGGAGGGACAGATGGTGATTATGTCTGAGGCTCCCAACCGCCTCTCGGCCTACTACAGTTTCACAGGCTTCGACTTCCGCATGGTCTACACAGGCGAGAGTGCCTTCGTGCGCCCCGTCATGCCGCGCCAGTATTCAGCCCTCACAGACAAGTATGAAGACATGCTTGGCTCCGGCCTGCTGCTCAACAGCATCCCGCTCTACAACCTGCTGGCGACCTCTGCGCCCGGTGAGCTTAAGTTCGAGGCCAAAGGCACGAAGAAAGTTGCCGGACGACAGGCCTACGCCGTGCAGGTCAAGCCGCGCAAAGGCTCGGCCATGAAGCTCTACTTCGATGCCGAGAACTTCATGTGGGTGCGTACGGACTACGGCCGCACGACCATCTCGAAGCAGATGGGTAGCTTCACCAACGCTATCGAAAATCAGGCCGGCAACGACTTGACCGTAGACTTCTACATCGAGACTTCAGACTTCCGCGACGTGGACGGCATCAAACTCCCGTTCAAGTTCGTGCAGGTCTTTACGTCGCCGTTCCTGCGCCAGTCGGCCGTCGTCAACGTGACGGGAACCATCCGCGAGTATCAGCACAACGTCCAGATTGACCCCAAGATGTTTCAGCAGTAAAAGCGCGCGCCGGTTTTCGGTCGGCCGAAACCCTTCCCAGAATAAGGATATCGGAGAGATGAGCTAGATGCTCCCTCCGATATCCTTTTCCTTTGCTTTATGTAGAGAGAAAGAGGACAAAAAAAGGGGAGCCCGGAGGCTCCCCGTCATCACCGTCGGTTTAAGCCTTCGCTTAGAAGGTAAACCTGACAGCCAATTGAATGTTGCGGCGGCCGGTCTTGAAGCCGGTGATGTTGCCTGCGCTCACGTCGGCGTTCGCGCCGTCGACGAACAGGTTCGCGTGGTTGAAGGCGTTGTACAACTCGCCACGGAACTGCAAGTTGTAGCGCTCACCCATGCGGAAGTTCTTGTAGACGCCGAGGTCGACGTTCCAGAAGCCGGGGCCACGGAACGCGTTACGCGCCGTCATGTTGGCCGGGAACGGCCCGAACTCGCTCGTGCCCGTCGGGGCGTGAACGAAGTTGCCCGGCGTCTGGTTGCTCAGGTCGATGAGCGTGAAGACGTTCGGGTCGCCAGCGTCGGCCGGGTTGCCCGCAACCTCGAAGGGCACGGCAGCCGTCGGGACGAGGCGCGGGCAGACGGAGAAGACCGCGAACGAGCAGTCATAGATGGAGAAGGGCAGGCCGGAACGCACGTTGACGATGCCGGTCAAAGCCCAACCACCGAGCGACTGACGCACGAAGGAGTTCTCGTGGTCTCTGAAGAGCGGCACTTCCCAGTTGAAGCTGCCGACGAAGCGGTGACGAACGTCGAAGTCCGCGTACCCGTAGTCGAGGTTCGGGTTGAGCGGGTCGAGGAATCCGAGGTTGAAGTTGTTGTTCGACTCGCTGAAGGTCGAACTGAGGTTGTCCTTCGCCTTCGAGAAGGTGTAGCGCGCCGTGAACTGAAGTCCGAGGTCGCGCAGGTTGCTGCTCTCAAGCGAAGCGATAATCGCGCCGTAGTTGGAACGCCCCTTGTTGCCGCGCGTGTTGAGCGGCGTGAAACGGGTGTTCAAAAGCGCGTTCGGGTTGGCCGGGTTGCAAGGACCGGCGACGAGGCCGAACGTCACGGCCAAGCACGGCGGAGCCGCGCCGAGGTAGGCGGTGGCCGAACCGGCGCGGTTGAGGTTCGTCAGGTCGTAGAGCGAACGGCCAGCCGAGCCGGAGTATTCCAGCGAGGCCACCGTGCGCGGGAGAATCTCGCGCTCAAACGCGGCGCTCCAGAAGTGAGCGTAAGCGTTGCGGATGTTCTCGTTGACGTGACGGACGTTGAAGGTGCCGGGCAGATTCGCCGTGCCGCTGGAGCCGCCGAGCGGGCCGAGGTTGTTGCTCGGAGGCGGAGCCGGGATGGTCGAGAAGCCGGGGTCGCCGGCGTTGACGGTCACCACGGAGTAGGCCGGAGCGTTCTGAATGACGTTGAACGTGACGTTGCCAAAGTTGCGTTCGTAGGCGACGCCGTAGCCGCCGCGAATCGAAGTGCGGCCATCGCCCGTCAGGTCGTAGGCAAAGCCGAGACGCGGGGCGAAGTTGTTCAGGTCACGACGCCAGAGAGCGCCGACCGGGCTATCGATGGCACGCTGCAAGCTGCCGTTGATGGTGCGGTCGATTTCGTTCGCGCCCGCCCCGAAGTAGAAGTTGGAATCCAACTCAGGGTCTTTGTTGTGCTGAACGCCGTAGTACTCGTAGCGCATACCGAGGTTGACGTTCAAGCGCGGCGTGATGCGCCACGAGTCGTTGAAGTAGACGGCAAACTCGTTGTAGCGGTTGCTGCGGCTGAAGCTCGGAGGTTGCACAGGCAACGTGACCGCGCCGCCGGGGGCGATGTTGCCCTGCGGGTTGACGGCCACCTGGAAGCTCTGAAGGTTGCCGAGCACGAAGTTGTTGAAGCCAGCCGTGTAGCTGGTCGTACCGAAACCTGCGACGGCGTTCTGATACGCGCCGAAGGTGCGGTTATCCTGAATGTAAACATACGTGCCGCCGAAGCGCAGCGTGTGCTTGCCGGTCGTGTAGTTCAAATCCTCGTAGACCTGACCGACGTTCTGCGGGCCGCCGAACGGGATGGCGCTACCGGGCGAGAAAGGCAGGTAACCCGGCAGGGCGATGTTCGTGCCGAGAACGTTGGCGACAACGTTCGTGCGGAAGTAGTAGGTCGGCGAGACGGGCGCGTCGCCGAGCGGCTGAACGTTGTTCAGACGGTTGTAGACGAGCTTCGTCTGCGAGACGAAGTTCGGCGTGAAGGTATGCGTCAGGTTGATGAGCGCGTTCTGGTTGAAGTTCTCGGCGCCCGTGTTGAAGCCCGCGAAGGGGCTGAAGGCGTTCGAACCCTCGAAGAACAACTGCTTCTCAATGGCGTAGCGACCGTAGAGCTGCGTGTTGCTGCTGATGTTCCAGTCGATACGGGTCGTCGTCTGATAGGTGTTCTGCGGAGCGCCCGCGCCGACATCGACGGGGACGGTGTAGCGCACCTCTTGCAGGGCGGGCAGGTTGCCGGGCAGGCTGGCGAAAGCGCCGCCGCCGAGACCACGCGCCGCCACGACTTCCGCGACCGTCAGGACGCGGCCGGTCGGCGTCGCCGCCAGCGTGCTGCCAGCGAAGATGGCCTGCGTCCTCGCATTCGAGGCCGCAACCAACTGATTCGTCGGCACGAAGTTGACGACGTTGCCGATGCTGCGCACGCGCGTCCACTCGGTGCTGTTGAAGAAGAACAGCTTATCGCGGACGATGCGACCGCCGAGCGAGTAGCCGAACTGGTTACGCGTGAAAACGTCCTTCGGAAGGCCGCGCGCGTTGTTGTCGAAGTCGTTCGACGCGAGACGCGAAACGCGGTTGAAGGCGTAGAGCGAACCGTGATAGTCGTTCGTGCCGGGACGGGTCGAAACGTTGACGATGCCGCCCGAAGCACGGCCGTACTCGGCCGAGAAGTTCGACGTGATGATGCGGAACTCGCCGACGGCGTCGAGCGGGATGCTCTGTCCGACGGTCGCGCCGAAGTTGTCAACGTTCTCGCCGCCGTCGAGCAGGATGTTGGTGCTCGCCGAGCGCTGACCGTTGATGTTGAAGCCGGTACCGCGCAGCGTCTGGTTAACCGGGTCGCCCGGCGAAACGTTGCCGGAGATGGCGACCAGCGCGTACGGGTTGCGGGTGATAGTGGGCAGTTCGCGCAACTGTGTGCTCGAAACGACGTCGGCCAACTCCTGCGTCTGCGTGTTGACCTCGACGCCGCCCTCGCCCGCGACGACCGTTACTTCGCCGGTCACGGCGCTGACGCCAAGCGGAACGTCGAGCGTGACGCGTCCGCCGACCGTGACCTGCGCCCTCTGCGTGCCGGGCGCGAAGCCCGTGCCGGTCGCCGTCACGTCATAGATGCCGGGCTGCAAGTTGGTGATGACGTATACGCCTTCCTCGTTCGAGGTGGCGGTACGCTCAGCGCCGCTTTCGACTGACTTCGCGACGACGGTCGCGCCCGGAACGGCCGCGCCGTTCGGGTCGGCAACCCTGCCCGAAATCTGACCGGTCTCAGTCTGCGCGAACGCAGCGCCCGAGAGCGTTGCCAACACAAAGAGGGCGGCGACTAGAAACCTCGCGACGCGCGCCCGCTGCTGTGATGCGATGGACATTTAAACCTCCTTTGACGGTGAAGCGTCAAAAACTGAAGAGAATACGAGAGCTTTGCATCTCTCATGCATGTGAACTAAGTTGATGAAGTAGGAGACCTTTTCTTCATCAGGTGTCAAATCTAACAAGGGTCTGGCACTGAAATTCAGCGAAACCACAAAGCCGTCTCAGGCTTGATTCGGCATGGTGCGAGTATAACCTCTGTTTGTGTAAGCGCCTGAACAGCCAAATCGCCGTTCTTGAATGGCAAAGGCTATGCCATTTGCCAGAAGACCCCATTGGAAAACATAAGTAGTTGGCGGTCTATGGTTTAGCGCAGATAGACGAAGCCCTTTGGCGAGATTTGCGTGAGAATAAATTCAAAATTTCGGATTGGGGCATTTTCGTTTTTGGATAAGTCTGGCGAGAGAGGCCGAAATCGGTGCGCGGCCGAGCGTCGGATTCCCGCCTGCGCAAGATAAAGCGCGAGGCTCATCCCCTGACCGTGATAGTATTTAGCGCGACGCGCAAGAGATTCCACGCGAGCCGACCGCAGCAGGCTCAACCGGGCTGATGGCAACTAACGTAGTTTCCCAACTGCAACTGGCGCCGCTCGGCGCAGGCGACCTCATCGACCGCACCGTCCGCCTCTACCGGCGCAACCTAACGGCGCTCATCCGCGCCTCTGCTCCGCCGGTCGTCGTCTCGGCGCTCGGCGCGGTGGCGTGGTCTTCGGGCGTGCGCGCCATCTCGCTGACGGATGCGGGCGACCGACTCGCAGCCTACATGGTCGTCACCATCATCGGGATTCTGCTCTGGGTGGCGGGCAACCTCCTGCACCTCGTTGTGATGGGAGGCGCGAGCCGCAACCTCGTGATGCATCTGTTGTGGGACGAGCCGGTCTCGGCACGCGCCATCTATCGCGCGGTGCGGTCGCGCTTCTTCGGGCTGCTCGGCGCAACCATCAGCGTCGGCGTGATGGTCATCATCTGTGCCGGGGTGGCTTTCGTCGGGTGGTATCTCGTCATCCTGTTGACAGTGCTCTTCGCCGTCTGGATGACGCATCAGACGGGAGCCTCTTGGTTGATGGCCGTCCTTGGCATCGTCATCTCGGCGGCATCGTTCGTCGGGGCGCTCTATCTCTTCTTCCTGTTGGCGGGGCGGCTCGCCTATGTGCCACAGGTGATGCTGGTCGAGGGCAAGGGAGTCTTCGCGTCCGTCGCACGCAGCGCGCAACTCTCGCGCGGCAACGTGAGGCGACTGATGGCGATGTTCATGTTCACGACCTTCACGACCTATTCGGCGTTGATGTTGTTGCTGCTGCCGCTCGGCTGGTTCGGCTATCTGAACGGCATCGACCCCAGTTCTCTGAACCCGTTCTCTCCGAGCCAGACGGATTGGCCTGTCTGGTACGCCATCGGCTATCAGGTGGTCGCGCAGTTGAGCACCATCCTGCTTGCGCCCGTCTGGATGCTCGGTCTTTCTCTGCTCTACGTTGACGAGCGCGTGCGCCACGAGGGCTACGACCTTGAGTTGCAGGCGGCGCGTGCGTTCGGCGAGATGCCTGCGCTGCCGGGCGGAACGCTGACGCCGCTTGCGCCCGCCATCTCCGACGCGCCCGCCAAATCGGATGACTTGCCGCCGGGCGGCGCAGGCTCTTTCGGCGGCTCCGTTCTCGGTCTCAACAGATGATGCGCCACTTCGACATCAACCTCTGCGCGACAGTGCAATGGCGGCGCGCCGGATTACGGCTCGCGCTCGTCTGCGTCGCGTTGACGTTGTTGGTGTGCTCGGTGTCGGCCGCGCCGACGGTACTCACGCCGGGACAGTACCGCGAACGTCTGCGCGGCGTGATGACGCCGCTCGGAACGCTCGTCGAAATCTACGACCAACTGACCGCCATCGAACAGAATAAGACGAACGTCACGGAAGAGGCGTGGAGGAGTTTGACGCGGCGACTCGGAGAGGCCGAGACGAGCGCCATGCGCGCAACACAACTGCTCGACGCGTCGGAGGCGCGCGTCAGTTGGGGCGAAGAGATTCTGGAGGTGGATAACGAATGGCTGAAGGCGGCGCTCGCCGATTATCTACGCAGTAGTTCGGAGGGGACGGCCACCAATCGAACGCGCGCCGAGAGCGTGCGCGCCATCCTCGCACGACTGCGCGGGCTTGATGAGCGTCTGGCCGAAGCAGAGCAGGCTGAAGCGGGCGCGGCGCGCGACAAGGAGGCCGAGAAGGGGCGTCTGGCCGCTATCCTGCGCGGGCCGGAGTTCAACAAAGAGGCCGCGCGCGGCGGCGCGCTCTCGGAGATGATTGAGCAGTTCAAGCAGTGGATAAGCGACCTGATGCCGGAGTTCAGACCCTGGCGACCGAGCGCGAGTCCGGGACTTTCGCGTGCAGCGCAAATACTCATCTTCGCGCTGGCCGCCGCCGTCATCTTCTTCTTCGTCTGGCGTTACCGCCGCAAGCACGGCGGGCGAATCAAAGGCTTCTCGCTCAAAGAGGCGCGCGTCGTTCTGGGCGAACAACTCGCGCCCGACCAGACGGCCTCCGACCTGCTCGCCGACGCCGAACGGCTCGCACGCGCGGGCGACCTGCGGGGCGCGATTCGCAAGGCTTACGTCGCGCTGCTCGTCGAACTCGGCGACCGCAAGGTGATACGCCTCGCGCAGCACAAGACCAATCGAGACTATCTACAGGCCGTGCGCAACGCTGCTTCCGCGCCGCAACTCTACCAGCAGATGCGGCCGCTCACCGTCAACTTCGAGCGTCACTGGTACGGCTTCGAGCACGCGACGGAGAGCGACTGGGACAACTTCCGCCAGCGTTGCCGTCAGATTTTGAACTTCAAACTTTGAGCCTTGAAAGAAGTGCGCGGACGCTTAGCCATCATCCTGACCATCTTCGTCGTGCTTGTCGTGCTCGTCATGCTCAACGCGGCGTCGTATGTGCGTGTCGAAGATGAAGCCGATGCGGAGATGATGCCCAACCGTTCAACCTTCCACGCCGGGCCGACCGGCACGCGTGCGCTCTACGAATTCCTCACGCAGTCGGGCTACAAGACCGTGCGCTGGGGCGAGCCGCCTTCGGCGCTGCTCGGCAAGAACGCGCTTCAGCCGACAACCTTCGTCGTCATCGGAAGGCTGCGCACGCAGTTCACGAAGGAGGACGAGCAGGCCGTTCTGCACTGGGTCGAGCAGGGCGGCCGGCTCGTCTTGATTGACCGGCAGCCGGACGGGCTGTTGTTGCTGCCGAACTCGGCAGGCTGGCGCGTCGCCTCCGAGCGTTTCCAGTATCCGGGGCCGCAGACGAACCCGGAAAACGCAGAGCAGATGACGGCCGGTGTAAAGCCGGTCGCGCCGACGCAGCCGACGCTGCTGACATACGGCGTCAGGCAAGTCGCGCCGTCGCGCTTCGCCGCGCGCCTGCACGTCGCGCCCGTCGAGCAGTCGCCGAAGCGTCCGCCCGTAGTCGTCGGTAGAGGAGGAGGCGGAGGGGGAGGCGTGAGACGCGCGACGCCGACGCCCACTCCGCTCGACGAAGAGGACGAGGAAGAACCCTGGCTCGAAGATGAGGAGACGGCTGAAGAGCGTCATGCGCCCGTCGTCGAAGATGACGAGCAGCCGCCGCCTCCTCCGAAGCCCGTCACGCCGAAGGGCGAAGTCGCCGTCGTGCGCCAGGAGATGCGCGCACCGGTCGAGCACGTTCATGACGGGCGCACGGGCGCAGGCGCGCTGCTTGTCGATTACGAATACGGGCGCGGTCGCATCGTCCTCTTGAGCGACCCTTACATCATCGCCAACAGCGGCATCTCCCGCGCAGACAATCTGATTCTCGGCGTCAACGTCGTCACCGGCAGCAACCGCGAGGGCGTCGTCGCCTTCGACGAGTATCATCAAGGACTCGGCATGACGCGCAATCGCGCTCTCTCTTACTTCGCAGGCACACCCGTCCTCGGCATCTTCGCGCAGGCGGCCTTCATCGTCCTCGCCGTGATGTGGTCGCGCGGGCGAAGGTTTGCGCGCCCTCTGCCTGCGCCGCGCGTTGACCGCCGTTCGAGTCTCGAATTTGTCGCCTCGATGGCCGAGTTGCAACACCGCGCACGCGCCTACGACTTGGCCGTCGAGAACGTCTACGCGCGGACGCGGCGCGCGCTGGCACGTTACGGCGGAGCGCCTGCGACGGCCTCCTACAAAGAGATTGCCGCGCGTGTCGCCGCGCGTTCAGGCAAAGACCAACAGGAGATTGAGAAGCTTCTGGCCGAGTGCGAAGACACGGTGGCGGGCGCACCGACGACCGCGCGCCGCACACTCGCGCTCGTCGCCGCCCTGCGCGAACTCGAACGCGAACTCGGCATCCGCATGCGCTCACGCGAAATCAGACAGGAGAGGGAGAGGCAAAAGTAGAGAAGCCAAAGTAAAAAGGCAAAAGCTAAAGCTCAGAGCCGAGCCGCGCGCGCAACGCGCAGATGCTCCGACTCAACGAACTGTGGCCGCGCCGCATCTTTCTCACAACCGCCATCGCCCTCGCGTTCAAAATCTTGCTCTACGACTTTCTCTGGAAAGGAATGATTAAGTGATTAGTGATAGGTGATAGATGATAAGTGATGGGTGATAAGAGAAAAGCTTTTGTCCTATCACCCATCACCCATCACCTATCACTCTGTTCCTATCACCTATCACCTATCACTCGGATTATGCTTCAGTTCGTACCCTCAACTGTCGAACACATTCTGACGGAGTTGCGCAAGGTCGTCGTCGGGCAGGACGAAGTGGTCGAGCAGGTGTTGGTGGCGTTGCTGGCCGAAGGGCACGCGCTCATCGAGGGCGTGCCCGGCACGGCCAAGACGCTGCTCGTCAAGACGCTGGCACGCATCGTCGGCGCAGAGTTCAGCCGCATCCAGTTCACTCCCGACCTGATGCCTTCGGACATCACCGGCACGAACGTCTTCAACGTCGCCACGTCGAACTTCACACTGCGGCGCGGAGCTATCTTCACAGATGTCCTGCTCGCAGACGAAATCAACCGCACGCCGCCGAAGACGCAGGCCGCGCTGCTCGAAGCGATGGAGGAACGGCAGGTGACGATTGACGGCGAACTGCATCAACTCTCGCCGCTCTTCACCGTGCTGGCGACGGAGAACCCCATCGAGTACGAGGGCACGTACCCGCTGCCCGAGGCGCAGCTCGACCGCTTCCTGCTAAAAATCCTCATCGGCTACCCGGCCCGCGACGAGGAGGCGCG
>DASZCR010000367.1:0-2357 GCA_035942915.1 Pyrinomonadaceae bacterium | reverse complement strand
GGACGGGGCCGACGCTGGAAGAGGCGCTCGGCTGGTGTGCCGGAAAAGGCATCCGCACGGTCGCCACGGCCGCCGCCGCGACTTCACTTCACACCGAAATCGACTGGACGACGCCGCGCGCCGTCGTCGTCGGGCCGGAGGCCGGCGGGCTCACGGAAGAGGAGGTGCGCGCGGCCGGAGAGTGCGTACGCATCCCTATGCGCGCGCCTGTCGAGAGCTTGAACGTCGCCGCCGCGCTGGCCGTCGTCCTCTACGAGGCGGCGAGGCAGAGGAATTTCCGCTGACGGCCGCCGCGCCGGGTCGCCACCGTTTTTGTCCCTTTCCTCGCTTTTCCATTAGCTTTTTTACCGCCCTTCCGCCAACCGGCTTTTTTCGGCTAGAATGCGTACAGAAGACTTCTGGCGATAACTCGGTCTCCCCTTCCCCCGTTCGTAGACGTTTGCCGCCGGCACGCGGCCGGCTCGGACGCGGTTTTGTCGGGGGCGCCCATTTATGAGCGAAGAGAAAGAGAAGAAGCGAGACGAGGCGCTGGTCGAGCGGCTGATGCGGCGCGTGCTCGAAGGCGTCGGCTCGGTCGTAGACCGCAAGCTCGGGCGCGAGGCCGGCGCGCAGTCCGGCTTCACGACGACCAAGCTCATCGAGCGCATGAAGCACCTCGTGGACGAGCGCGCGCGCACGGACGCCGAGGGGCGGCGCATCGCCCCGCACCTCTTCAAGCTCAAGGTCGAGTGGGGCACGCACTCCGAGGCGCCGCCCGAGTTCATCAAGGAGCTTGAGCACGAGGTGCTGGCCGCCGCCATTGACTTCATCAACGATAGCCGCCTGCGCACGCTCGCGCCCGTCAAGGTCGAGACCAGCGTTGACATCTTCACGACGGGCATCGCCGTTGACCCGACTTACGGCGAGTTCGAGGAGGAGTTAAAGCGGCAGGATGAGGAGCGTCGGCGCGCGGCGGAGGGCGGCCCGCCGATACCGTCGGCAAGCATCTCGAAACCGCAGGATGTCTCCATCACGGCGCGCATCACGCTGCCGACGGGGACGAACGAAGCCGTGCTCGCGTTCCGCCCCGGCGGACGACGCATGAACGTCGGCCGCGTCGCCGACAACGACCTCCACCTTGACCATCCGAGCGTCTCGAAGATACACGCCGCGCTCGTGATGAACCGTGAGGGAACTTTGCTCGTTGCCGACACCGGCTCGACCAACGGCACATACATCAACGGGCGACGCATCGCCTATGGCGAGTCGCGCCAAATCGAAGAAGGCGACGTGGTCGGCTTCGGCGACGTGGAAGTTAGATTCAAAAGGCAGTGATAAGTGACAGGTGATATGGAGATGAAGTGATAGGTGATAGGTGATGGGTGATAAGAAGGAGGATTTCTCCTCTCACCCATCACCTCTCACTTATCACATCTTTCTTATCACCTATCACCTATCACCTATCACTTAATGATTATGATTCTTCTCGAAGCTATACCTGAGAAACAGCCTGCGCTGTTGAGTCTCGTTTACATGGGCGGGCTGGCGCTGATGGTGCTGCTGCTGGCCGTTTCGCTGTTTCGCTATGCGCGGCGTCGGCGTTCGGCGCTCGCCTCGGTCGCGCCCGAAGATTTACCTGAAGAGGTGCGGCAGCGGCTCGGTGTCACCTCGACCAATCGCGGTCTGCGCGCACTGCGCTGGATATTCACCTTGCTGGCGCTCGCCGTCTTCGGCTTCCATGTCTACTGGGCGTGGTATGCCGAACAGTCGAACGAGCGTTTTCAGGAGTTGAGCTACAAAGACCTGCGTAACCGTCGGCTCGCCGAGTCCACCTTGCGCGGCTGGATTCTCGACCGTTCGGGCAGCCTCGACCGTGCGCTGGCGCTCTATCATCGCGGGCCGGACGGGCGCATCGTGCGCGAATACCCACTCGACCGCGAGATGGCTCAACTCTTCGGTTCCGACCGGGGCGACCCCGGTCTGGAACGCGCCCTCTTCGGCGTCGAAAGCGGAGCCGCGCCGGAGGCGCTCGATGTCGTCATGGAACGCGACATTAAACAGGCAGGCAATCTCGACGTGCGCCTGACCATCGACAGCGAGTTGCAGAAGACCGTCGTCGAGCAGTTGCGCGACCGTCACGGCGCAGTCGTCGCGCTCAACCCGCAGACCGGCGAAGTGCTTGCCATGTACAGCAATCCGTCCTACTCGCTCAAAGAGGCGCAGGACGAAGAGACTTGGATTCGCCTCGACACCAACAAGCGCGACCTGCCGCTCGTCAACCGCGCCCTGCGCGCATACTACATTCCGGGTTCGACCTTCAAGACCGTCACCATGATTGCGGCCTACGTCGCCGGGATGCAGGATGCAAAGCTCAACTG
>DASZCR010000366.1:0-13001 GCA_035942915.1 Pyrinomonadaceae bacterium | reverse complement strand
GATGCGTATCGACATGACGCGCGAGTACAGCGACTACAAACGCTTCAGCACCAAGACCGGCGACGCGACCCTCGACGCGCCGACCGAAAAACAGCCTTGAGTTCAGGTCTCGTCATGAATCTCGAATATTTCATCGCGCGCCTCGCGGAAAACAGAAAGGCGTTTGAGAGTCTCGCGGCCGGGGTCTCGGTCGAGCAGGCGCGTTGGAAGCCCGCGCCGGAGAAGTGGTCAATCGCCGAGGTCTTCGGCCATCTCTACGACGAGGAGACGGAAGACTTTCGCCAGCGTCTCCGCTTGTTGCTTGAACGCCCCGGCGAGACTTGGCCGCAGATTAACCCGCAAGGGTGGGTCACGGAACGCGAGTACAACAACCGCGACCTGCGCGAATTGCTCGCACGATTCCTCTCCGAGCGCGAGCGTTCTCTGGTGTGGCTGAAGACGCTCGACGCGTCCGGGGTGGATTGGTCGGCGCGATACGAGCGTCCGCAGAGCGACCTGCGCGCGGGCGACCTGCTCGCCTCGTGGCTCGCGCACGACTTCCTGCACCTGCGTCAACTCTCGCGTCTGCACTGGGAATATACGATGATGCAGGCCGCGCCCTTTTCGACCGCTTACGGAGGCTCTTGGTAGAGAGATGAGAGAGGAGCTATCAGACAACTTCGTGAAACTCAGGCGGCACCGCGTCGAGGAGGATGCGCCGTTGCTCTACGAGGCCGTGCGCGAATCCATCCCGGAGATTTCGCGTTGGCTGCCGTGGTGTCATCCGGGCTATTCGATAGAGGAGAGCCGCGAGTGGCTGGCCGCGCGCCCGGCCGCGTGGGACGCGGGGACGGACTACGCCTTCGTGATTGAAGATGCACAGACCGGAGAGTTTCTCGGCGGCGGCGGCCTCAGTCAGCTCAAGATGGCGGTCAAGTTTGCGAATCTCGGATACTGGGTGCGGACGAGTCGCGCGGGGCGCGGCATCGCCACCGCCGCGACGCTGTTGATGGCGCGCTTCGGCTTCGAGGACGTGGGGCTTGAACGCATCCAGATTGTCGCGGCGAAGGGGAATCTGGCGAGCCAGCGCGTCGCCGAAAAGGCCGGGGCGCTCAGGGAAGGCGTCCTGCGCAAGAGCCTGCTCGTCGGCGGTCAGTTGCACGATAGCGTCCTCTTCTCGCTCATCCGCGAAGACCTCAACCTGTGAGTCGGGCAGGTGTTTGCTACAATCGAAACGGGATGAATGAAATCGTCATTATCGGCGGCGGACTGGCCGGGACGGAGGCTGCGTGGCAGGCGGCCGAGACGGGCGCACGCGTGCGTCTCTACGAGATGCGCCCGGTCGTCCGTACGCCCGCGCACCGCACAGACAAACTGGCCGAAATCGTCTGCTCAAACTCTCTGAAGTCGGACGAGGAGGGAACTGCGCCGTATCTGCTCAAGGAAGAGCTGCGACGCGGCGGCTCGCTCGTCATGCAGGCGGCCGCAGAGACGCGCGTGCCGGCCGGAGCGGCGCTCGCCGTTGACCGCGAACGCTTCGCCGAACTCATCACCGAACGCGTCTCGACGCACCCGAACATCACGCTTGTCCGCGAAGAGTTGACGCGCGTGCCCGAAGACGCCCTGAGCATTATCGCCGCCGGGCCGCTCTGCTCCGATGCGCTCGCCGCAGAGATTATCCGGCTCACGGGCGACGACCAACTCTACTTCTACGACGCCATCGCGCCCGTCGTCGCCGCCGATTCCATCGACTACGAAATGGTCTTCCGCGCCGCGCGCTACGGCAAAGGCGGCGACGACTATCTCAACTGCCCTTTCAACGAAGAACAGTACGCGCGCTTTTATCAAGCTTTGATTGAAGCCAAGAGCGTCCCGCTCCAACGCTTCGAGGAGACGCGGTGGTTCGAGGCCTGTCTGCCCATCGAGGAGTTGGCGCGTCGCGGTGTCGATACGCTGCGCTACGGGCCGATGAAGCCGGTCGGACTGGTCGACCCGAAGACGGGGCGTGAGCCTTACGCGGCCGTGCAACTGAGACAGGAGAATTTGCTGGCCGACGCCTACAACCTCGTCGGCTTCCAGAATCATCTACGCTACGGCGAACAGGCGCGCGTGCTGCGACTCATTCCCGGCCTCGAACGTGCAGAATTCTTGCAGTTCGGGCAGATTCATCGTAATACTTATATCTGCGCGCCGCGCGTCCTCGCGCCCACTTTGCAGATGCGCGCACGTCCACGCACCTTCTTCGCCGGACAGATTAGCGGCGTCGAAGGCTACGTCGAATCGGTTGCGACAGGCTGGCTCGCCGGACTCAACGCGGCGCGTCTGGCGCGGGGCGAAACACCCGTCGAAGCGCCTTCGCGGACGGCGATTGGCGCGCTCGCACGCTACGTCTCCGGCGCGGAGGCAGGCAACTATCAACCCGTCAACATTACTTTCGCGCTGCTCGAACCTCTCGCCGAAGAAGAACGTCGGCGCGCCAAGAAGAAGCGCGAGCGCCACCGCTTGCAGGTCGAACTGGCTTTGAAGGAATGGGACAACTGGCTTCACACGATTCGCGAGGGCGCGCCACGCACGAGCGCCGTCGCCTGACGGAGACGCCCGGCAACCGTCTTCTCACCCGCCGCGCGCGACGCAAACTCACGCGCCGCACACGCGCGTGCGTCAGCCTGTCTCTCATCCTGCTTCTGCTTGCACCGCACGCAGTCATCGCGCAGTCGGGGCGCAACAAGCCGCCGACGCCGACGGGTGCGCCGCGCGGCGAAGCCCAACGCCCGCGCATCGTCAACCCTCTGCCGCCAGCGCAGCCCGCCGCGACGCCGACCGCCTCGCCGACGATTGATGACACGGATGCTCCCGCGCGTCCTGCGCCGAGCACGACGACGACGACGAACGCCGCGACGCCGAAGCCCGGCGTGCCCGCCGCGTCGAGCAGCGTCCCCGTTTCGACGGCTACGTCGGCAAACCCGACTGAGGTTGACGAAGACGAGGTCGTACAAATCCACTCGAACCTCGTGCCCGTCCCCGCCTCTGTCCTCGATGCGCAGGGGCGCGCCGTGACCGATTTGCAGTTGAAGGATTTCGAGTTGATGGTTGACGGCGTGCGCCGCGAGATTGGCGAGTTGAGCCGCTCGGAGACGCCCGTCACGATGGCCGTTCTGTTCGACAACAGTTCTAGTCTGCGCGCCGGACGCGAGTTTGAGGTCAAGGCCGCCGTCCACTTCTTCAAGACGGTGATGCGACCCATTGACCGCGCCGCCGTCTATTCCGTCTCGACGGTTCCCGTGCTGGTGCGTCCTCTGACGAACGACGTGAACGCGCTTGTCCGCACCGTCGAAAACTTCGACAAGCCCGAAGGCGCGACCGCGCTCTTCGACGCCATCTCGACCGCCGCCGCCTATCTCAAACCGCAGACCGGCCGTAAGGTCATCGTCATCGTCTCGGACGGGACGGACACCATCAGCGACCTCGACTTCGACACGACGCTGGCACACGTGCTCGCCGCCGACTGTCAGATTTACGCCGTTCAGACCGGCCACAGCGACAACACGAACCTGCGCGACCTCGCCGCCGAGCGACGCCTGCAAGAGTTCACCGCGCAGACCGGCGGCGCGCTCTACGTCCCGCGCGGCAACTCCGACCTCGACCGCGCCTTCACGCAAATCGCCGCAGACCTCGCGCAACAATACATCCTCAGCTACTACCCGACCGAAGAACGCCGCGACGGCCGCTTCCGCACCTTCTCCTTGCGCGTCCCCACACGGCAGGGTCTCCGCGTCCGCACACGTCGCGGCTACTACGCCCCCAAGAGCTAAGGCAGGTGATAGGTGATGGGTGATAGGTGAGAGGAGAAATCCTGTCTTTGTCCTATCACCCATCACCTATCACTTATCACTCTATTCCCTCATCACTATTTACCATTTGCCATTTACGATTTACCATGCAGGCTCATGGAACAACTACTCGCACAGTTCTTCGAGCACCTGCGTTATGAGCGCAACGTCAGCGAACACACGTTGCGCAACTACATGATTGACCTGACGCAGTTTCATGACCATCTGGCGAGTCCCGACCCTCAGACGGGTGCGCGCCGCGAGGTGGACATCCGGCAGGTTGACCACATCACCATCCGCGAATGGCTCTCGTCGCTCCATGCCGCGCAGAAGAAAAAATCTTCCATCGCGCGCAAACTGGCGGCGCTGCGCACCTTCTTTCAGTTCCTCATTCGTGAGGGTGTCGTCGAACTCAATCCGGCGAAGCTGGTCTCCACTCCGCGCCTCGAAAAGAAACTCCCCAACCATCTCTCGGTCGAGGAGATGATTCGCTTCATCGAGACGCCCGACACCGAGACCGACCTCGGACGCCGCGACCGCGCCATCCTCGAATTTCTCTACGGCACAGGGATGCGCGTCTCCGAACTCGTCAAACTGAACCTGCGCGACATCGACTTCAAAGGGAAACTCGTGCGCGTCATGGGCAAGCGACGCAAGGAGCGCATCGTGCCCTTTGGCGACCCGGCGCTGCACGCGCTCGTCAACTACCTCGAAGTCCGCAACGCCTTCCTCAAAAACGCTCCGGCCGCCGAACGCGACACCGACGCCGTCTTCCTCAACTATCAGGGCACGCGCATCACGACGCGCTCGGTCGGCCGCATGGTCGATAAGTACATAGACATCTGCGCGGGCATCCATAACATCAGCCCGCACTCGCTGCGCCACTCCTTCGCCACACACCTCCTCGACAGCGGCGCAGACCTCCGCGACATTCAGGAACTACTCGGCCACGCCCGACTTTCGACCACGCAAATCTACACCCACGTCTCTATGGAAAAACTCATCGAGGTCTACGACAAAGCGCACCCGAAGGCCTAGCCACAGGGCGCAAGGTAAAAGTAAAAAGACAGAAGTGAGGATGAGAGGGAGCGTCCTTCTCATCCTCACTTCTGTCTTTCGCCGATTAACTTTTGCCTTATAGAGTCGGGGCGTCTTCAAGCCCCTCGTTGGCTTCGATGAGCGACTGACATTCGGCATCGTAGCGCGCGGTGGGGACGGCTTCGAGGCGGCGTTCGGGTATCTCTTTGCCGCAGCGTGCGCAGACGCCGTAACTGCCTTCGTCCATGCGCAGCAGCGCCTGGTCAATCTCGGCCACCATCTGCGACTCGCGTTCGCCGAGACGGAACTGGATTTCCTGATTCACGTCTTGCAGAGACAGGTCGACACTGTCTTTAACCCCATCGTCGGCCGCCACCATTTCGAGCGCCGCAGCCGTGTTGTCGCGCACCTGTTCTTCGTGCTGTCTCAACTGTTCGAGCAGGATGGTGCGGAAGCGTTCCAACTTCTGTTCGTCCATCGCGTCTTTTGTTTCCCCCGTTTGTGATTCGTTCTCGACAGCACGACTCGGAAACGCTCTTCGCTCGGCCGTCGCCCCTCTCAGACTTTCCGAAGGGAGCGCGGATTATAACCTACTCAAATTGAATAAGCACTTCGCGTCGGCCGGACTTCGGCCGTGCGAGCCTGACGCGTTAGAACCTGAACTTCAGTCCGGCCTGCACCAGACGCGGGCTGCTTGGCAGGATGCCGCGCGCGCGGTCAACGATGTAGGTGCGGTCGAAGAGGTTTTTGCTCGTCACGAAAAAGGTCGTCTTGAGGCTCTCGACGTGGTAGTTGACCGTCGCGTTCCAGACCGTGTAGCTCGGAATCAGTCCGCGCTGGCCGTCGGGCGTCGGCTGAATCGTGTTGAGGTCGTCGCCGAACTGGCTGCCGACGTGGACGCCTTCGAGCAGCGTGTCGAGGCCGGAAGGATGCGTGTAGCCGAAGTTCACATTGAGCAGGTGTTCGGGCGCGTAGGGCAGGCGATTGCCGCTCACAGAGACGTTGGAGAAACCTGCGACGCTGCTCAGGCGCACGCCCGTAAAGCGTGCCGTCGGGAGGAAGGTGTAGGCGACGCGCGCGTAGACGTTGTGGCTCGACTTGAAGAGCGCGCCGCTGTCAACCCGTCCAGTGAACTCGAAGCCCTGATGGAGCGTCCGGCCGCCGTTGGTGAGCGTTGCGCCGACGCCTCCGGCGAGGCTCGCAGGCACAATCTGATTCTCGTAGTCCATGCGAAACAGGGCTGCTTCCAGATGCAGTCCGTCGGCCGGTGCGCTGCGCACGCCCACCTCGTAGTTCCAACTCAGTTCGGGGTCGAGTTCGATGACGCCGCCCGTCGTGTTGTTGATGACATCTTCGGTGCGCGGCGGCGCAAAGCCGCGATGCGCTCCGGCAAAGACGGTCAGACGCGCGCCGGGGCTGTAGGAGACGCCGAGGCCGGGGACGATTTGCGTCAAGTCCGTGCGCCCGCTGACGCCTGCGCCCGCGTTGGCGAGCCGGTTCGTGCGTTGAAACTCGATGTGCTCGATGCGGACGCCCGGCGTGAGAGTCCAGTCGCCGAAGTGGAAGCGGTTCTGGACGAAGCCGGAATAGGCCTGATTCTTACGCGAGTTGTTCTCGACGAGGACGCCGCTGCGCGAGGTCGGGAGGTCTCCGTTCTCCTGCCGACGCTCCTGCGTCTCGTAGTGCGCGCGCAAGCCGAAATCGGCCTCGCTGCGGACGCCGAAGAGACTGTGGTTGACGTGCAGGCGCGGCTCGATGCCGACGAAGTAGTAAGTCCGTAGACGCCCCTGATTGCCGCAGGTCGTGTTGAGGTCGGCCATCCCTGTGCAGTCCGGGTCGCCGCCTGCCAGCGTCCGCAGACGGTTCGGCCGCTCGCCGGAGTTTGAAGACTGCCGCCACCAATGGCGCTTGAAGTGCGAGCCGTAGAGCGTCGTCGTGAGCACCACGTCGGGGCGGAAGACGTAGGCGTGCGCGACCGACGCGCCGAAGCGGTCGCCGTAGAAAAAGTCGTTGCGGAAAGGGTTCTGGCGCGGGTCTGCGCGGTACTCGTCTTCGCGCAGGCCGGAGTAGGTGACGTTGGAATCTTCGCCGTAATAGTTGAACTTGAAGGTCACGGCCTGCCGCTCGGTCGGCGTCGTCACGGACTTGAAGCTGAAGTCGTTCAGACCGGAGCGCGTATTGGCGCGCGCGCCTTCGCCCTGCTTGCGCGTGTAGTCGAAGAGCAGGCCGGTCAAGCCCCACGTGCCGCCGTAGTTGATATGGCCGTTGAAGTAGTCGCGCGTGCCGCCCGTCAGTGTGATGAAGCCGGAAGGCTCGATGGGCGCGTTGCGCGTGACGTAGTTGACGACGCCGCCGACGGTCGTCGGCCCGTAGAGAATTTGCCCGGAGCCTTTGAGGACTTCGACCGTCTCGAAACGGTCAATCGGCGGATGATAATAAGAGGCGTTGTCGCCGTAGGGCGCGTAGGTCAGCGGCAGCCCGTCTTCGAGCAACAGCACCTTCGACGAACGCGTCGGGTTCAGTCCACGAATGCCGATGTTGGGGCGCAGACCGAAGCCCTCTTCGTCGCGGACGTTGACGCCGCTCGCCTTCCGCAGGGCTTCCGAAGAGGTGAAGGTGCGGCTCGTCTCCAACATCTCTGCGCTGATGACCTCGACCGCGCCGGGGATGCGCTCGACCACCTCAGGAGTCCCGGCGATACGCGAGGCCGTGACGATGACCTGCTCGGCCAGTGCGCCAGCCTGAAGGGTGATTTCGAGGGCGCGCGTCTGCCCGGCAGAGAGCGCAAAGTCCTGCGCGGTGGTGGCAAAGCCGACGCCGCCCGCCGTCAGATGATAGTTGCCCGGCGGCAACTCCGCGAAGTTGAAAGCCCCGCTCTCGTCGGTCGTCGTCGTGTATTCGACATGCGTGCCCACCTGTTCGACCGTGATGCGTGCGCCGCTGACGATGGCTGCGTTCTGGTCGAGGACGCGACCGGAGAGCGAGGTGCGCTGCGTCTGCGCCGAGACCGGAGAGAGAGACAGCAGACAGGCGAAGGCCACCACGCACAGAAGGCGCACTGAGGACGAGAGTTGACCGGACATGATTGTTAGGAGACCTTTCTGCGGCAAAGAGTTTTTGGAAGAGCCTTGCTGTTGAACTGTAGTCTGAAAATGAAAATCATTTTCAATGACGGCAGAGGCGGAGGTTAATTCAAATCGTCGGAGGATGTCAAGAGGCGTGTCGGTTAGCCTGCGGTGCAGAGCAGTTGGGCGGCGAGGAGCGGGATGGTCAGTTCGTGATGGCCTGTGACGGAATAGCCGCGTCCTGCGCCGCCGCTTGTCGGACGGCGGACGACGTTCGTCAGAGGTCTGTAAGACTGTATGAAGTCGAAGTTGGCGGTTGTGAAGTCTGCGAGCGGGTGGCCGAGATTGCGTACCAGCGTGACGGCCTTGAGGAAGACTTCCGGCAGGACGACGGCTGAGCCGATGTTGAGATAGACGCCGCCGCCGTCGAGGCGTCTGACCATCTCTGCGAGGAGGCGGAAGTCTGTGTGCGTCGCCGCGCCGAGGCTCGCGCCGTCGGCCGCCGGGTGGAAGTGCGCGATGTCTGCGCCGATGGCGACGTGGGCCGTGAAGGGAACGCGCGCCTCGTAGGCAGCACAGAGCAGAGACAGTTGCGCGTGCTGCGGGCGCATCTCGGTCAGCTTGCGGCCGAGCGACTCGCCGAGTCCGATGTGGTCGCGCGCGGCCTCACGCGCGGCCTCGTTGAGCAGTCTTCCGGTTTCGTCGGCCGCGCCGAACGCGCCCGCGCCGAGCGTTGCGTCAACGTCTTCCGAAGTCGAGCCGACGAGCGCGATTTCGGAGTCGTGCACGAGGACGGAGCCGTTGGCGGCAACGGCCGAGATGAAACCCTTGCGCATCAGGTCAACGAGCAGAGGTGCGAGGCCGGTCTTGATGACGTGGCCGCCGATGCCCCAGATAATCGGCTTGTCGAGCGCGCGCGCGCGACGCATCTGCGCGGCCAGTTCGCGCAGCGTGCGGACGGCGAGGATGTTCGGCAGCGTGTCGAGAAAATCTCTCAGCGTGGAGTCGGCCGCGACCGGGCGCGCAAAGTCTTCGACGGCGACCTTGCTCGGTCGCTCGGCCAGAGGATACGTGGTGACCGCATCGAGACCGAGCGGACGCACGCCCTGTTCGTCGTAGATTGACATGGCGGAATCGGGCTTCTTTCTGCGGAAGCGCGGCGAGTATATCACGCGCCCTTTTTGCTGCTGCGGCGACGGGTGGCGGGCTTCGGGTCGGAACTCTTTCCGCCGCCCGCGTGGTCTGCGGCCGTGTGTCCGTGCCCGTTGCCGTTCGAGCCGTTGAGCAGAGGTCTGAGCGCCTGTCCCGTGTGCGACTTGCGTGCGCGCGCAACCTCTTCGGGCGTGCCGCAGGCGACGAGTCGGCCGCCGCCGGAGCCGCCTTCGGGGCCGAGGTCGATGACGAAGTCGGCGCTCTTAATCACGTCAAGGTTGTGTTCGATGACGATGACGGTGTTGCCGAGAGAGACGAGGCGCTGAAGCACGTCGAGCAGCTTATGCACGTCTGCGAAGTGCAATCCGGTGGTCGGCTCGTCGAGGATATAGATGGTGCGGCCGGTGGCGCGTTTCGAGAGTTCTTTGGCGAGCTTGATGCGTTGCGCCTCGCCGCCGGAAAGCGTCGTCGAAGACTGCCCGATTTTGATGTAGCCGAGGCCGACATCGAGGAGGGTCTGCAACTTCTGCTTAATCTGCGGGATGTTTTCCAGCAGCGGCAGCGCCTCTTCAACAGTTGTGTCGAGCAGGTCGGCGATTGATTTGCCCTTGTACTTGACCGAGAGCGTCTCGCGGTTGTAGCGCGCGCCGCGACACACGTCGCAGAGCACGTAGACATCGGGCAGGAAGTTCATCTCGATGCGCTTCATGCCGTCGCCTTCGCACGCCTCGCAGCGTCCGCCCTTGACGTTGAAGGAGAAGCGGCCGGGTTTGTAGCCGCGTTCACGCGATTCGGGCAGCATGGCGTATAGCTCGCGGATGGGCGTGAAGAGGCCTGTGTAGGTGGCCGGGTTCGAGCGCGGCGTCCGTCCGATAGGCGATTGGTCGATTTCGATGACCTTATCGACGTTCTCCAAACCCTCAATCGCGTCGAACTCTCCGGGCTCTTCCAGCGAGCCGTAGAGATGACGTGCGAGTGCTCGATAAAGGATGTCGTCAACCAGCGTCGACTTGCCTGAGCCGGAGACGCCCGTGACGACCGTCAGCAGACCGAGCGGGAAAGTCACGTCGAGGTCTTTGAGGTTGTTGGCACGCGCGCCGCGCACGGCGACGCTCAGACCATTAGCGGGGCGACGCTGGCGCGGCACGTCGATGGCACGCGCTCCGCAGATGTAGAGACCCGTCACCGACCGAGGATTGCAGGCCACCTCTTCGGGCGTTCCGGCCGCGACAATCTCGCCGCCGTGCGCGCCTGCCGCCGGGCCGAGGTCGACGACGTAGTCTGCGCGCCGGATAGTCTCCTCGTCGTGTTCGACGACGAGCACGGTGTTGCCGAGGTCGCGCAACGCTTTGAGCGTGTCGAGGAGGCGTTGATTGTCGCGCGGGTGCAGCCCGATGGATGGCTCGTCGAGCACGTAGAGGACGCCGCGCAGTTGCGAACCGATTTGCGTGGCGAGACGGATGCGTTGGCCTTCGCCGCCGGAGAGCGTGGCCGATGGACGGTTGAGGGTCAGGTAGCCGAGGCCGACGGTGACGAGGAAGCGCAGGCGGCTGCGAATCTCGCGCAGCACGAGTCCGGCTATCTGCGCTTCGCGTTCGTTCAGTGCAAGCTGGTCAAACGCCTCGACCGCATCTTCGATGGGAAGCGCCGTGTACTCTGCGATGCCGCGACCGCCGACGCGTACGGCCAGAGACTCCGGCTGCAAACGTTCGCCGCGACAGGCCGGACACTCGACCGGCGAGACCAACTCTTCGAGAGCCTCGCGCACCTTCTCCGAAGGCGCGTCGTGCATCCGCTCCGTCAGCCAGCGGACAGCGCCTTTCCAGTCGCTCTGATAGGTGTAAAGCCCCTGTCTGAAAGTTATCTCGCCTTCGACGCCGTAAAAGAAAGCGTCGCGCAACTCAGACGGCAACTCCGCGAAGGGCACGGCAATAGACGCGTCCATGTGATTGGAGAGCGCGTAGAGCGCGCTCTTCAAGTAGGCCGAACCCTGTTTGTCGGCCGTGCCGAGAAAGAGCATCCGGTCGGCGCGCTCGTTGGCGTCCGCGACGATTTTCGACGGGTCAACTTCGAGTACCGTGCCGAGTCCGTGACAACGCTTGCACGCGCCGTAGACCGAGTTGAAGGAGAAAGAGCGCGGCTCAAGAGGCGGGACGTTGATGCCGCAATTGACGCAGGCCATGCGCTCCGAGTAGAGCTTTTCTTCGCCATCGACGACCGAGACGAGGACGGCTCCGCCCGTCAACTTCAAAGCCGTGCGGACGGACTCCGTCAACCGTTCGGCGATGCCGGGCTTGATGAGCAGGCGGTCAACGACGGCCTCGATGGTGTGATTACGTCGCTTGTCGAGCCTGATTTCTTCGTCCAGAGAGAGCAACTCGCCATCGACGCGCGCACGCAGGAAGCCGTCTTTAGCGAGCTTCTCAAGTTCCTTCTTGAACTCGCCCTTGCGCCCGCGCACGACCGGCGCAAGCACCATCACGCGCTCGCCCGCCGGCAGCGCCAGCACGTTCTGCACAATCTGCTCGACTGACTGTCGAGTGATGGGCGCGCCGCACAGATGACAGTGCGGCTGGCCGACCGAGGAGAACAGCAGACGCAGGTAGTCGTAGACCTCCGTCACCGTCCCGACGGTCGAGCGCGGGCTGCGCGAGACGGTCTTCTGCTCGATGGAGATGGCGGGCGAAAGGCCATCGACGGAATCCACGTCCGGCCGTTCCAACTGGTCTAGGAACTGCCGCGCGTAAGCCGAGAGAGACTCGACGTAGCGACGCTGCCCTTCGGCGTAGACCGTGTCGAAGGCCAGCGAAGACTTGCCCGAACCGGAAAGCCCGGTGATGACGGTCAGACGGTCGCGCGGGATTTCGACGCTAACGTTTTTCAGATTGTGCTGGCGCGCGCCGCGCACGGTGATGCGGTCAATTGCCATTGCTCAAAAAAGTTCGGCCGACACTATAGGTGGAGAGTCACGCGTGTCGCCGAACCGTCGATTGTACGCGACCGACGCGCCAACCGGCAAGGCAGCGCGTCGCCGCCTTGACACCCTCCGGTGCGGTTTCTAAACTTCGGCTCGATAAAGTTCGACAGTCGAGACAGTTTCCGAAACCTTCTCCGGGCATCAGGCAGAAAGGGTTGCAGCCGCGTGAACCTTCCGAACGCATTGACGATGTCGCGCATCTTCGTCGTGCCGCTGCTAGTCGTCGTGCTGCTGACGCCCTTCTCGGAGGATTGGTTCGGCGTGCAGCGCCACGTCCTCGGCGTCGCGCTCTTTCTCGCCGCAGCCTTCACGGACTATCTGGACGGACACATTGCGCGCAGCCGCGACCAGGTCTCGCGCCTCGGCAAACTGCTCGACCCGGTCGCCGACAAACTGCTCATCTCGGCCGCGCTCATCTCGCTCGTCGAGAACCGGCTCGCGCCCGCGTGGGCGGTCGTCATCATTGTCGGTCGCGAGTTCGCCGTCTCCGGTTTGCGCTCGATTGCGGCGGCCGACGGGCTGGTGATTGCCGCCTCGCGGATGGGCAAGTTCAAGATGGGCGCGCAGGTCGTGGCTATCGCGCTGCTGATTGCTTCGAGTGCTTCGGGCGCGCCGCCGGTGACGAACTTCGGCCACGCCTTCCCGGCCATCCAGTTCTGGACTGTGCCGGAGTTGCGCGACGCCGTCCGCCACCTGTTGAGCAGCGCAGGCCCAAGCGGCGACGATTGGCAGGTGCTCCTCTACGCGGCCGGACGCGCGATGCTCTGGGTCGTCGTGCTCTCTTCGTGCCTGTCGATGTACGAATACTTCCGCGTCTTCTACCGGCAGGTCGTCGGCCGTCCCGTGCGGCAAGTGGCCGAGGAGGAGGAGGCGGCAGCGCAGGCGGCAGCAGGCACGACCGGACACGCGCTACAATAGACAAAACCCGGCCTGCGTCTGGCCGGGCGGGCGAACGAACGA
>DASZCR010000365.1:0-2702 GCA_035942915.1 Pyrinomonadaceae bacterium | reverse complement strand
GGCGAAGACCGTGTTGCGCAGCAGACGCAGTTGCCACAACGAAAGCCCGTTGAGGTCTGAAC
Organism: Pyrinomonadaceae bacterium; assembly: GCA_035942915.1. GTDB lineage: Bacteria > Acidobacteriota > Blastocatellia > Pyrinomonadales > Pyrinomonadaceae > DASZCR01. The sequence continues at coordinate 2,640 of DASZCR010000365.1, read as the reverse complement.
TAGAGATGTAACTGTCGTTGAGAATCTTGCTCTCAACGTAGTCGAAGCCGGAGCGCGCCATCGGGGTTGACGAGGGAGTGTAGCCGCCAGCGTTCGTGTTCGAGGTGTAGCCGCCGTTGACGTTGCCCCGGTTGGAGTTCATGTTGCCGGTGTTGGTCGAGTAGTTCGCGTTCGAGTTGTAGGAGTTCGTGCTGTTGTAGCTGCTGCTCGCGTTGTAGCTGTTATAGCTGTTGTAGCTGTCCGAGCGAGAAGAGGAGATGCCGAGCAGCAACAGGAAGCCGCCGCCGAGGAGCACACCGAGAACGACGACGGGGACGGCAACCGAGGCGCGCGGCCGACCCTTGTCGAGCCGCTGCGTGTCGATGACCTCCGCCCCTTTTGTCTCTTGGCGCGGCGGGCGCACGAGCGTCTCTTCGAGAGCGTGTGTGTCGAGCGGCTGCGTGCCGGGCACAGCCGCTCCACACTCGTTACAGAAGCGCGCCCCGTCTTTAAGCGGCGCGCCGCATTGGTTACAGATAATCACCTTGAGTCCTTACGAGAAGTTGCCGTTGCCGGAAGCTTCGCCTGCATCTTCAAACTTGAGAGCGCGTTTGCCATCAACCATGCGCGGCGCAAAGGCGTCGAGCGAGCGGCGATACTTGAGCGCGAGAGCCTCGAAGTCGGCGACGCTGTCGCGCCCCAGACGCTCCTGCGATTCGGCGAAGCGAATGACGTTGTCGATGTGCTTGTTGACGGCGCGGCACATGTTCGACTGTTCGATGTGTTCGGCTCCGTCAACCGACTCGACGCGCTTTTCCGGGTAGACCTCGTCGGCATACCATGAGAGCAGCCCGTAGAAACGCGCCATCAGGTCGCGGTCGCGTTTGACCTGCTCCTCGCGGTCGCGAATCACCTTGAGCAGTTCTTCGCGCATCGTCGGGTTGCTGATGAGCACGGAGAGCGCCTTCATCTCGATGCCGAGCGAAACGTCTCTCGTGTTCAGTCCGCGCTTCTTCATGTAGTGGTAATGGACGCGCCCGGCCGTCGTCGGTTCGGGGCGAATCGCGCCGAAGATGACGCCGAGCAGGAAGCACTCGTGCGCTTCTTCCAAGTCGCGCCGCTCGCGTTCGTTGAGGACGACGAGGTCGTCGAACTTAATCTCGTTCTGGTCTGTGTGCAGTTCCTCGCCCTCTGCCTGCTTGGCGAGATACTTCTGGCGCAGGTCGCCGATGGCGTTCGCCCAGTTGATGGGGATGCCGCCGACCTCGCTGTAGAAGACAATCTCGGAGCGGTCGTTCATCGGCTGAATCGAGATGGCCGGGTCGCCCGGCTCCTGCATCTTCTGCTTGAGAATCATGCGGAACTCGTCGAGCTTGATGGGGTCGGCGCTGTCCTGCGGGACGCCGATGACGACCTTGTGGCGTTCGGGCTGAAGCTCGAAGCTGCGCTGGCGGTTGCCGCCGTTGAGCCAGAACTTGGCGTTGTTGTAGATGAAGCGCACCTGCTTGATGCGCTCGTTTTCGTTCGGATACTTCTTCCAGAAGGTTTCGATAACGTCGAAGTCCTTCTTCAGATTGCGGAAGGGGCGACGGCAGAGGTCGCGTATTTGTAGCTCGACACTGTCGATGCCGCGCTGGCGCACGAGCTTCGGCAAGTCCATCACGGTCGTGTTGAGTTCCTGCAAAATCTGGTCGCCGATGTTCTCCTTCTGCTCGCGCGCGGCATCGCCCGTGCCGAGGTAGCGCGGCAGGTAGTTGTTCTCGATGTCGCCGGGGTCGTAGAGCGAGAGCGAGAGGTCTGAACTGTGCGGGCGCTTGAACTGCTCGTAGCCGCGCATCAGACGTTCTTTGAGGTTGTTGAGTTGACCGCCGAGTTCGTAGAGTTCGCCGGTCAAGCCCTCCTTGAGCATCTCGCCGGTCTCCTCGTTCTTCTCGGCGACGCCGATGTGGCGGATGATTCTCTGGCAGACTTCGACGGCCGCCTGCCGCACTTGCGTAAGCAGGAGTTGGTTGAGATATTCGGGCGCGAGTTCCTCGAAGCGGACGATGTCGGCTTCGAGGATGACCTTTTTGTTGAAGCGCCAGCCCGTCTCGTGGTCTTGAATCTGCGGCAGGAGTTGGTCGAGCGAACGCTTGGCCTCGTCGGCTCGTTTCTGCGCGGCTTCGCGTCCGCGCTCGAAGGTCGGGATATATTCGCGGTTCTCATCGCGCAGCACGTGCGTCATCTGACGGAGCAGAGAGATGGCGTAGCCGACCGACTGATGCTGCTCGTTGATGATGTCGCCCATGTTCTGATGGAGCGCGTTCTGGGCGGAGCGGACGAGGTCTTCTTTGTTGAAGTGGACGGCGCGTGCGTAGTCGCCCCACTGCTGCGGGTCGCCCTTGTCGCGGCGCATCTTGCCGAGTTCCTTCTCCATCGCCTGCCGCAGGTATTGCGACATCGTCTGGTTGCGCTGCGCGTGGACGCCGTCGCGGACTTCGCGCGTCGCCTGCGAGATGGCCTGCGCGATGAGGTTCTGAATCTTCTGCCCCTGTTTGTGTCCGTCGTCGAGCAAGGCGTTCTGGATGTCGCGGCGCTGCTCAATCATCCCGCCCGTCGAGAGATTGCCTTCGTACATGCCGATGCGCGGCAGCACACGATTGAGGACTTCCTCTGTGAGCG
>DASZCR010000364.1:0-4778 GCA_035942915.1 Pyrinomonadaceae bacterium | reverse complement strand
CCTCTCGAACGAGTGTGGGCGCAGCCGACCCGGACGGTTGCGCCCACTTCGCTTGTTGCGCCGAAAAGATGAAAAAATCCAAATAATCCATCACAAAACCGCACCTCGCAGCATCAAAGTCTGGCTGCGCGAAGCGGTCGCACTCCCCTCAATTCGCGGAACTCTTCGGGCCTATCCGTAGAAATACCTAGTGGCTTCTCGGTCGGAGTCCGTCCTTATTGCTCCGAGTCTGCAAAAGCGCGCCTTGTCGGCCGCATAAGTGTGCTGCTTTTGGAACATTCGTCCCGCGTGTTGCGTAGAACAACTGTTGTTCGAGGTCGCCTGAAGCGACAGTCCACACCTGCATTAGTCCGTTAAGCACGCGTTCGGTTTCCCGGTTCGAGAAACGAGGAATATTCAATGAAAAAGTTGTCTGTCGTTTTAGCCCTGCTGCTCGTCGTCAACGCCTTCGCGGGCGGCGCGAATGTCTTCGCGCAGGACGCCGCCGGAGCAGCAGCGCAGAGCGCCGACCCGGCCATCACGGCCAACGGTGTCGTCGGCGAAGTGGTTGCGGTCGATGCCGCCTCGAAGCAGATTTTCGTTAAGACCGATGCCGGTTCGGTTGTCGTCGCCGCCGTTGCCGACAACACCGTCTATAAACGCGTCGACCCGGCCAACCCGTCCATCAATACGGCTAAGGACATGACCTTCGCCGAACTTGGCGCGGGCGACCGCGTCTTTGCGCGCGGCAAAGTCTCGGACGACCGCAAGACGGTGATGGCGCGCATGGTCATCGTCAGCACGAAGGCCGACCTGGCGGCCAAGCAGGAGGCCGAGCGCGCCGAGTGGAGACAACGCGGCATCGTCGGCGTCGTCTCGGCCGTCAACGCGCAGACCAAAGAGATAACTTTGCAGACGCGCGGGCCGCAAGGGCCGTTGCCGGTCGTCATCCCCGTCACGGAGAAGGTCAAGCTGCGCCGCTACGCTCCCGATTCAGTCCTCTTTAGCGCGGCCAAGCCGAGCACCTTCGAGGCCATACAGGTCGGCGACCAACTGCGCGCCAAAGGCGACCGCAGCGAAGACGGCACGCGCTTCACGCCTGAAGAGGTCGTTACCGGAGCCTTCCGCACAGCCGTCGGCACAATCACTTCCGTAGACCCGGCCAAAGGCGAACTGACCATCACGCAGACCACGCAAGGCAATCAACCGCTCATCGTCCGCGTCAGCAAAGACTCGGTCTTGAAGCGCGTGCCCGCCGAAGCGATGGCGATGATGGGCGGCGGCCCGCCTCCGGGCGCAGGCGGCGCACAGCCTGCCGCGCAGGGGCAAGGCGGGGGACAGAATACCGCAGGTCAGGGCGGCCCGCGCCGCGCGGGCGGCGGCTTCGACCTTCAGCAGATGTTCGAGAATCTTCCTCCGACCACGCTGGCCGAACTGAAGCCGGGCAACATGATAGTGATTTCCAGCACCGTCGGCGCAGACCCTTCGCGCGTCACGGCCATTCAGGTGCTCTCAGGCATTGAGCCGATTATGGCGATGATGGCCGCGCGTCAGGGTGGCGGACGCGGCCCCGGCGGCGCGGGCGCAGGGGCAGGCGCAGGCGCAGCAGCAGGCGCGGGCTTCGGCTTCGGCATCGGCGCGCCCTAAAGATGAATGATGAGAAATGAGTGATGGGTGATAAGTGATAGGTGATAGGAAAAGACGTTTTCTCTTATCACCTCTCACCCATCACCTATCACCCTTTGACACAAAGGCAAGAGTAATGAACTTATTTCAAAGAACAGTCGGGCGCGCGTCGGCGCTCGTCCTCGCCGTCGCGCTGTGCGTCTCCGCTTCGGTCTTCGCACAGCAGTCGGCCATCGGTACGCTGCACGGGCAGGTGACGGATGCCTTCGGCGGCGCCATCGTCGGCGCGACCATCACGGTCGTTGACGGCAACGGCGCGGAGAAGACGGCCGTCACGGACGCCGAGGGCAACTACGTCGTGAGCGGTCTGGCGCCCGGTCAGTACATCGTGCGCGCCATCGCCGGGGGCTTCGCGCTCTACGAGAACGCGGAGATTGAAGTCGTCGCCGGACGGCGCGAACCCCTGAACATCACGCTCACCGTCTCGCTCGACAAAGAAGAGGTGACCGTTGCTGCCGAGACACCCATCAGCCTTGAGAATCGCGGCGACGCGCTTGTGCTGCGCGGCAAAGACATCGAGGCGCTGCCCGACGACCCTGACGAATTAGAAGCCGCGCTGCAAGCTCTGGCAGGCCCTTCGGTCGGCCCCAACGGCGGCCAGATTATGATTGACGGCTTCGAGGGCGGACGCATCCCCCCGCGCGATTCCATACGCGAAATCCGCATCAACGATAACCCGCTCTCGGCCGAACGCGACCAGCCCGGCTTCGGCGGCATCCAGATTTTCACCAAGCCCGGCACGGATAAATTCCGGGGCAGCGTCTACTCGACTTTCAACGACGAGTCGTTGAACTCGCGCAACCCCTTCGCCGAGCGTCGCGCGGATTTTCAGTTCCGGCAGTATGGCGGCAACCTCTCAGGCACTATCGTCCCGAAGGTCGCCTCCTTCTTCGTTGACTTCGAGCGCAGCGACACGGACGATAACGACATCGTCAACGCGCGCATCATCGACCCCATCTCGCTGGCCGAGACGCCTTTCGTCCAGACCGTCCTGACGCCCGCGCGCCGCACCAACTTCAGCCCGCGCGTCGATTACGCCATCAACGCCAACAACACGCTCGTCGCGCGTTACAACTTCTTTCAGGTGCGACAGCAGAATCAGGGCGTGTCGGCCTTCTCTCTGCCGGAGCGCGCCTTCGATTCGATGTTTCGCACGCACACGCTCCAACTGACGGAGACGGCCGTGCTCAGCAAGTCGGCCATCAACGAGACGCGTTTCCAAATTCTGCGCGGACACCGCGAGCAGATTCCTCTCACCGATGCCCCAGCCATCTTCGTCTCCGAAGCCTTCAATCGCGGCGGCTCGCAAAACGGCCCCGCCTTCAACGACGATTCGCGCTACGAACTGACCAACATCACGACCATCGCACACGGCACCCACTCGATTAAGTTCGGCGCGCGCGTGCGCTCCATCAACGTGACGGATGTTTCGCGCAACAACTTCGGCGGCACGTTCACTTTCACGTCGCTCGAACAGTTCCGCTCGACCGTGCAGAACCTCGCGGGCGCGCGCCCGACGCAACTCATCATCGCGGGCGGCAACCCCGAAGCCAGCATCCATCAGGTCGACTTCAGCGGCTTCATACAGGACGATTGGAAGTATCGCCCGAACCTGACCGTCGGCGCGGGTTTGCGCTACGAGGCGCAGACCAATATCAGCAGCCGCTTCAACTTCGCGCCGCGCCTCTACGTCTCGTGGTCGCCCGACGGCAGCGCGCAGCAGCCTGCGAAGACCGTCATCCGTCTCGGCTTCGGCGTCTTCTACGACCGCATTGGCGAGCAGCTTTCGCTGCAACAGAACCGCTTCAACGGCACGAACCAGCTACAGTTCCGCGTCAACGACCCGGCAGTTCTCGACGCCGTCCAGTTCAACCCGGATGGCACGGTCTCGAACGTGCCGACCATCGACGAGTTGACGGGCTTCGCTCTGCCGCAGATTACGCGCCGGCTGGCCGACGACATCACCGCTCCTTACTCTTACGCGACGGGCTTGATTCTCGAACGGCAGTTGCCGAAGAAGTTCACGCTCTTCAGCTTCATGCAGCATTACAACACGCGTCACCTGCTGCGCTTGCGCAACATCAACGCACCGCTGCCCGGCACCGTCACGCTCGACAACCCGCGCGGCACGCGTCCTGACGCGGCCGCAGGCGACATCCATCAGTTCGAGTCGAGCGGCACGCAGAACTTGCAGCAGTACACGGTCGGCATCCGCAATCAGTTCTCGCAGGCCTTCTCGGTCTTCGCCAACTACTCTTACGGCCGCGTCTTCAACGACTCTGACGGCCCCTTCAGCTTCCCCGCCAACTCCTACGACACGAGCGGCGAGTACGGCCGCGCGCCCTTTGACGTGCGCCACCGCGTCTTTCTCGGCGGCAACCTCGGCATCCCCGTTCTCAAGTTGGGTCTGAATCCGATTGTCATCCTCAACACGGGGCGTCCGTTCAACATCACGACCGGCATCGACAACAACGGCGACGGCATCTTCAACGACCGCCCGGCCTTTGCCGACGCGCAGACGACGGCCGCAGACCTGCGCCGCACGCCCTACGGCGACTTCGACATTCGTCCGAAGCCGGGGCAGGAGATTATCCCGCGCAACTTCGCCGAAGGGCCGGGCTTCGTCTCCTTCAACCTGCGTATCAGTCGCCAGTGGGGCTTCGGCACAGTGCCGGGCGCACGCGCCGCAGCGGCGAACAACAACGCGGGCGGCGGCGGCGCTCAAGCGCAGCAGGGCGGCGGCAACCGTCGTGGCGGTCAGGGTGGCGGCGGCGGACAACGCGGCGGCGCTCCGGCGGGCGGCGTGGTACAGCAGAGGGGCGGCCCCGGCGGCGCTCCGGGCGCAGGGCCGGTGATTATCGGCGGCGGGCCGGGCGCAGGCTCCGAGCAGAAGCGTTACAACGTCACCTTCTCGCTCTTCATCCAGAACCTCTTTAACCGCGCGAACCTGAACGTGCCGGTCGGCAACCTCAGTTCGCCCTTCTTCAACCAATCGCTCTCGACACTCGGCGGCTTCGGCCCCGGCGGAAGCTCAGCGGCAGGTAACCGCCGTCTCCAAGCCTCCGTCCGCTTAAACTTCTAAACCGGCTCGAAGACAAACAGAGAGGAGGCGC
>DASZCR010000363.1:0-17523 GCA_035942915.1 Pyrinomonadaceae bacterium | reverse complement strand
GTTACGCGCAGTTTCATGAAGTCATACAGGGCGAGCGCCGTCACATCTACGAGTTTCTGACTTCGACCGACCCGCTTGTCCTCGTCGTCACATGGGCGGCGATTATCACGGCGCTCGTGCAACTGCTCTTCCTCTTCAATTTCTTCTGGAGCATGTTCAAGGGAGAGCGCGCGGGGGCGAACCCCTGGGAGGCGACCACGCTCGAATGGGATACGCCGTCGCCTCCGCCGTTCGACAACTTCGGAGGGCGCGTGCCGACGGTCTACAGGGGCGCATACGAGTTCGCCGTGCCGGGCGCGCCGAAGGATTACGTGATGCAGACCGAGCCGGACGAGACGGCGGGCGGGGCTGTAGGTTCTGAACAAGGTGTGGGGAGGACTGGCGGTAATGGTCACGACGGTCACGGGCACTAGAGAGAAGGTCTCGACGGCGCAGCCGAAAATCGGCGCGGGCGTCTCGCGTCCGCGTAGCGGTGGCGGCGGCGGTGGAAGTAACGGCTCGCGCGGGTCGGACGGAGGCGGCGCGGGCGGCGACGGGGCGAGACGCTGGTCGCCTGACCGTTACCGACTTGGGATGATGGCTGGTATTGCCTCCATCCTGATGATGTTCACGGCGCTGGCGAGCGCCTACATCGCGCGCGCGGGACTTGCCACCTCGACCGACTGGCGACCGATAGAGCTACCGCGCGTCGTCTGGTTGAGCACGCTGCTGATTGTCCTCAGCAGCGTCACCATCAGTCTCGCGCAGAAGGCTCTCAGAAGGGGCGCACAGAGTTCTTACGGACGCTGGCTGGCGGCGACCTTCGTGCTCGGACTCGGTTTCCTCGCCGCGCAACTCGTCGCGTGGCGACAACTGGCGGCGCAGGGTATCTATCTCAAGGGCAACCCGCACAGCTCTTTCTTCTACGTCCTGACGGGCTTGCACGGGCTGCATCTGGCGGGCGGGATTCTGGGGCTTGGTTATCTGCTGTTGCGCGCTCGCCGAGCTGGTGAACGAATCGGCGCGTCGGCCAAGGTCGGTTCGCTAACCGACGTGATGGCGATTTACTGGCACTTCATGGACGGCTTGTGGGTCTTTCTCTTCTTACTCCTTTTCCTTTGGAGGTGATGAACGGTGAGCACCGAAGCGGGCACGGGACAAATCATCTCGACCGACTGGGGCGGCGGCGTCCTGCCGTATCACGTCGGTCACAAGAAGCTTGGGATGTGGCTGTTCATCGTCTCGGACGCGATGACGTTTTCGGCGCTGCTCATCGGCTACAGCTATCTCCGCGCTTCAAGCCCGGAATGGCCGACGCCCTTTCCGTTCTCGCCGAGCATCATCTTTTCGACGGTGATGACGCTGTGCCTGCTGGCTTCGAGTTTCACGATGGTGATGGCTGTCGGCGCTTCGGCGCAGGGGCGTCTGAAGTCGGCGCGGCGTTGGATAGGAGCGACGATTCTCGGCGGTCTCGCCTTCCTCATCCTCCACCTGCTCGAATGGCAGCACTTGATTCACGACGGGCTGCGCCCCTTCAGGCTCGCAGGCGAGTGGGCGCGCGAGTGGCCGAACGCGCCGCCGCTCTTCGGCGCGAGCTTTTTCGCCATCACCGGCCTGCACATGTTCCACGTCCTGACGGGCGTGCTCTACCTCGCATGGATTGGCTTGCGCATCAAGCACACGCGCCACGAAGATGTCGAGATTAGCGGCCTCTACTGGCACTTCGTTGACCTCGTGTGGATGTTCGTCTTCCCGCTCATCTACCTGATGTCGGTCAAGCCGAACCACTGAAGCGAGAGGCACGTTGACGAAAGATTGGGCAGAGGAGGCGGGAGAAGCTGATGACTCGTCCTTTTGATTCGATGAAGGGATTGACGAAAAAGACAGACCTGATTTTGATGGGCATCTGTGTGCTGTTCGCGCTCGCCTTCTTCGGCCTCGCCGCGTCGAACATCACGCTGTCGGGCAACTTCATCAACATCGACAGTCTCTTTCTGACGCTCGTCGGGACGCTCGTCGGGTTAATCTTCCTGAGCATCCCGTTGATGACGCTCAGGGAGCGCGGGATGCTGAAGAACCCTTTCGCCCTCGGCGACGGGGTCTCGCTGGAGCGCGCGCGCGAAGGCGCAGTCCATTTCGAGGGCAGCACGCGACTGTTCTTAGGCGTCCTCGGCGGGTTGCTCCTGTTGACGCTCATCGAGGTCTATCTCGGCTACGTGCAGCTTTCGCTGACATTGATGCTGACGCTCCTCATCGGACTCTCCATCATCAAGGCCGGGCTTATCATGGCCTACTTCATGCACCTGAGGTTCGAGCGGATGAGTCTGGTGCTGACGCTCGTGCCGGTGCTCGTCATCTGCATCTGCCTCTTCTTCGTCTTCTTCCCGGACAGTTTCCGTTCGCTTAACCTGCGACCGCCGCAATCGACAGCCGCCGCGCCGCCTGCGGCCGAAGGCGAACACTGAAGATGAAGCGAAGCAGTTACACGACCGTCCTTATCATCCTGCTCGCAGCCTTCGCGTGCATGGCGCTCCTTGCGCCGGACGCGTCGGCACAGTGCGCGATGTGTCGGACGGGGGTCGAGGCGGGGGGCGAGAAGTCCGTGCGTGCGATGGGGCTGGCGATGCTGGTGCTGCTCATCCCGCCGGTCGCCATCTTCTGTTCGGCCTTCGCGCTCGTCTACAAATACCGCAAGCCGAACGGCGATGAAGAGGTCAGAGAGCATGGCGGAGAATAACGAGACGGCTATCGACGTGGAGCGCCAGAGCATACGCGGGCGCGCCTGCCCGCGTTGCGGCGGCAAGATTATCCCTTCGCTGCGCGCCATCTATCAGAGTCCGGCCGACCCTTCTTCGGTCTTTCCGCTGTGGGAGTGCGAGCGTTGCGGCCACGCCGAGTTGAGCGAGAAACCGGCCGCCCCGGCCAAACCCGCGCACAAAAAGACCGAGACTCCGAAAGCCAAGCCTTAACGCAAAGATTCCTGTATTCTTAAACACATGGCACGACCCGAAGATTTGCCCCTGCGCGTGCTGCGCGCCTTCGACGAGATGGGGAAAGAGACGCTCGACCTCCACGAACTGTTCGAGGTCGGCGGCAACGACCCTGACATGCGCACGGCCGTCTTCCATGTTGTCGAAGACATGGTCGAGGCAGGGCTGCTCGAAGAGCGCGGCAACGATTTCTACGCGCGCACGGAAGAGGGGCAGCGGCGCAGTGAAGAAGGAGGGAGTTAATCGTCTCCGAGTCGTCCGCCGGTGGACGGCTCAAAGTTTTTATGAACAACTCGGTCTTACCGCACTTGAACGCGAGCCTCAACGCGACCAGCGGCCTGCTGCTCCTCGCAGGCTTTTTCTTTATCCGGCGCAGGCGCGTCACGGCGCACCTCGTTTGCATGGGCGCGGCGCTCTGCGTCTCGGCGCTGTTTCTCGTCTCGTACCTCATCTATCACTACAACTACGGCTCTGTGAAGTTCACCGGGCAGGGCGCGGCCAGACAAGTCTACTTCGCAGTCCTGCTCACGCACACAGTTCTTGCTGTCGTCATCGTCCCGCTCATCCTGCTCACGGTGAGGCGCGCCGTGCGCGGCGAGTTTCGTCTGCACAGGCGGCTCGCGCGATGGACTTATCCGCTCTGGCTCTACGTCTCCGCGACGGGCGTCGTCGTCTATCTGATGCTCTACCACCTCTATCCTGCGCGCTGAAGGCTCGATGGCGGCCAACCAACAACAGAACGGCGGCGTGAGTAAGAGCGCGTCGAGAGACGGCGCACGGAGGCGTTCGCCCTGGCCTCTCGTAGTCGTGGCCGCGCTCTTCATCATCGCGCCGTTTTTGACATGGTACGGGACGTGGTTCGGGCGCAGCCTGAGCGACGAGCAGATAGAGAAGTATCTGGCCGACGAGAAGAGCCCACGCCACGCGCAACACGCGCTCTCGCAGATAGGTGAGAAGATTTCCCGGAGGGAGCCGGGAGCAGAGCGTTGGTATGGCCGCGTGGCGGAGTTGGCGCGCACGAGCGCCTCGCCCGACGTGCGGATGACGGCGGCATGGGTGATGGGCGGCGCGCATCGTTCGGAGGAGTTTCGCGCGTCGCTCCTGCGTCTGCTCGAAGACCCGGAGCCTATCGTGCGGCGCAACGCCGCGCTCTCGCTCGTCGGCTACAACGACGCACGCGCACGCACAGAGTTACTTGCCATGCTGCGCCCTTACAACGTCGTGTCGCCGACGGACGGCACGGCGCAGACCATCTTGAGCGTCGGCACGCCGGTCAAGAGGGAAGCGATGCTCGTGCGTCTCGACGTGGGCGAAGGCAAATTCGCGGAGGTTCGCTCGCCGCTTCCCGGTCGGGTGGAGAAGGTCTTGACGAAGCAGGGCGACGCGGTGCGCGCAGGTGACACACTGCTCGCGCTCGCGCCCGACACCGAACAGGTACGCGACGCACTGGTCGGACTCTCTTTCGTCGGCATGGCCGAAGATTTAACGGAGATAGAGCGTTACCGCGCGGGCGTCGAAGGCTTCTCCGACGAGATAAAAGAAGAAGCGGCGCGTGCCTCCGAGGCCATCAAGCGCCGCTCCGCTCAAAACAGTGATAAGTGATAGGTGATAGGTGATAGGAAAAGACAGGATTTCTCCTACTCACCTATCACCTATCACCTACTTCTTATCTGCCCGGCGGGGAGTCGGAGAGGGTGACGCCGTGTGCGGCTTCCCAGAAGTCTGTCGGCACCATTTCGATGGCGTCCCAGGGGCAGCCGTCGAGGAAAGCGCCTTCGGGGCCTTTGCTGATGCACTTCTGACAGCCGATGCACAGGTTCGGGTCAACCTCGATGCGTCCGAAGGGCGGGTGGTCTTCGTCTGGAACCCAGAACATGCACGCCTCGATAGGGCAATACTCGATGCAGGCGGGCGAGCCGGAACAACCCGTGCAACAGTCGGTCGTGATGGCGAGCAGTTTCGGCTTCTTCTTGCGCGTCGCCTTACCGTCGCCCACAGACATCGGCCAGTGCTTGTCGATGATTTCAATCATGCTCACTCGAATCCCTTCGCGAGTCTCTAACGACGATGCCACTTTAACACGGTCGAGATATCTCGCTCAACGATTTTGGGCTTGACATTGCGCGGCTACGGGAATACTCTCCCGGCGCTCCACAATCCGGCCGACGACAGCCTCTGCACTCGCCGGCGATTCACCAATCATCAAGCTCGATAACTCGACTGCGACACTCACTGGACGGCCTTTGCGTCGAGCGCAGCAAACACTGTCAGCCCCCCCTTCGTCCGCAAAGTGGCGGACGACTCCATTAACCCCCTTCACAAAGGAGTTCAGAATCTTGACCAAAAGAATCGTGATAGTCCTCTCCCTCGCTTGCATCGCCGTCGCGGCCTTGCTGTTCTCACACAAACCGGCGGCGCAAATGGCGCAGGCCGGTCTGCCCGACCTTGTCGTGCGCGACGATGTGCTCGGTTCGCAGTGGGTGACGCGCGTCGAAAATCTCTCCCCCAACGCGTGCAGCGTGATTGAAGGCGGCATCACCCCCGGCGAGCGCAAACTCGTGCGCTTCACCGTGATGACGCCGAACATCGGCGACGCCGACCTCGTCGTCGGCGACCCGAACAAGCACTTCGAGGCCAACGACGGCCTCTTCGAGTTTGCCTCGTGCCATCACCACTTCCACTTCCGCCACTATGCGCTCTACCAACTCATCGACCCGAAGACGGGCAAGGTTTGGAGAGCGGCCAAGCAGGGCTTCTGCATGCTCGACACCGACCCTAACCCCGTGCCGGTCGGCGGCGTGCCCCCGAAGGAAGGGAAGTTCCGTAGCTGCGGCGCTATCGGCATCCCCGGCAATCAAGGCATCAGCGCCGGGTGGGCTGACACCTACCGCTTCACGCTCCCCGGCCAGTTCTTCGTCCTCGATGGAGGCGACGGGCAGGCCGTCGTCCCTGCGGGCAGGTACATTATTCGCGTGACGGTCAACCCGCCCTTCGTCGCCAAGAAGGGCGAGCCGTGCCCGTTCAAGGACACCAACGGCTTCTGCCATCAACTCCCCGAATCGAACTTCGACAACAACATCGGCCAGACCTTCGTTGACATTCCGGAACATCCCGGCCGTGAGGGCGTCGGCCCGCTCAAGGGCAACACCGAATCGACCGACGACATCGAGCGCTGCCAGCAGTGCCCGTAGTCAGTCACTAGTCTTCGACCCCCATCAAGAGCGCCCCACGCGGTCAAGGTTCGACCGTGTGGGGCGCTCTGCTTCTGCTAACGCGACGGCAGGGCTGCGCCGTCTCGGTTCGTGATACAATCTCCCCGCTTTGTCTTACAATTAAATCCCCTTCCGTTTGCGTGGCTAAAACTAACGGGTCGAGGAAAGGCGACCTGCGGTGCCGATGGCCTTCGTCGGATTCCCGAAATAAAACTGCGCATGAAAACCATCGCTGGCATCTTCCACACACGCGCCGACGCCGCACGGGCGATAGAGCAACTGCGCGCGCTCGGCGTCTCAGACGAACGGCTCAACCTGCTCGCGCCCGGCGCATCGCAAGCCGAACTCAACGACGTGCCGACGACAGAGACGGAACAGCCGGGCATGGGCACGGCGCTCGGCGGCGTCGTCGGCGGGGCGCTCGGCGTGGCCGGAGGTCTGCATCTGGGAGCGGCCGCTGCGAGTTTGTTTATCCCCGGCGTAGGGCCGATTTTCGCGGCCGGTGTGCTCGGCGCGGCGCTCCTCGGCGCGGGTGGCGCGGCGGCGGGCGCGGCCGCCGGAGGCGCGATGGAAGACACCGTCGCCGGTGGTCTCCCGGCCGATGAGGTTTACGTCTACGAAGATGCGCTCAGGCAGGGACGCTCCGTCGTCGTCGCCGTCGTAGACGACGAGCAGGAGGATGCCTCGCGGACGGCGCTCACACAGGCGGGCGCAGAGAGCATCGACGCGGCGCGCGAAGCATGGTGGGTCGGACTGCGCGACGCGGAGGAGGCCAGCTACACGGCCGAAGGGCGCGACTTCAAATCAATCGAGCCAGTCTACCGGCGCGGCTTCGAGGCGTCGCTTCATCCGGCTGCGCGCGGCAAATCTTACGACGAAGATGTCGAACGCCTGCGCGACTGCTTCGGCGCGGATTGTGAAGACGAACCCTTTCGCAGGGGCTACGAGCGCGGGCGCAGCTATGAACGCGGGCTGGCCGAGAAATATCGAAGCTGATGGAGACGCTCTCCAGTATCCTGCTCGTCGTCGCCATCCTCGTCGTGAGCGCGCTCATCACGAACTGGTTCGCGCGCACGATGTATAACCGTTGCGCCTCGTGCGGCACGCTCAACGCGCGGCGACGCACGCACTGCCGCGCGTGCCAGACGCCTCTGAAGTAGCGTCAACGGAGATTCGACAGATGTTTCGTTTCCGTCTCGTCCTGACAAACGTCCTCCTCTGCATCACGCTCTTGAGTTCAAACCATCACGTCAACGCGCAAAACAGTTCCGCCGCGCCTGTCCCGGCCGAATGGCTGACGCACGCCGAGCGCACGGATTACCGCGAGACGCCGACCTACGACGAGACGATGGCTTATGCACGCCGTCTCGACGCGGCCTCGCCGCTGCTGCGCATGACCGAGTTCGGCAGGAGCGGCGAGGGACGCGCCCTGCAACTGCTCGTCGCCTCCAAAGGCGAGACTTTCACGCCGCAGGCGGCGCGCGCCGCACGCAAGGCCGTCGTGCTCATACAGGCCTGCATCCACGCGGGCGAAACCGACGGCAAAGACGCCGGTCTCGCTCTGCTGCGCGACATCGCCGTCCTCAAGACGCACGAATCGCTGCTCGAACGCGTCGTTGTCCTCTTCATTCCCATCTACAACGCCGACGGACACGAGCGGCGCAGTCCCTACAACCGCATCAACCAGAACGGCCCGGCCGAGATAGGGTGGCGCGGCAATGCTTCAAACCTCAATCTCAACCGCGACTACATGAAGGCCGACGCGCCGGAGACGCGCGCGTGGCTGCGGCTCTGGAACGAGTGGCAGCCAGACCTCTTCATCGACTGTCACGTGACAGACGGCGCGGACTTTCAATACAACATCACCTGGCAATACGAGGCGCACGAGAACGTGGCCGCCCCCGTCCGCGCGTGGGCGAAAGAGGCTTTCGAGCGGCGCATCTTTCCTGCGACAGAGGCGGCCGGTAATCTGCTCTCGCCCTACATGGTCTTTCGCGATAACCGCGACCCGGCGAAAGGCATTGACAGCTTTATCGCCTCGCCGCGCTTCGCGACCGGCTACACGCCGCTCCGCAATCGCCCCGGCCTGCTCATCGAGACGCACATGCTCAAGGAGCATCGCTCTCGTGTACGCGGCACTTACGACCTGCTGCGCGCCGCGCTCGAAGAGGTCAACCGCGACCCCGAAAGTCTGATGCGCGCCGTCCGCGCGGCCGACGAGCAGGTGACGGCCGAAGGGCGCGCCTACGACCCGCAACGCCGCGTCGCCTTGAGCGTCGCGCTGACGCAGAACCCGACGCAGATGCGCCTGAAGGGCGTCGAGTATCGCACGGAGTTGAGCGACGTATCGGGTGCGTTACGCGTCATCTTCGGGACACGGCCGCAAGACTACAACGTGCCGTTCTACAACGAGGCGCGCGCGGCCGTCGCCGTCGCCCCGCCGCTCTACTACGTCGTCCCGCCCCAATGGAGCAAGGCCATCGAGGTGCTCGTCGCTCACGGCCTGACGCTCAGGCGTCTGCGCGAGCCGGTCACCGTCGAGGTTGAGAGCTATCGTTTCAGCGAAGTGAAATTCGCGGCGGCGTCGTTTGAAGGGCGCGTGATGGCGACTTTCAAGACCGAGCCGGTGCGCGAACGCCGGACGCTTCAGGCCGGGTCAATCGTCGTCCCTCTGGCGCAGCCTTCGGCGCGCGTCGCGCTCGGTCTGTTGGAACCGGCCGCGCCCGATTCGCTTGTGGCGTGGGGCTTCTTCCACGCCGTCTTCGAGGCGAAGGAGTACGGCGAGGACTACGTGCTGGAAAAACTGGCGCGCGAGATGTTGGCGAAAGACGAACGCCTGCGCCGCGAGTTTGAGGAGCGCGTGGCGACCGACCCGAAGTTTGCCGCGAGCGCCTCGGCGCGTCTCAATTTCTTCTACGAACGCTCGCCCTACTGGGACAGGCGGATGAACCTCTATCCCGTCTCGCGCCTGACAGCGCCGCTCGCCGACAGTCTCCTCGAAAACCTCCCACGAGAGCCATAACAGACGGCCTGTCAGCACTCCGCAGGCTGCGGCAAGCCCTGTCTCTACAATTGTTTCCGCGTTATGGCCGGGGCGCGGCAACCGGGGCGCGGCGAGAATCATCGGAGGGGTGGAGGCAGATGCGTCGGTTGTTTTCGCTGGACTTGAAAGCCGACGTGCTGGTAGAGTGAAAATGCGTCCGTGGTAGTTCCTGCCTGACGGGCGTCCTCCTCAGAGTGGAAAGAGAAGCCCCGCCGGTGGCAAGCGTCTGCGCGGGTCTTTCGTCCGAAGCTTCAGCGACGCCTCTGAATCCCGTTTCTTTGCAGTTTTGAAATTCCCACGGCAGCGTGGACGGTGCGCGTGTTCCCCCGAACCCTGTCGCGCCCGCGCTGCTTTAGGAGAACTTTTATCATGCCGTTTTCACGCTTAATCCCCCGCACGCAGAAGGCGTCGGCGGCCACCTTCGCCGCCGCCGCATTGCTGATTCTCATCCTGCTCGTCGGCGTCGGCTTCGAGATTTTCAAAGCCGCGCCGCCGCCCGTCGTCCGCAACATCAACTATACAGAGTTGACCGCGCTGGCCTCGTCTTCGACGGTCAAGTCCGTCAAGATTGAAGGCGAGTTGGTCACGGTCGTACAGGCCGACGGGACGCTGGCGCAGGCTGTTGCCAATCAGGCGGCGGGACAGGAGATTGCCACCACCTTCGCCAAACATAACGTCCCCGTCGAGTATGCCTCGATGCAGCCGGGCGCGCTGGCAACCGCCTTCAACTGGGCGCTGCCTTTCATCACCCTGCTCGCGCTCGGCATGATTGGCTGGCGCGTCTACGCCAACATGGGCGGGCACGGCGACTTTCAGCCGTCGGATGCGAGCGGCGCGGGTCGCGTGAACTTCGACGACGTGGCCGGTGTCGATGAGGCGAAGTCTGAGTTGGCCGAGACGATTGATTTCCTGCGCAACCCGGAAACCTTCGGACGCCTCGGCGGGCGTGCCCCGCGCGGCATACTGCTCTCCGGCCCTCCGGGCACGGGTAAGACGCTTTTGGCACGCGCCGCCGCCAACGAGGCCAAAGTGCCTTTCCTGTCGGTCTCCGGCTCAAGCTTTCAGGAAAAATTTGCCGGTCTCGGCGCGGCTCGCGTGCGTCGCCTCTTTGCACGCGCGCGCAAACTCGCGCCCTGCGTCGTCTTCATTGACGAGATTGATGCTCTCGGCCGTCGTCGCGGTCGCGGCGCGGACTCGGCCTCAGCCGACCAAGACCAGACGCTCAATCAGTTGCTCATCGAGATGGACGGCTTCGACCAGCTAACGGGCGTCGTCGTTATCGCCTCGACCAACCGTCCAGACATTCTCGACCAGGCTTTGACGCGTCCCGGTCGCTTCGACCGGGAGATTACGGTCAACCTCGCAGACCTGCGCGGGCGCGAGCAGATTCTCCGCGTCCATGCGCGCAAGGTGAAACTCGAAGAGGGACTGGAACTAACGTGGATTGCGCGCGGCACGCCGGGCTTTTCGGGCGCAGACCTCGCCAACCTCTTGAACGAGGCGACCATCGCCGCCACGCGCGACGGTTCGCAGGCCGTCGGCCGCCCCCACATCGAATACGCGCGCGACAAAATCCTGATGGGCGTCGAGCGTCACGGCTTTATGATGGACGAAGATGAGCGTTACGCGACGGCCGTGCACGAGGCAGGCCACGTCGCCGTCGGCCTCGACGTGAAGAATGCAGACCCCGTCCACAAGGTCTCGATTCTGCCGCGCGGGCGTGCGCTCGGCGTCACCCAATCGCTGCCGGAACGCGACCGCCTGATGAAGAAACGCGAGTATCTCGAAGACCAGATTGCGATGCTGCTGGGCGGACGCGCGGCCGAACAACTGTTGCTCGACACGATGACAGCCGGGGCATCGAACGACATCGAGCGCGCCGTCGAGATTGCGCGCAAGATGGTTGCCGAGTTCGGCATGAGTCCACTCGGCCCGATTCACCTCGGCAAGCCCGAAGACCCCCACAGCCAGACTCTACTCGACCGCATCGAGCACGCGACGAGCGACATCATCAACGCGCAGATGAAGCGCGCCTGCGAGATAGTCGATTCTCGCCGCGCAGAAATCGCGCTGCTCGTCGCAGGGTTGATGGAGCGCGACACGCTCGACGCGGAAGAGATTCACGCCTGCTTCGGCATCGAACGCGCCGTGTCGGCGGCAGCCTAAAAACCGTAAGGTCATCAAACGCCAACAGAAGGCAGACGGACGCTGAGCGAGTCCGTCTGCCTTCTTCCTTTGAGCGTCGAAGAATTTTAGTTTAGGCGAATCTTGCGGCGGCTGCTGCACGCTTGCTTGCGGGCGCGTTTCTCCTGTAACTTTGCTGATGTCAGCTATGCCTTTGTCTGCGCGGGAACATGGGTTTCCGCCGCGAAAATCCTTACCACCCAGACGGTTTTTCAGCGCGATGGCATATCCCGGCGTAGAACGCCTCGAACTCCCCGTGCTTCAGGAACTGGCTGCCACCGGCGGCGTCGAAGACGTGCGCTTTCTCTACGAGCGGCTTGTCGCCTACTTCCCGCAACTCGATGAGAGCGACGTGCGCGCCATCAGCAACGGCCATCGCAGCCAGTGGCGCAGGCTCGTGCAACGCGCCGGACGCGAACTTGACGAGAAGCGTCAGATAGAACGTCTGCGTGGCCGCTGGACGATTACCGCGCAGGGCCGACGCCGCGTCGCAGACGAGCAGTTGCAGTTCTCCATGCCCGACGAGACGGCGCGACAGTCGTCTGCACCAGCGCCCCTCTCTCACAGCGACGTACAGCAAATGCTCTGCGAGGTCGGCCGCGTCCTCGGCCATCACGCGCAGACGGAGTTCGACTACTACGACGTGGTCTGGCGCGAAGGCGAGACAAGCCCGCGTCTGAGCCACGTCTTCGAGGTGCAGCACAAGGGCAACATCGACGCGGCGCTCGCCAAACTCAAGCGCGCTTATGATGCACAGCGCAGCCGCCCCTTTCTCGTCGTTGACAGCGAGCGCGACACCAACCGCGCGCACATGCAGTTGAGTCTGGCGCGCACGGGCGCGTTCCATGAGATAGGCCGCGTCACGACCATCCTCAGCTTCGAGCAACTCCGGCGTCTGCACCGCGCACTCACGTCGGTCGAGGACATCCTCGTACAAATCTTCGAGCGATGACGAACCCGACGCCTCCGCTACGCAAACAGTATCTCGACATCAAGCGTCGCCACCCGGACGCCATCCTGCTCTTTCGCATCGGCGACTTCTACGAGGCGTTTGACGACGACGCGCGTCTTATCGCGCGCGAACTCGACATCGTGCTCACGTCGAAGCCGATGGGGCGCAACGTCCGCGTGCCT
Organism: Pyrinomonadaceae bacterium; assembly: GCA_035942915.1. Lineage (GTDB taxonomy): Bacteria > Acidobacteriota > Blastocatellia > Pyrinomonadales > Pyrinomonadaceae > DASZCR01. Next base: position 4,981 of record DASZCR010000363.1, on the reverse strand, counting down.
CTCGCCGGTGTCCCATACCACAGTCTCGAACGCCATCTCTCGACGCTCATCTCGCGCGGTCATCGCGTCGCCATTTGCGAACAACTGACGAGCGCGCCCGTCAAAGGCGCGGCCGGTCGCTCGCTCATCGAGCGCGATGTGGTGCGCGTCGTGACGCCCGGCACAGTCCTCGAACCGGGGCTGCTCCAAAGCAAGGTCAATAACTATCTCGCCGCTTACGCAACCGACGGCCGTCGTGCAGGCATCGCCTACGCCGACGTGACGACGGGCGACTTCGCCGCTACCGAGTTGGCGTTTGAAGATGCGCTGCCTGAACTTCAGCGCGTCGCCCCTTCGGAACTGCTCGTGGCGCAAACTCTCCGCACACAGGAGAACGACCTGCCCGGCTTCATCACCCGCCGCCCCGATGCAGACTTCGAGCCTGCGAAGGCGAAGGCGGCGCTGCTTAAACATTTCAGCGCGCGCACGCTGGCGCCCTTCGGCCTACAGCGTTGGCCGCTGGCGACGGCCGCCGCCGGAGCACTCGTCTCATATTTGCGCGAGACGCAGACGGCCGCCGCAGACCAACTGACGCGCCTGACGAGTTATCACGCAGAGACTTACATGCTGCTCGACGAGCAGACCGTGCGCAGTCTCGAAATCTTCGAGAGCGCGTCGGGTGCGCCGTCGCTGCTCGCGGCGCTCGACGAGACACGCACGGCGATGGGAGGCAGGCTCCTCCGGCGTTGGCTTCGCCAGCCTTTGCTCGACGCGGCCGAGATTGCGAGACGACAGGAACAGGTGGCGTGGTTCGTCGCACACGCGGACGCGCGCGCAGAGTAGTCGGCCGCGCTCGAAACCGTCCACGACCTCGAACGCCTGCCCGCGCGTGCGCGCGCAGGACTCGTCACGCCTTCGGAGATGCTCGCGCTCGCGCAGAGTCTCGAAGCGATTCCGCGTGTCCGCGCCGTGCTGCAAAGAGACGCGCGGCGCTTCGGCGCGACGCTTGCGGCGCTGCCCGTCTGTGATGCCGCGCTCGCGCTTATCCGCTCCGCCGTCAACGACGCGCCCTCGACGCGCTCGGAAAGTGTCGGCATCATCCGCGACGGCTTTTCCGAAGAGCTGGATTCGCTGCGCACCATCTTGCGCGACGGCAAGACCTTTCTGGCCGAGATGGAGCAGCGCGAGCGTGCGCGCACGGGCATCAAGAGCCTGCGCGTCGGCTACAACAAGGTCTTCGGCTACTTCATCGAGGTGACGCGCCCGAACCTGCATCTCGTGCCTGCGGACTACACGCGCAAACAGACGCTTGCGCAGGGCGAACGTTTCATCACGCTTGAATTGAAGGAGTATGAGACGCTCGTCCTGAACGCGCAGGAGCGCGTCTCCGAGTTGGAGATGAGCCTCTTCAGGCGTGTCTGCGCGGATGTCGGGAAAAGACGCGACGAGATTCTGGCCGCCGCCGCGACGGTCGCGCAACTCGACGTGCTGGTCGCCTTCGCGCACAACGCCGCGCGCTGGAACTACGTCCGACCGGAGGTCTCGGACGATGCCGTGCTGCGTATCAAGGCCGGGCGTCATCCCGTGCTGGAAAGAAGCTTCGAGGATGAAAGCTTCGTCGCCAATGATGCGGAACTCGGCGGCGACGCGCCCGAAATCGCGCTGATTACGGGGCCGAACATGTCTGGCAAGTCAACCTACTTGCGACAGACGGCGCTGATTGTGCTGCTGGCGCAGGTCGGCTCGTTCGTGCCTGCACAGGAAGCGACCGTCGGTCTGACAGACCGCATCTACACGCGCATCGGACTCTACGACCGGCTCGGCAGCGGCGAATCGACTTTCATGACCGAGATGGTCGAGACGGCACACATCCTTCACCACGCGACACCGCGCTCGCTCGTCCTGCTTGACGAACTGGGACGCGGCACTTCAACTTACGACGGTCTGGCCGTTGCCCGCGCCGTCCTCGAATACGTCCACAACCACCCCCAACTACGCTCGCGCACGCTCTTCGCCACGCACTATCACGAGTTGACGGAACTCTCCGCGCTGCTGCCGCGCCTGAAGAATCTGCACGTCGAGATTGCCGAAGAGGATGGCGAGTTGGTCTTTCTCTACAGCGTCGCGGCGGGCGTCGCCGAACGCAGCTACGGCGTCTACGCCGCAAAGCTCGCGGGGCTGCCGCGCCCGGTGGTGCGACGCGCGGAGGAGTTGTTGCGCGAGTACGAGGGAGGGGAAGCGGGAAGCGCGATGACAGAGGAGGAAGAACGCCAGTTCGCCGCGCGTCTGAACGCGCCTTCGGCACAAAGCGAAGACGCGCCGCTCGTGCGTGCGCTGTTGGAAATCGACCCCGACGCGCTCTCGCCAGTCGAAGCGTTGATGAAGCTTTTCGAGTTACGCAGGATGGTTGAGACGACAACCGCGCCGAACGTCAAAGCCTTCAAGAGAGCCTGAAAAACTGTTCTTTAGTTGCGGCGGCGCGCGGCGGCTTGTGCGCTGTCGTCGGCCGGGTCTGTGTGAATCTGCACGCGCGAGCGGGGTATCTCGCGCTCGATGGCGCGCAGCACTTTGACCGTCAGTGCGTGCGCCTCTTCAAGACTCTGTTCGCGTCGCACTTCCAGATGCAGGTCGATAAACTTGAGCGCGCCTGAGCGACGCGTTCTGAGGTCGTGAAAGCCCATCACGCCCTCTTCACGAAAGCTCGCCACGACGGCCGCTATCTGCTCGTCAACCTCCGCCGGTAATCTCCTGTCCATCAACACGTCTATCGCTTCGTGTCCGACGCCGACGGCAGACCAGAGAATGTAGGCCGAGATGGCGAGCGAGAGCACGGGGTCTGCGCGTTGCCATCCGGTCAACGCGACGACGGCGACCGCCAACAGAGCCGCGGCGTTCGTGTACACGTCCGACGCGTAGTGGACGGCGTCGGCGCGTAGAGCCGGTGAATCGGTCTTGCGCGCCACGCGGCGCAGGCGCGCGACGAGCGCGATGCTGACGAGCGACGAGATGAGCATCGCGGTCAGTCCGACCCACTCGTGACCGATGACGGGAGGCGCGGACAGACGCATCACGGCCTGATAGATGAGGTAAGCGCCCGACACGGTGATAACGAGCGCCTGAAAGAGTCCGGCGAGTGATTCGGCCTTGCCATGACCGTAGGCGTGGTCTTCGTCGGGCGGACGCGAGGCGGCGCGGACGGCGAGGAAGTTGATGGTCGAGGCGAAGATGTCCATCGCCGAGTCGAGCAGGGAAGCCCAGATGCTAATCGAGCCGGTCAACAGCCCGGCCGCCGTCTTGAGCGCGACGAGGAAAGCCGCTGCCGTAATCGAAAGCCCGGCCGCCGTATGTTTAGCGCGTGCGTCTTCGGCGTGCGCCGATTGCGCCTTCGCTTCTGCTGCTGTCTGTGCGGCGTCCATCATGGAAATTAAAACACAGTGAACTGTTGCGTTGACAGCCCGCCCACGCGACCCGTCCTCAATGGCCGAGCGCGTCCGGGTGCTCCGACACGTCTCGCATGACGCGCGTTCTCATCGTGACGATGGCGACGCCCGCGAAGATGAGCAGCGCCGCGACGCCTGTCCGCGCGCTCCAACTCTCCTCTGAGCCGAGGACGAGTGGGGCGATGGCGAAGGCGATGAGCGGTTGGAGATAAATGTAGACGGCAACCGTGCTCGGCGCGACGCGTTCGAGCGCCCACGCGTTGAGATAGTAAGCGCCGACCGTTGGCACGACGATGATGTAGAGGACTGAGAGCCAGACCTGCCAGTTGAGATTTTCGAGCGGCGTCTGTGCCAGAAAGTACCCGCCGAAGGGGACGGAGACGATGCTGCCGATAGCGAAAACCCAAGTGATAACCGTGAGCGCACCATAGCGCCGGAACATCTCCTGCGAGAGCGCGATGTATGCGCCGTAGGCTACCGTGTTGGCAATCAGCAGGATGTTGCCGAACGTCTTCTCGCCGGAGAACTCCGCGCGAAACGGGTCAACGAGATAGACGACGCCGCAGGCTGCGATAAACGTCCCGATAGCCTTCCGGCGCGAGAACTTCTCTGTTCCGAGAAGCACGCTCGCCAGCAGCGCGAAGACCGGGATGCACGTGCCGAGAAGCGTGGCATTGATGACGGTGGAATGCGCAAGCCCTTTGGTAAAGAGGAATTGATTGAGAACGACGCCGAGCAGGCTGTAGAGGGCGAAGCGCGCGTAGTCGCTGCGACGCGTGACGGGGACGTGTGCGGTGAAGCGGCGCAGGAGGGCGAAGGCGACGGTCGCGCCCCCGATGCGTAAGGCGACGAGACCCGTGCTCGGCAGCGCGCGCAGGGCAATCTTGCCGACGATAGGCCACGTCCCGAACATCAACTGCACGGCGACGAGCGCGAGGTGCGGCCGCAGGCCCGCGCCCCCGGCCGGGGCGTGTAAGTTCATCGGGCCTGCGGCCTTTCGTCAGTTCGTCCGTTCATGCGCCGCGAGGTCGCGGGCGGCGTTCGGTCGCCCGCCGCGACCTCATTCGTGATTTCCGACGCCGCCGCCGCTCGGGTCGCCGGCCGCCGGAGTCCCGGTAGTCCCGGCCGGTGTGCGAGTCCCCGATGGCTGCGCGGGATTGACGACGGGGTTCTGCGACGAGCCCCGCTCCGAATGCTGCACGGGGTTGATGCCCTTCGAGGCCGTCTTCTCGCCCCCCGAGCCTTGCCCGCCGCCCTGCCGGTTCGCTCCCTGTTGGTCGTCCATCTTCTTCGAGCCTCCTTCTCTGTGTGGCGTGAGTGTGTGCGAGGCGTCAGATCATCAACAGAATCGGGTTCTCAAGAATCTTCTTGAAGGTCTGCAAAAACTTCGCGCCCGTCGCGCCGTCGATGACGCGGTGATCGCACGACATCGTGACGCGCATGATTTGCCGCACCGTCACCTCGCCCTCGCGCACGACGGGCTTCGCTGTCATCTGGCCGACGGCGAGGATGGCCGCCTCGGGCGGGTTGATGACGGCCGTGAACTCGTCGATGCCGAACAT
>DASZCR010000362.1:0-26132 GCA_035942915.1 Pyrinomonadaceae bacterium | reverse complement strand
CCCACGTGCACCCCACGAAAAGACCTGATGTTTCTTCAGGTAATAAAACCTCGTACAGTGCCCCGTCGTTTTGCCCTCTCTCCCAAGAAGAGACAATTAATCCGACGGCGGAGAAGTAGCGCAGATGTGCATCGATTGTTTTGGCATTGCGGATACCTGACCAGTCACTTAGTTCACGTTTCGTTGCGCGGATAGACTTGGCCGGAATGACCGCTCCGCGAGTGCGTATGTACAGCGCGTCGTAGAGCTTTTTGCTCGAACCGGGAAAGATGCCAGCGGGTAGGGCGACACGGTCAAGACTGTTAGCCCGTTTATTGAAATCTCTCTGAGGAGCTGCCGGTCGGGTGGGGTCAGGTGGGGTCACCCCACGTGACGGGGGGTTGGGTGGGGTGACCCTCTTAGGCAATTCTGTCGACGTTAGTGGCCCTTCGTCATACTCTGCTAAGTGACTGGCAAGGGCGGGCTTACGTTTGGGCGGCGGCTCCAGCGCTTTATCTAGCGTCTCTGCGAGCAGCTTCCGCTCTGATTTCTTCATCGCCTAAGACCTCTCTAATTTCCTTCACAAGTTTACGAAAAGCGAAACTGGCGGGGGATTCGGGGTGCGACTCGGCGACTGTCTTCAAAGTGGCCGTCGCCTCCTCGACGGCGACCAAGCGAGGAACTGTCGTCTGTAGCACGTAGTCTTCACCGAACCTGGCAATAACGCGCTCTCGCACCTCTTTGTCTAGTTTCTGGCGGGCCGTGAACTTCGTCGAGAGCGCCATGACCTGCATTTCAGGAGAGAATTTCTTGCTGATGCGAGTTACTTTACGCAGGAGTTGCTTGATGCCCACCAGAGAGAATAAGCCCGTGTCAATCGGGACGATGGTCAGGTCGCTCATCGCGAGGGCGTTGAGCGTCGGCGTGCCGAGGTTCGGTGGAGTATCGATGACGCAATAGTCGTAATTAGCCTGCGCAGGCTCCATCTTTTCCTTCAACAGTAGTTCGCGCGAGTCCAGGGCAGAGATAATGGCCTCCGCCTCGTCGTCGATGCAGCAGGGAATTAAGTCGAGTCGTGGGCGCGGATGCACTAGGTACTCTGTAAAATCGCCCCGGTCGTCGAGCATCAGACGGAGAGTGGTCCGACGCGCCTCCTCCAATTCTTCAAGATCAACGCCGAAAGCGATTGAGAGATTACCTTGCTGGTCAAGGTCGACCGCCAAGACCCTCGACCCCGTTGAAGCCAGTGCTCCGGCAACATTGAGGGCGACGGTAGTTTTCGCGCAGCCGCCCTTGTGGTTGGCAAAAACGATAGTCTTCATGCGGCCTTGTCCCTCATATCCAGCAATGAATCAACCTCCGCTTGGCTTACCAACTTGACCCGTTTGTCCAGCGGGTTGTCGAAAGTGCGGAGGAACCCATCTTTAATCAACTGCGCCATTTTCATTGGGCTAATACCCATCCGCTTGCGCGCCGCTGTCACCTTGATGAGATCGTTAGGCCTATGTCCTTGCATATGCGTGCCTCCCGCAGAGTGAATCTCGCGAACAATACTGAAAGTTTCGGAAACAGTCAATATCAATTCGATTCAGTTCGATTCGATTTTGGGTGGGAGGGAGTTGGTACTTGACAGTACCACAGGGTGCTAGTACCGTCGAGTACCAAAAGTCCGGGTAGTGGTGGATGCGTGACGCGAGAGTTATATTCGCCGAGTTTAGGGGGCAGAGCGTGGAGCATGTAGACGTTTTGGTGGTGGGAGCCGGGCTGTCGGGAATCGGCGCGGCGTGCCACCTGCGGATGGAATGCCCCACGAAGAGTTTCGTCATCCTTGAGGGGCGCGAAGCAATGGGCGGCACGTGGGACTTGTTCCGCTACCCAGGCGTCCGCTCGGACTCGGACATGTACACGCTCGGCTACCGCTTCCGCCCCTGGCAGGACGCGAAGGCGATAGCCGATGGACCCTCCATCCTCAACTACATCCGCGAGACGGCCGCCGAGTTCGGCGTTGACAAGATGGTCCGCTACGGCCATCGCGTGAAGCGCGCCTCTTGGTCATCGGAGGGCGCGCGCTGGACGTTGGAGGCCGAGACCGGCCCGGAGAAGGCGGTTGTCCGCTTCACCTGTAACTTCCTCTATCTCTGCACGGGCTATTACGATTACGAGAACGGGTACACGCCGGAGTGGCGCGGCGTCGAGCGGTTTCGCGGCCGCGTCGTGCACCCGCAGAAGTGGCCGGAAGACCTCGACTACTCTGGCAAGCGCGTGGTCGTGATAGGCAGCGGGGCGACGGCCGTCACGCTCGTCCCCGCGATGGCAGAGCAGGCGGCGCACGTCACGATGCTTCAACGCTCGCCAACCTATGTTGTCTCGCGCCCGGCTGAGGACAAGGTGGCGAACTGGCTCCGCAGACGCTTGTCGGCTCGCGCGGCCTACGCCCTCACGCGCTGGAAGAACGTGCTGCTCGGCATGTTCTTCTACAATCTGGCGCGGAAGCGACCCCAGATTATGAAGCGGCTAATCTCGAAGGGGGTGCAGCGTCATCTCGGCGAGGAGTATGCTCTCCGACACTTCACGCCGCAGTACGACCCCTGGGATCAGCGCCTGTGTCTAGTCCCGGACTCAGACCTCTTCCGCGCGATACGCGAAGGCCGTGCCTCTGTGGTCACAGACCACATCGAGACGTTCACTGAGACGGGATTGCAGCTCAGGTCTGGCGAACACCTCCAAGCAGATATCATCGTCACGGCCACCGGGCTGGTGCTGAAGCTGATGAGCGGGCTGCAACTCGTGGTCGATGGCGAACCCGTTGACCTGTCGAAGACGATGGCCTACAAAGGCATGATGTATAGCGACGTGCCGAACCTCGCCTCTGCCTTCGGTTACACGAACGCGTCGTGGACGCTGAAGTGCGACCTCACGGCCGAGTACGTCTGCCGGCTTCTGAAGCACATGGACAGGCACGGCTACGCGCAGTGCACTCCGCGTGTGAACGACCCATCTCTTGAGGAGGTGCCCATTCTGGACTTCACCTCAGGCTACGTGCAGCGCGCTCTACATACGCTCCCGCGACAGGGCTTGAAGACGCCCTGGCGGCTGCATCAGAACTACGTCAAAGACCTCTCGATGCTGCGCTTCGGGCGCGTGGACGATGGGACGATGGAGTTCAAGGCGGTGTCAGGCACACGGCGCGCGGACGCGGAGGTGGCCGAGCATGGCTGAGCGCATGAGGCTCGAAGGCCGTACAGCGGTAATCACAGGTGCGGCCGGCGGTATCGGTCGCGCAATCGCCGTGTCGCTGGCGCGCCGGAGGTGCCATCTCGCCCTAGCAGACATTGATGAAGCAGGGATGATTGGCACGGCGGAACTCGCGCGAGGTTATGGCGTCCGCGTGTCCTGTCATTGCCTCGATGTCGCAGACCGCGAGGCGGTGGCCGCTTTCCCGGCTCTCGTCGCTGCCGAGCACGCTGGCGTTAACCTACTCGTCAACAACGCAGGCGTCGCGGTTGGTGGCACGTTCGAGCAGGTCTCTGAAGAGGATTTCGAGTGGCTCTTCGAGATTAACTTTTGGGGCGTGGTGCGCATGACGCGCGCCTTCCTGCCGGCGTTGCGCGCGAGCGGCGACGCGCGCGTGGTGAACCTCTCCAGCGTGTACGGCATCGTAGCGCCGCCGGAGCATGTGGCATACGCGGCGAGCAAGTTCGCGGTGCGCGGGTTCTCCGAGGCGCTGCGCCACGAGTTGGAGGGTTCGGGCGTGGGTGTGACGGTAGTGCACCCCGGCGGAGTGGCTACCTCAATCTCCGAGAAGGCGCGCGTCCCGGCGGGGGTGAGCGCAGAGGAAGTGGCGCGTCGCCGCGCGCAGTTCCGTAAGCTGCTGCGGCTGCCCCCTGAGGTCGCGGGCGAGATTATCGTGCGGGGCATCGAGCGCCGTCAGGCACGCGTTCTCGTCGGGGCAGATGCTAAGGCCGTGTCGGTCATCGCGCGTATCCTGCCCGTGTCTTACTGGAAGGTGCTCGCGCTGCGAGCGGTTAAGTGATGCTTCAGTTCGCCGGTCTCATCGCGCTGCTCGCTTTCGTCATCATCGTCGCGCTCATCATATTCACTGTCCACACGGCGCGCCGCGTCGACGCGGCTCTCCCGCCTCTCGGCCGCTTCATCGAAGTCGGCGGCGCACGTATCCACTATCTCGAACGTGGCACTGGCCCGACGCTCCTGCTCATTCACGGGCTGGGCGGCTCCATGCGTACCTTCACGCACTCTCTGCTCGACCGCCTCTCGGACGAGTTCCGGGTTGTTGTGATGGAGCGCCCAGGGTCAGGCGAGTCAACGCGCCAGTCGCGCGCAGGCGCACGGGTGCGCTCGCAGGCGGAAACTGTCTCTGCCTTCATACGCGTCATGGGGCTTGACCGCCCCGTGCTCGTCGGCCATTCGCTGGGCGGCGCGGTCGCCCTCGCCGTCGCGCTCGACCATCCGGAGCAGGTGCGCGGGCTGGCACTCATCGCGCCGCTCGCCAACGTGCAGGAGACTGTGCCGCCTGTATTCCGAAGACTGTTGATAACTTCGAACACGCTCCGAAGGCTGACGGCGTGGACAGTCGCCACGCCGGCCTCCATCCTCCGACGTGCGCGTGTGCTAGATACACTGTTCGGGCCAGACCCGGTTCCGCCGGATTTTGCGACCACAGGCGGAGGTCTCCTCGGTCTTAGGCCGAAGAGCTTCTGCGCGGCCTCCGAAGACCTCGTCGCCCTTGACGGCGAGTTGTCCATGCTCATAGAGCGTTATCCGGAACTGCGTCTGCCCGTCGGCATTCTCTACGGCACGGGTGACCGCGTCTTAGACCACCGTCTACACGGCATCGAGGTTGCTGCACAGATTAACGGGGCTGAGCTTATACTTACAGAGGGAGGCCACATGCTGCCGCTCACCGTGCCTGACGTGGTCGCGGAGTTCGTGCGGAAAGTGGCGCGGAAGTCTCAGATGGTGAGAGGTGCGGAGTAACTGACCAGCCGTGTGTCTTAACGGCCGACGACCGACCGCACCAATTCGGCCGCTGGCCGGGCGAGCCTGCGCAGTCGGGTCATGTCGCCGCCGTCCTCGACTGCCTGAAGCATGAGTTCGTTAAGCCCGCCGACGACCGCCATCGCCATCGCGCTTGAGAGTGTGTGTCGCTCGCGCTCATTCGGTTTGGCGGAGGCGATAACCTTGCGCAGCAGGTCTGCATAACGCCGGTTAATCTGTCGGCGCACCTCTAGCCCGCGTGGGCCTGCGGCGAGAATCTCGACGAGTAGAGTCCGCAGCACGCCCGGCCGCTCCTGCAATGATGAGAAATAGACTTCTGTCGTCTTGGCTATCTGCGCGTCGAGGTCGAGGGAAGGGTCTATCGAATCAGCGATTCTGGCGAGCGCCCGCTCGCTCGACGCGACGTAGAGAGCAAGCAGACAGTCCTGCTTGGTGTCGAAATGCTCGTAGAACGTCCGCCTCGACACGCGTGCATGACGTGCGATGTCGGCGATGGTCACCTCCGCGAAGCCCTTCTCGCCGAGCGCCGCCGCCATCCCTTCCAGAAGGCGGTCACGATACTCGTCCGGCCTCGCAGAACTCTCGCCTGAAACAGCCGCCGTGCTGACTGACATGACGTGAATCGTACTAAATTCCTGAGGGTGCGTCGAGCATCGACGGTACCCGGCAGTACCAGCAACGAACGGGCTTGACGTTTTTCTACAGGTGTAGTAGGATTATGACGCTTGTAGAAGGAGAGATGGTGTCGAAACGCGTTCCCGAACTAGGCCCACTCGAATTTTCGCTGCTCGACATTCTGTGGCAGCTTGGCGGCGCTTCGGCGGGCGAGGTCTTGGCGGCTTACAACTCGCAGGCGGAGAAGCCGTTGGCCTATACGACGGTGAGCACGCTGCTGACGCGGATGGGCGAGAAGGGCGTCCTGAAGGTGGACAAGGAGCGGCAGCCGTACAGATTCACCCCGTCCGTCACACGTGAGCGGCTGCTGCGCCAGCGCGTGCGCGACTTCGTCGGCACCTTCTTCGGCGGGCGGATGTTCGACCTCGCCCTCCGTCTGGTCGAAGAGGAGCCACCGACCGAAGAGTCCATCAAGCAGTTGGAAGCGATTCTGGAGAAGTACAAGACGGGCGGGAAGAAGCGTGTCCGTAAGGGAGGCCGAGAAGGTTAAGCCATGCGCGTTCAACTGGCAGGCGAAGCCTTTCTCGACTTGATGCTGCTGGCGCTGACGCACGGCACAGCCCTCGTACTGCTGACGTGGCTCGTCTCCGCGACGCTGCTCCGCCGCTGCCGCCCCGCCGTTCACGCGGCGCTGTGGACGGTCGTCCTCATCAAGTTTCTACTTCCTCCCGTGCTGCCCGGCGATTTCGGCCTCAGCCCTCTACTCTCTTCAATCTTTCATCCCTCGACGGTGCTCACACAGCCAGCGCCGGAGTCTCCGCGCGACCGAACAGGTTTGATGGCAGTTGCAGACGGAAGTCTTCAGCCGTCTGCTTCGACGCAGATGCGGCCAGCACCGGCGCGTCGGCTTCTTCCTGCGGCGTTGCTAATCGCTTACGCGTTCCTCGTTTCGCTGTTCGGCTGGCGGGCGCTGCTCAACTCTTACCGGATGAGGCGGCACGTCAGGCGACTGCCTCTGGCCGACCGCGAGATGGCGTGTGAGGTGGCCGAAGCCGCCGTGCGTTTAGGACTGCGCCGGCCGCCGCGTGTGTGCACTGACGACGCGACGACAAGCCCTTTCGTCGTCGGTGTGTTGCCTCCTACGCTGGTAATGCCGGCGTCTCTGCCCGGTCGGATTGACGCTGCGGCGCGCGAGGCGTTAATCATCCACGAGTTAGCGCACATCCGGCGCGGCGATACGCTGGTGCGTTGGCTGCGCAACGTCGCGCGACTGCTCTTCTTCTTCTGGCCGCCCGTCTGGTGGCTCTGCCGCCGCGTCGAACGTTTCTCGGAGATGGCCTGCGACGAGTGGGCTGTCAGGCTCTCCTCGGCGGGCGCGCAAGTTTATGCCGAAGCCTTACTCGATGTCGCGAAGGCCGGGGGCGGGGGACTGGCCTGCCAGCAAGTCGCGTTTGCTTCACGTGATGCGAGCCTCATGGCGGCGCGCTTCGAGATGATACTGGGCGGAGATTATGGCAAGCCGACGCGCCTGCCCGTGCTGGCATCTGCGGCGTTGACGACGTGGGGGCTGTTCGCCCTCGCGGGCGGCACGTCTGCCTCGCCGGTCAACGGGGCGAACATCATCGCGCCCACATCCGAAGTCTTCAACGAAGTCACGGCCGTCGGACACGTGCTGCACGATGAGGCACTCGCTCCGAATCAGTCGGTGGCGAACGCGGCAAGGGAAGAGAAGCAGCGGGGCTTCGGCGCATCGCCGCGCACGTCCGCGCCAGCAACGCGTCGGGAGAGCGCCGAGCATAATGCCGCCGCTCGGACATCTTCCGAAGAAGTGATGGGCTTTCAGCAGAGTCCGCGACCGGGCGAGGTGCGTCCTCATCATCAGCCGGACGCTTACAAGGTGGCATCCCGCGAAGCAGATTTAGACGGCGACGGCATCATCAGTGATTTTGAAGCCGGGTACAGCGCCGGCCTGCGGCAAAGAATAAGCAGGGACGAGCGGAACGGATTCGCCGATGGCCTTTCCGCTCCCACAGGCCGACGCCCCGGCAGCGACGCGGACTCTTTACGCCGCCGTCGCGCGATAGAGTTAAGGGAAATGCGGCGCGAGCGCACGGCCGACGACACTCCATAGAGCAGGAGTGTCGTTAGTCGAGGCGCTTTGCGAAAGCTGAGCCGGTCGGTTCATTCCGCCGGTCTGGGGAGAGGTTTGTCTAAATCCGCGCGGTCTTGCATGAGCCTCGCGGTTGTGCCGAGAATTGATAAGGAGGCCGAGTTCATGAAGCGTCGTCTGTTAATGGCTCTTACACTACTGTCCGCGTCTCTCGCCGCGTCAGGGCAAGTCGGGACTAATAGCGGCGGAGTTGCACGAACGCCACCGGACGCGAAGCGGATACTGCAAGAATCGGCGGAGGCATGTCGGCGCGTCACGACCATCGAATACGAGGAGGTACAGGAGCCTGCTGCTGCCGGTGCAGGCCACGAGCACAGACTGCGCGCCTCCATCCGGCAGGCAAGGGCAACTGTCCCGCGCGGAGGCTTCCTGTCGGGGAAGTTCTCGGTTGATGGTTCCATCACACACGCCGGCAGCGCGCCCGTTGCGTTCGCCTTCTCTTACGACGGCCGAGTGCTGCGCATCCTCGATAACGGGGAGAAGGTGGTGAAGGTCGTCAGGTCGCCGTCGCCTTACGTCGCCGGGAGTCTGCTCGGCGAGGTCGGCATGGTCGGCATCACACAGTTCACAGATGATGCGCCCTTCAAGGAGATTATCGAGAAGAGCGAGCGCATCGAGCATGAAGGCATGAAGGACGTACACGGGGTCGAATGTCACATCATCGCCGTCACCTCTACGGTCGAGCACCCAGCGATGGGCAAGCGGTCGTTCCTGACACGCTGGCTCATCGGCGCAGCCGACAAACTCCCGCGCGGCAGGGAGTTTGGAGAGGTGCGTAAGACCGTCCGCGTCGTCAGAGTGAACGGCGCGCTCAACGAGACGGCTTTCGTCTTTCAGCCTCAGAAAGGTTTCGGTGAAAGGCTGGTCAGCGGCGTCGAGCCGAAGCGCAAGGGACTCCTGCCTGTCGGCACGCTGGCGCCGGACTGGCAACTGCCCGACCCGCAGGGGCGCATGCACTCACTCGCAGACTATCGTGGAAAGATGGTGTTGCTGGACTTCTGGGGCACATGGTGCGTGCCTTGCCGTGTTACCATGCCCGGCATCCAGAGCATCCATGAGCGTTTCAAGGAACGTGGCGTGGTTGTACTTGGGATAGCCATCGGCGGCGATGAGGCGGGCGACCCCGCGACCTATATGAAGACCTATCGCTTCACATACGGGCTGCTGCTCAAGGGCGACGAGGTGGCCGGGTTGTATAACGTCGTAGTGCTGCCGGGTCTCTACCTCATCGGCGACGACGGGCGCATCATCCACGCCGAGTACGGCTACAGGGAGGGAGCGAAGGACGATATCACACGCATCATCGACGGCTACCTGAAGACGCGCGGGCGTTAAGGCGCAGCCCGCGCCCATAACCCCGTGTCTGTCGCTCAATGTGAGGTGAAGATGAACTCCGCGAAGAACATTGGCCGAGTTGTCGGCCTCTTATTCCTTGCGCAGGCACTCCTCGCGGTGCCCGTCTATACAGAGGTTGGGATGATGCGGAGCGTGATTGCGCCGGACTTCCTGACGAATGCTGCGGGCAGTGCGATGCAGGTGAGGGTGGCAGTGCTCCTTACGTTCGTGCTCAGCGCGCTAACGCTCGCCGCAGCCCTCACGGCATGGCCTGTCCTGTTCCGACATAGCCAACGAATGGCGCTCCTATTTCTCTCGCTGTGCGTCGTAGGCGTGGCGACGCAAGCTCTGGAGGCTGCCGCGACCAGAGACATGGTTTCGATGAGCCTGCTGTATGCAAAGCCCGACGCACCGAAAGAGCTTTTCGCGACACTCGGCGCGCTGGCACGCTCGACGTGGTCTTCGACACACTTCGTCAATCTGGCGCTCGGCCATCTCAAAGCCTTCGTCTTCTACGTCATCATCTACCGCTTCGCTCTGGTTCCACGAGCACTCGGAGGCGTCGGAATAGCTGCGACGCTGCTGTCGATGACGGCGGCCACGATGCCCCTGCTCGGATATTCGTTCTCTTACTTGATGATTATGCCGGCGGGTCTGATGCAGCTTGTGCTCTCCCTCTGGCTGACCTTCAAGGGGTTCGCGGAGCGCCACTCGTCCACAGATTAAGAATGCCTGCTGCCCTAAACGTGTTGGTCTACCAGAATCGTGTTCCCGTCCGGGTCAACAATCATGAAGCTGGCCGGGCCGGTAGAGTTTTCGTCTGCTTCCAAAATCATTTGGACTCCGCGCTCTTTGAGTTGGCGCTGTAACTCTCGAACGTCAGTGAATTCTCCAACCGGCTGTGCATCGCTATTCCAGCCGGGGTTGAAGGTGAGAATATTCTTATCGAACATGCCTTGAAACAGCCCGATGACGTGGTCGCCATTCTTCATAATCAGCCAATTCTGTGATTGGTCTCCTCCGAAAACTGTGAAACCCAGCTTTTCGTAGAAGAGCTTCGACGCTTCGATATCTTTGACAGCCAAGCTCACAGAGAAAGCTCCCAGTTCCATCATTTCCTCCCGGTTTGTGTTCCTCACGCATCACGCCTCTATGCGAAGGCCGCCATGCGTAGCATAGACATCCGTGTCCAACGCGATGTTAGACCGGCGCGCGACGGCGACTCCAACTCAACGATTGCACCACTGCTGTTCGCAGGGAATCCCGTCGCGGTCGCCATCCATCTCTACGCCGGGGCAGTTCTTCAGGAAATACATCGCCTCAGCACAGGAAGTCATTTGAGAGCAGCGCGTGCGGCCGTCGCATTGGAACTCCGCCTCTTTTTTGCGCGGAGCATTGGATACAGGTCGCTTACGAGTTGTTTGCCTGCGAGTTGTTCGCCTCACTCTCTGCACTTCAATCAGGGCACTCTGGTGTTGCTTGACGCTTTGCGTTTCAAACGGCGCGCTTTGATGTTCCCTGAAATTGGCATAGCCCTGCCAGCCAAAGACCAAGAGTAAGAGTAACGGCACCAAGACCAATCTTTTCATACTTCTCCTTTTCATCCGGCCGGACGCTCTGCGTCACTCGCCGCGCACGAGGCCGGTATCGGCAGGTTCACGATAATATCGACGTTGATTCACCCGGTCTCTCACCTCCGTCTTCCTCGGCGGTGAAATACCCGCTAGGGACACGATACTTTCTAATATCGTAGATAAGCAACATTATTAATAAGAGAATGGCGGCGGCTGAAAGCCCGGAGAGGGCTGCCAGTGGAACTAATAACGCATAAATTGCCAGCATGATGGCTAAGATGGTTAGCCCGATGCCTGCACTAACGAACGTAATCTTGAAGCCGATAATCTGTGTGCGAATCCGCTGATACTCAAGTATCTCTTTTCGGGCTTCGACAAAGAGATTCCAGGCTAACTGACGTTGACTCTCTGTCATATCATCCACCTGAATATGAGCACGGCCGAATGCACGCGTTAATGTCCGCCGAGCGAGCAGCGGACAACGCGGGAAGGATGAATCGTTGATGAAAGAGATGCTGTCGGGGCGTCGGGTTCAATGAGTTGTTAGATTCGACGCGCCCGACAGCGGGGACTTTTTGTTTACTGTCTTTCTTTTACCGGCGCGTCCTTCGAGTCCTTCACCAGAGAGATGGCGTGAAGACAGTCCTGCTTGTGACGGTAGCCCTCGCCGGAGTCGGCGATAATGCGCTGATTACCCGCGCGCAATTGCCAGCGCCACTCCGCCGAAGCATCCTGATAGACAAAATAAGTAGCCCCGCCAGACTCCTTCGCAGGTTCCTTCTCAAGCTGCTCCTTGAGCCGCGCCACTTCGTCTTCGTAGTATTTTATGTTGTGCTCCGCCTCTATCAAGTCTCCTTCAAAGTGCTCCGCCTCTGTACCATGCTCTGTAGTCCTGTCTTTCAGCGCCTGAACGTACGAGTAGAGTTCCTTCAACAGCCTTTCATAATCCTTCAACTGTTCTTCATGTGTTTCGTGCACGGGATTCACGGCTCTTCTCCTTTTTTTGGAAGCGGTTCAATGGGCGAGGGGTTTTATCCGGGTGTGCGAAAGAGGCCAGCGGATAATTGCGCACACTGATAGCACGAAATCTTTTATCTTGGCAATCTGGAAATCTAACGCCCGCCTTAACGCGCGCCGGGCAAGCGTCATTCAAGCGGCAAGTATTAGTCCTTGATAACGGGCCAAGCGGCGATAAACTGAACAGCCGCGCTGCCGGACTTGTATGGAGGCTTCCGCTCATCCGCGTTTATCTACCGTTCATCCTGCTTTTCCTGCATCCCGTACGTTTCATCGGCATCAACCTTCCGGCGTCTTGTAGGCTTCGCGTCAGACGGGCAGCGAGTAGGCGTCGCGCCCAATCTTTCACGCGAGGTCACAAAGATGAAGAGATGGCTTCTGTTGGTCGTCGCACTGCTCGCTGGTGCCGTGACCGTTCAAGCCCAGACGATTGGCGCACTGGACGATAGCCTGGAGGTCGTCGCCGCGCGCAAGAGTAGAGACCGTGCTGAGGTCGCGCAGTTGCAGAAGTTGGTCGAGAATGTCCGGCGCGAGGCTGAGGAGACGAAACGCTTCGAGGCTTACCTGCGGCTCGCGCTCTTCAACGTCTGGCTGTGCGAGGCGGCCGAAGCGCACCAGAACAAAGAGGTCTTCAAGCAGGCGGCCGAGAGCGGCGTCGCGGCGGCAGAAAAGGCCGTCGAACTGAACCCGCAATCGTCGGAGGCGCACCAACTGCTCGGCGATTTGCTCAACCAATTGATTCCTCACGTCTTCGGCGGCGGCATGCGCTATGGCAAACGCTCGACTGACGAGTTGGACAAAGCCATCGAGTTGAACCCGAAGAACGCGGACGCTTATGTTTCGAGGGCAATCAGTTACTACTACACGCCTGAGTCGTTCGGCGGCAGTAAGGAGAAAGCTTTCGAGTTGCTGAAGAAGGCCGTCGAAATCGCTCCGCACACAGACTCTCCGCACATCTGGCTGGCGATGTTCAACCTTGAGGCGGGGCGCACACAGGAGGCGCTACGCGAGATTAACCTCGCGCGCCGCGCAAACCCTGAGCGCAGCTTCACCAACTTTGTTTACAGTCACATCACGTCGTCCATGAAGAAGGCCAAGCGCGGGCGCAAGCCTGCGAGCAGGAAGACCGCTGCGAGGAAGGCCGCTTGAGTCGAAGCAGTTTCAGGAGGCAAGTCATGAATACAACACACGCACGTCGCGTTCGACTGTTGAAGTGCTTGCTGGTGCTCGTCCTCGCCGGTTCTCACGCGGCGCTCTACCATGCGCGCGCCTTCCTCGCGCCTGCACCGGCCGACACTCAGTACCCGGCGGCGCAACAGGAGCAAGGAGAGCGTTTTGACGAGATAGTGCGCGGCGACTTCTTTGCGGGCATGATGGGCGATGACGCGCGCCTCGACCGTGTGATGAAGTTCTGCGAAGACATTCTGGCTAAAAATCCGAAACATGCTGAGGCGCTCGTCTGGCACGGAGGCGGTCTGCTCACGCGTGCCTCGCGCGCTTACGCGAGGGGCGACTCGGCGCTCGGCGATAGGCTCTGGGAGCGCGGGCTGAAGGAGATGGACGAGGCGGTCGCCATCGCGCCTCGACACATGGGAATCAAGATTGGACGTTCGGCGACTCTCATCGGTCTCGCACAGTCCGGGTGGGATGCGTCCGACGCGCGCAACAAGGCACTGCTTGAAAGCGCGCTCGCCGACTACGAAACTGTGTATCGCTGGCGCAGACCCGTCTTCTCAACCCTGAGCGCGCACAGTCGCGGTGAGTTATTATTCGGACTCGCCAGCGGGTGGAGCATACTGGGCGAGCACCGGAAAGCGCGTGCTTATCTGCGGCTGGTGTTGGAGAAGTGCAAAGATACACCTTACGAGAGCGAGGCGCGGAAATGGCTGAAGGGCGAGCCGACAGCGGTCGTACAGCACGACTGCCGGGGCTGCCACGTCGGCCGCTCGCGGTAGACTCATGCAGGTATTGAAGGTGGCCGTTGAGGAGAAGCCATGGGGAGCGAGGCTGTGGCGTCTGTTGTGGCTGAACGTCGCGGTGGGCGTGGCGCTGGCCTTAGTCTTCTGGCTCGCACAGCGCGACAGCGGGGCGAACAGTTTTTCCGACGAAATTAACGCTTCGCTGATACACGCGTTCGCCTACGGCTCTGCGTTCGGGCTGCTGATGCCATACCTCGGCGAACGGCTCGCAATACTCCGCGCGCCCTGGAACTGGATTTCGATGACGGGGGCGCTGCTGCTGGTCGCGTGCGCGGCTTCTCTGGTCGTCGAGTTGTGCCTGCTCGGCTTGGGTCTGTTGCGCCCGGACGAATTCTGGGCTGAATACTTCTTCAAGAGCGTCAGCGTCTTTTTCATCGCGCTTGTCATAGGTCTTTGCATTCACGCCTACGAGAACTTCCGCGACCAGATTCAGGCGACGAATCTCCAACTGCGGACGCAGGAGTTGGAGAAAGAGCGCGTCCTCAAACTTGCGACTGAAGCGAGTCTGGCCTCGCTCGAATCGAGGCTGCACCCGCACTTCTTATTCAACACGCTTAATACTATCTCGGCGCTCATCTCCGAAAACCCGCCGCTGGCAGACATGATGGTGCAGCGGCTCGCGTCCTTGCTGCGCGCCTCGCTCGACGCCTGTCATCAGCGACGGATTACTCTCGCCGACGAGTTGAAATTAGTTGCTGACTATCTCGAAATCGAGCAGGCGCGCTGCCGCGAAAGGCTCTCCTACAAGATTGAGCTAGAGCCGGGACTTGAATCTCTGCACGTGCCGCCGCTCATCTTGCAGCCCGTTGTCGAGAACAGCATCAAGTTCGCCGTGTTGCCGAGGCCGGAAGGCGGCCGTCTCAAAATCTCTGCGCGGCGGACGGACGGGAGGTTGGAGTTGGAAGTGTGGGACGACGGCGCAGGCTTCGGAGAGGAGAGCATCCCTCTCGGTCGCGGGCTGGACAACCTGCGCGCGCGCCTCTCAGCTCTGTTCGGCGACGCGGCGCAGTTGTCTATCGGCCGCAGGCACGGCGGGACGGTTGTTTCCATCCAGTTTCCCCTCGACGCTGCGCACAGGTCTTGAGGCGTAACGAGCTTGGAAGTAATCTGTGCGCGGCTGGCGGTGCGGGCGCGATAAAATCAGATGACTTTGCGTGCATACCTTGTTGACGACGAGCCGCTTGCGTTGAAGCGGTTGAGTCGGCTTCTGAAAGCCACAGGCGGCGTGGAGATTGTCGGGTCTTCAACCAATCCCGGCGAGGCTTTGAAGGCTCTCCCTGCCGAGCGCGTGGACGTGCTCTTCCTCGACATCCAGATGCCCGGCATGAACGGCTTCGAGTTGCTGGCAAAGCTGGACTCGCAGCCGATGGTCATCTTCACGACGGCGCATGACAGGTATGCGCTCCAAGCATTCGAGGTAAACTCGATTGACTACCTGCTGAAACCCATCGAGCCACCCCAACTCGACCGCGCGCTCAGAAAGCTCGCGCAATTGCGCGACATGGCGGGGTCGCTGACGGCGCACGCGGAGTTTCAATCGCTCGTCTCACGACTTGCGCGCGAGTTCGCGCCGCCCCAACGCGAATTTACAGAGCGCATCTGCTCGCGCGTGGGCGACCGCATCGTGTTCGTCGAGTTAGAGCAGGTCACACACTTCTTCTCGAAAGACAGGCTGACCTTCGCCGCTACGGGGTCGAAAAAGTATGTCATCGATTACACCATCTCCGAGCTAGAAGAGAAGCTCGACGCGAAAGGTTTCCTACGCATCCATAGAGCCACGCTCCTTAATCTTTCGCTCGTCGGCGAGCTATATCGTTGGTTCGGCGGGCGGATGCGCGTCCGCCTGAAGGACAAGGAGCGCACCGAATTGACCGTGGCGCGCGATAAGGTGAAGACACTCAAGGAAAGATTGGGTCTGCACTGAACGATGATTCAAGCGGACGCCGTGACAAGTTATCGGGAAGCGCACAACGGTTCTCGCACCAAAAATTCAAGCTGCATGAGAGGCGCGCTGACTTGGCGTCTGGTGCATGTGTTGTTAGGCGTCAAGCGGGGCGCTCATAACCTTGCGGATGAAGGTGTCTACCCAACGTGACTTGATTTCGGCGTATTCGCCCTTGTTGGCGGCGACTTTCGCCAACTCCAACTTATAGTCATCATACTCACGCGCCAGCCCGACATCCCGCCTGAGCACATCGCGGAACCTCAGTTTGGAATACCAATCGGCTGTGGCTTCAGTAAATATGTGCGCCTGACAAAGGCGGACGTTGCCCCTGTCAAGGATGGCGTAGTAATGGCCGACCTCTTCATCAAACTGTCCCCTGTAATCGTAACCGAGTAGGCGCAAGGTCTGGGCTACCGGCTCAAGCCCCTTCTCGCCGCAGAGGATGGCGATGTCCAGAATAGGTTTCGCATGGACTGTCGGTATCGCGGTGCTTCCCACGTGCTCGATTCGGGCGGTGGGGTCGCCTAAGGCATCAGCTATCCGACCCTGCTCGGCGAGGAAGTCATCGCCCCACGCAGGGTCGTGGGGGACAAGGCGTAACTCATCTTTTCTCATCCCGTACATACATGACACCTTGATTTTAAAGACCCGCTCATTCCCGCCTCCGGTTCAATGAGTTGTTAGGCATCAGTCGCGCTTCTCAGCAGAGCCTCGACCTTCTCACGATGCTCCTCGATAAACCACTCATTCAACAAAGGTAGGTACTCTCGCTGCAACTCTCTCGGCAACTCGAAGAAACTTGAGACTATCGTGCCGCGACAAAGGGAGCTACCGCAACTGCATTGCCATACTATTCCGCCGTGACAATCAATGATGTAATCATAGGTCAGCTCCTCACCCGCCTTGATTGGCTTTCGCGCCACGACATGCCGCACGCCGTCGATAGTTTTTACATAGGTGTTCGGGTCGCAACACGAATTAATGTGCCGTTCCGGCGAACGCATGAGCACGGTCTGACCACCTGCGAGATAATCGCAGTGATAGCTCTGCTCGTTCAATTCGGGGCGTAGTGGATGCTCGTCATCGACGATGCGCGAGTCGTCAATCGGAAGGATGATTTCGCCCTCTGCGAAATCGCGCGTTGCGAAGACGCCGAGACCATGAATTTTCGACTCCGCGACGATTACATCAGCCATAAGTTTCCAATGCCTAACGCCCGAATTAACCGGCCTCGTGCGGACATCACAGGTTGATTTAAGTGCTCGATAACAATAAAGCTCATCCGCGCTCCGGCTGAATGAGTTGTTAGAGAGCGTCAATGGTCGAACGCACTTCAGATTTGATTCAGCAACATGTCAAGGATGCTGCTCAACCTCTCTATCTCTTCTGCCTTGACGGCTTGAGCACTTTCCTGGTTGAAGGTCTGTCCCAGTTCGCCCATAAAATCCACACAGAACAGGGCCGTGTAGAATTGCAGCACCTCTCTCTGCTCCTCTGTCACATGCGCCGCTTCGCACCAGAAATCTATGTAATCTAAATCAAACCCCGTGTTGAGGAGCGACATTCGTGTGAGCGCAATGGGGAATAGATAATCACCGAAGCAGACAAAATCTACATCGACGATGCCGCTCAACTTCCCGTCATCGACGATGACGTTTCTGGTCGTCGTATCATCAAGGAAACACCTCGGCTTAACCTGAGAAAAATAGCCTTCGTGCCGGGCAATCTTTTCCGCCACCCTATCGACGTGGCGAGAATCCACTGCTCCGATGGCCTGTATCCTTCTCCGGCTGCGTGCGAGCGAGCTTAATAACACATCAGTCCACGTCTTCAGGAAAGAGTCGCTCTCATAACTACTCACGAATCCGTACCCTTTACCGGGCGGCAATGTGCCTGCAATCTCCTGTATATGCGACATCTCAACGGCTAAGGCTCGCTTCTCATCTCTTGATAGCTGTGGATATACGGTTCCTAAATCCTCACCGGGCAGACGTTCAATAATCATGTACGGAAAGGGCGAAGTAACTGCTTCTATATCCGAATATAAAATGCTTGGCAGAGGCACTCCTCTGGGCTTCAGCAGCCTGTGCCAGTAGGTTGCGCCTACTAGAAATTCTTTATTCGACGGTCTTGCGATACGCACCACGAAGCTGTGTTGGCTCTCCGTAGTAACGTCATAAACAAAATGACAGCCGCCGGTAGAGAATCTATCAACCGCCAGCACAGACTCGCCCATAGATTTCTGAACGATGTCGGCTGCTAGTTGCTTGTCAGGCAAATAATTCAATTGATTCTCCATAAACGCTCCCACAAGCGAGAACTATCAAGCCTCCGTATTAGCAGTATCAGTTTAAGGCCACGCACGCTGCTGCGTGAAGCAAGATAACGGTTTGTTGAATATCACAAACTCAAGCGCCTGATGCCAGACATCACCCGCCCGCAAACCCGACTGTCCCGGCTCTCAATCAGAGTGTAAGACAATATCCCTGAGGGGGCGCGATTGACAGAGTACGTGTTTGCTGTTATATTGCGTAACGCTGTTACGGAAAGCGGGGTTTAATTGAGTCAATCAACCACACAAGCAGAACGGCTCAGGGAAGTCAGCCGCCGTCGGCGCGAGCAGGAGAAAGAAGACCTGCGGCGGCGCATCCTCGACGCCACCGGGTCACTGTTCCTCGAACAGGGCTACGAGGGTCTCTCGATGCGTCAGATAGCGGAGCGCATAGGCTACTCGGCGACGACCATCTACCGATATTACAACGACAAAGACGACCTGCTCTTCGCCATCGTGCAGGATGGCTTCATGCGCTTCGGCAAGGAACTCGTTAAAGCCGCGCAGTCCAGTGATGACCCGCGCGAGCGCCTTGCGGCTTTGGGGCAGGCCTACATCAATTTCGGCCTCAAGAATCCCATCTACTATCAGTTGATGTTCATGCAGCGCTTCGACTTCCTGTTTGAGAGCCGTGCAGAAAAGCAAGCGCCGATGATTGACTCCTTCGCCGTGCTGCAACAGGCTGTGGAGCAGGGGATGCAGGCGGGCGTCCTCAGGCAAGGCGACCCGGAGACAACCAGCATCGTCATCTGGTCAGTCGTTCACGGCATAACCTCGCTGGCGATAGCTGGCGGGAAACGGTTCAACAAAAATCAGGTGCGCGAGAGCACCAAATTAGCCATGCGCATGATTGGTGAAGGACTGATGGCGCGCTGATTTTTTTTGCGAACTTAGTTAACGCTGTTACGTACTTTTACTGTGTTAGCCGGAAGGGGGATTCGATGGAAGAGGTCTTCAAGTTGAGCAACCTGCTGGTCGCGCCGTTCTGGCTGCTGGTCATCCTGCTGCCGCGCTGGCGCTTCACCGAACGCGTGATGCGCTCGCCCTTAGTGGCGGTCGGGCCGGCCGTGCTCTACGCCGTCCTGATGACGCCGCGCCTGTTTGCGCTCGTGCCGACGCTGCTGCGCCCGGAGCTACCGACCATCGCCGCGCTGCTCGGCACGCCCGAAGGCGCGACGATAGCTTGGGCGCACTTCCTCGCCTTCGACCTCTTCGTCGGACGCTGGGTCTATCTCGACGCGCGCGAACGCGGCGTGAGCGCGTGGGTCACGAGTCCCATCCTTTTCCTGACGCTGCTCGCAGGGCCGCTCGGTTTCCTTTTGCACCTCGCGGCACGCCGCTTCTACAGGCGCGTATTGCCGGAAAAGGCCGCAGGCAATGCGGCTGCGATGCACGAAATTTAAGGAGTCAAAGAGATGTCAACAGCAATCATCGACACACGCCTCAAGTGGCATGGCCGCCTCCACGCGCTCGTCAAAGAGTTCCGGCGACGTGACGCTCTGCTCTTCTGGACGGGGGCTGCGCCCCTTCTGCTCGTCCCGCTGATGCTGGCCGTCGCACCCTTCGACGAACGGCTCGTGACGGGCATCAACCCTTGGATTAAGCCTATCAAGTTCACGGTCGCGGGCGCCGTATATCTTCTGACGCTGGCGTGGTTCATGCCGGATGTGCCAGCGAGCACGAAGGCGCGTCAACGCGTATCGAAGGTCGCGGCCTTCTCGATGCTCGCCGAGCTTGCGCTTGTCATGATGCAGGCGGCGCGCGGCACTTCATCGCACTTCAACGAACGTGCGCCCTTCGATGCGGCGGTCTTCGCCATGATGGGTTTGCTGATTATGGTCAACACGGTGGCCGTCGGCTATGTGACGTGGCGTTTCTGGCGGGCGGACGCACAGCTTCCCGCGCCGTACCTCTGGGGGCTGCGGTTCGGCCTTCTGTTCTTTATCCTCGCAGGGTTTGAAGGGTTTGCGATGGTACGTCTCAAGTCGCATAGCGTGGGCGTCGCAGACGGCGGCCCCGGACTCCCCTTCCTGAACTGGAGCACTAAGGGCGGCGACCTGCGTGCCGCGCACTTCATCGGACTACACGCGCTTCAGGTGCTACCGCTCGTCGGCTACTTGTTCTCTTCGTCGCGCCTTACCGGGCGCATAAAGAATCCGACCAGATGGGTCTGGACTATCAGCATGATGTACGCGGGCTTGTCCCTGCTATTGTTCCTTCAGGCGCTATCAGGCTCTCCACTGCTCTCTTACTGAAAGGCCGGACAGGATGCCTCGCGACACGGCACGGACAACACAATCTGACGTAACGCACTCCCCGACTCCGCCTGAGGCGGCGCTCGCGTTGGCGGCTGCTTCGAGCGAGGGGACGGCGGCGGGCGGCGCAGGAGGCCGACACTTGCGCCTTGATTCGCTCGACCTCCTGCGCGGGCTGGTGATGGTCGTGATGGCGCTCGACCACGTCCGCGACTTCCTCCACTACGCGACCCGCCTGTTCGACCCGACCGACCTTTCCCGTTCGGATACGGCGCTCTTTCTCACGCGCTGGGTGACGCACTTCTGCGCGCCCGCCTTCGTCTTCCTTGCCGGCTCGGCCGCGTTCCTCTACGGCTCACGGAGGAAGACGAAGGGCGAGCTGTCGCGGTTTCTACTCACGCGCGGGCTGTGGCTGGTGTTTCTGGAGTTGACCGTCATCCGGCTGGCGTGGACTTTCGACCCGACTTACCGCATCACGCCGGGGCAGGTCATCTGGGCTATCGGCTGGTCTATGGTCACGCTCTCCGCGCTCGTTTACCTGCCCGTCCGGGTGGTCACGACCTTCGGCGTCGCCATGATAGCGTTTCACAATCTGCTCGACCCGGTCACTTCTGCGAGCTTCGGCTCGCTCGATTGGCTGTGGGCGATACTGCACACGGGCGAGCCGCTTGAGCCTTTCGCGGGCAGACAGTTCATCCCTCTCTACCCGCTCATCCCCTGGGTCGGCGTGATGGCTGCTGGCTACGGCTTCGGCCGGATTTTCCTGCTCGAACGCGAGCGTCGGCGGCGCTTGCTCCTGCGCCTCGGCGTCGGGTTGACGCTCGCCTTCGTCGTCCTGCGGGCTTTGAACTTTTATGGCGACCCGCGCCTCTGGGCAGTGCAGGGAAGTGGCTTGTACACCTTCTTCTCGTTCATCAACACACAGAAGTATCCGCCCTCGCTGCTATTCCTGCTGATGACACTGGGGCCGATGATGCTCGCGCTCCGCCTCTTCGACCGCGACGCCATCCCCGCATCACGCCCCTTCATTACCTTCGGGCGCGTGCCGCTCTTCTACTACGTGTTGCACCTCTACCTCATCCAGTTCCTCGCCGTCCTGTTCGCCATCGTGCGCTACGGCCCCCGAATCAAGGAGGCTTTCGCCGGAGGGCAGCCGCCGCCCGATTACGGCTACGGGCTGTGGGTCGTATATGGAGTGTGGATTGGCGTGGTCGTGATTCTGTACTTCCCCTGTCGTTGGTTTGCAGAACTGAAACGGCGGCGCAGCGAGCCTTGGTTGAGTTACCTGTAAAGACCGCTCGAAAGCAGTTCTCGCAACCTCTTGAGACGGCCGCTCAAGGCCGATGCTCGGCCGCGCGCCGATTCACCCGGCCGACGGTCGTCTCAGTCTCACTAGTTGGTTGACCCTTGAACGCAGGGATGCCGTCAGTGACCGAACCTCGCGCGGTGTGTAGTTAGCCGCGCGGAAGGCGGAAGCAATCTGGCGGTCGCTCAGACGCGCCAGAAGACCACCAGCCCAACGCGCCTGCTCGACCGTCACATCATTGAACATCCCGCGCTTCTTGCCGGAGAACTCGAAATCGACGCGTCCGTCATCTTTCACCTCATCGATAATTTTGTCTCCGCCGAAACCTTTCGGGTCGTTACGACTGCGCGTGAAGCGCCACAGCAGCGGCCACTTGCCCGTGTCGCCGAGCGTCGCGCCGAGGTCGCTGATGGCGTAGCGCAACTGTGTCCCTGCGCTCCCGCGCGATGCGAGGATAACGTTGTTCTCGTCCTTGATGTCCCAGTTGTTCAAAAGCACCATCATCACCTTGAGTCCCTGAAATTCGCGCGTGCCGACGAACGGGTTCTCGTCCCACTTCCATTCGCCCTCGCGCTCGACGTTTTCGGGGCGCGCCTCGAACCGGACGTTACGAAATGTGCCCTTGCCGGGAATGGTCACACGCGGCGCAAGATATGTAATCTCGGTCATGTAACCGGCAGCCCAGAGCAGGCGCGTGGCCGCCGTCTCGCTCTGCGCCTCCTTGCCTATCTTCGCCACCCAGACGCGGCCTGATGCGTCGCGCACGCGGTACTTGGTCGAGAAGCCGCCTTTCTCTTCTTCGAGAAAGGTGAGACGCCGCAGGTCTGGTCTCATGCTTCGGCCTCCCGGACCCCAGAAGAGGTCGAGCGAGGCGGGCGCGGCGTGCTCTCGCCACAACACAGGCGTCCCGCTGCGTCGCCGCCCACGGTCTTGAGAAATCGAGGCAGCCGGTCGGATGGTGGATACTGACAGGAGGAGAATAAAAGCGAGGCCGAAGCGTAAGCAGACAGATGAAGAGACGTGCATAGACAAAGCTTCTCCGTTGCTCTGACGGGTCGCCGAATTTGCGACTCCGCGGAAATGATAAAGCTTTGAGACTTTCATTGAAAACGTCAGGGAATCTTACAGAGAGCCACTGACACACGCAACAGGCTGTACGCACCGCACGGCGTACGGCCGGTGCGTGTTCCGAACGCAGCTCCCTGATGGAAGCGGCCTCGACGCCGGTCGTATCAACTGAAGCACGAACCTATTCGAAAGCCCCGCGCGTGAGAGAGAAGCGAGAATGACGCCTGAGCCAATCATCTGTACAGCCGCCAACGAAGAATCGCTCTCAACGTCTTCCCCAACGGGAAAAAGTAAAGCGCGTTTGCACGACGAATTCATACGAGATGACGAGCAGGTCTTTCCGTCATTATTGCTGCCGCGCCGCGCAGCAGAGGAGGACAAGCAGCAATTCATCACGGCGCTGCGTCGCCTCAGCCGGGTCGCGTAACTTCAACGCTGCCGCAACTCTCAACTCCTGCAAGTTAACCTCCGGCCGACTGCCCCACCTTCCTCCTCTCGTGGCCTCACTTTTGCCTCCTATCAATGTAGCTCCCCGATAATGTAATGAATCCGTCCGGAGGAAGACTTGATGGCGGGAAAAGAGCACAATTTACCGCCAGAAGATGATGCAGAAGCCACTCTGGTAGTGCCGCGCTTCGACGAAGAAGCGGAGGAGACGGCGCGGCCTGTCGTGCCGCTGCGTCGCGTCGCAGATGCTCCGCCGCCGACAACCGGCCGAGCACGGGCGGGTGTCAGTTCCGCTCGCAGCACTTGGCCTCGCGGCCTCACGCTCGCGCTGGTGGTGGCCGTCGCTGTGATGTTAGGCACTGCCGTCGCATATCGTGGCTCCAAGCAGGGTGCGCCTCCGACTACGACGCCTTCTGCCGCGCAGCAGACTTCCGCAGAGACGACTGCTGACGAGACCTCTGAGATTCCGGCGCAGCCTTCGACTCAGAAAGAATCGAAGGAAGTCTCAACCGCATCTGCCGCAGAGCCGAGAAGGTCTCAAGAGAGCGGCGAATCGGCCGAGCGTGACGAAGCTGATAAACGAGATAGCAAGGAGGCCGAACGCCGCGAGCGGGGTGCACAAAAGCGCGCCGAGCGTGCGCGCAAAGAGGAGGAGCGCAACCGCCATGAAGAGGAGAAAATCTTCGAGCGCCTGCGTAAAGAGGCTGAGAAGATGGCCGAGCGGCGTGGTAAAGAGAAGGGCGGAGAGCAGAAGCCGCGCCTCGTCGGAGTTCTCTCCGATAAGCCCAAACCTTAGATAGTGTGCTAAGACCTTCGACCGCTTTTCGCGGTCATCACGAAACGGAGCATTCTTATCGCTGAACCTCGACGCACATTGAGCGTCGGGCAGTGTTGCAGGAATCGCATCTCTAGTATAATCCACCCAGCTAGTCCAACCTCTTAACGGAATCACATTCTTGAAGCAGAGCAAGTTCCCGTTCCGGTGGCGTCACTTCGCGCCTGCCAGACGCTTCTTCAAGAAGATAATGAGAGCTGAGCAACGGAGGCTGCCGTTGAACGACGGGACGAACCGGCACGTCACCGCTCACGGCCTTGTGGCGCGTTGAAATACTTTTCGCAACAGAATCCGTCATACCGCTTAGATGAGACGCGGAATCAGTCTTTGCCACAGAACGCACGGAAGGCGGATGTGACGACGGTCGGCAGTCGCCATTTTATCTACGCGGCGGAGTTCTGTTTCGCCATGATGATGCGGCTCGTGCCGCGCCGCTATCGCTTCGGCGCGGCTCTCGTCGTCGCACGCGCCGCAGTGCCTTTGTTCCGCATGACGAATGCCTATCGCGTGCAGGAGATGATAGGGTTTGACGGCCCTCATGAAATCGCGCTTCACTTCATCCTGAACGCCCTGACGAGGAACGGCACGCGGTTCGACCCTGTGGTCAGCGTGAAAGGCTATGAGGAGTTTGAGCGGGCGTATGCGTCCGGCAAAGGCGTTCTGGTGATTGGGCCTCACGCGGCGCTTACTCTGCTGATGATTCGTCTCTTTTATGACCGCGACCTCGACCCTGTGGTCGTCAGTCCAGACCCGCACATGCGCGTCGCCGGAACTGATGTCACGGTGCGAACTGTGCAGCCGTCTCCCATGTTCCTCGTCAAGACGCGGAGCAGGCTCCGTCGTGGCGAATTGGTGTGCGCGATGCCTGATAGGGCGGAACATCACGGGGTCAGGACGGTCGAGTTCACGACAGCTAAGGGGCGTGTTATCGTTGCCCCTGCGCTGATGCAGGTGGCCGCCCGTTGCGGGGCGGCAGTGGTCTTCACGGAGGTGCACGCGGAGGGGCACGCTCTGGTAGGCACGCTCACGGTGCCCTCTGCCGTCGCGGCCGGTGCGGGCGAGACAATCACTAAGGAGTTCATCGAATTCGTTCGGTCGAGCGTCGAGGCTCGCACCGCCTGACATGATTAAAGGCATCCGGCACGCCCCTGCTGCCACGCCCGCTTGGTAAAAGAGCTTCAGAGGCGCGGGCTGCCTTGTGCATGTGACGGGTGGTCGCGCGACCGATTGAAGAGTGGAAGAATGCAGAAGAGAAGGCTCATCAGCGCAGTCACGGAGAGGCTGTCATTTTTCGTCCAGAGACTGTTCGCCGCCTCTCCGGGCGGGCGGCGACTGCTGATGGCTGCGGCCCTCCTGCACATCGGGCTGGCGCTCGGACTGTTCTGGGCAGGGCGCTCACAGGTCGCGCCGAGTCTTATCGACCGCGACGGGATAATGGCCTCCTTCGCCTTCGATAGCTACGAGTATCGAGACGGAGCCGCGCGGCTGGCGGAGGTTCTGAAGCAGGGCCGCATCAGGGCTTGGGCGACCGAGAGCGCGCCGGTGCATGTCAAACTTATCTCGATTCAGTTCGCGCTGCTGGGGCCGCTCTTCGGATACGGCACGTTGAGCGCGGAGCCGTTCAACCTGCTCTGCTATCTGGCCGTCGTCGGACTCACACTCGCCCTCGGACGCGAGGTCGGCGGCGAGCGCGTGGGACTCATTGCCGCAGGCATGGTCGCGCTGTGGCCGACCTTCCTCCTGCACACATTGCAACTCCTGAAGGATTCGCTCTTCATTGCCGGTGCCCTTGCGCTCGTGCTGTGTGTCACCACTTGGCTGACGAGAACCTACGGGGCGCGTGGGGCGGTCGTGACGGGCGCAGTTGCGGCCGTTGCCATTTCACTGCTCCTGCTTATCCGTGTTAACTTCGCCGTCGTTATCTTCACACTCGTCCTCTTCGTGTTTGCCCTGCTGGTCGTCCGTCAACTAGTCGAAAGACGGACGCTGTACTGGAACATGCTCTGCCCGCTGATGATTCTTGCGGCGGGCGTGCTGCTGCTGCCATTGCAGACGACACGAGGCGGTGAGAAGTTCAAACACTACCCCTCCGACCAGAGCGGTCAACCCAAGACGGTGACCGGCGAAGGGGTACAGGTGCCGACAACCGTCTCTTACCTGCCACCCATCTCCCGCGAAAATGCGCCGACGCAGACTGCTAGAGGGCGAGTCTACGCGGCGGCGGACAGGGCGGCACTGAGAGTTGGCAGCGTCCGTAAC
>DASZCR010000361.1:0-12020 GCA_035942915.1 Pyrinomonadaceae bacterium | reverse complement strand
GTGGGCAGGTCGAGACGGACGGTGAGGCCGGTCGGTTTAGCGTCGATGAGCGTGACGCTGCCGCCGAGAGCGCGCAGCAGACGGTGCGCGATGACGAGTCCGAGTTCATTCATGTTCGTGCCGCGTTCGTTCGGAGCGTCGATGTCCACCGGCTCGAAGAGGTGCGCGGGGTCTGCCAGCGGTTCGCCCTCGTCCGTGATGTCGATGCGGAAGCGATGGCCGCTCTTTGTCCCGACGCCGACGCGGACGCGTCCGCCCGCAGGGCTGCGGCTGATGGCGTAGGCGAGAAAGTTGTAGAGCACCTGTCGGAGTTTCCCTTCGTCGGAGACGACCGTCGAGGGCGCGTTCGGGGCGTCGCAGTCGAGCGTCGCCTCCTGCTTCTGCGCCAGACGTGCGACGGCCGCGCAGGAATCGCGCAGCATCTCGCGCAGAGAGAACTCGTGGAGGAAGAGCTCCGTGTGGCCGGCTTCGAGCCGCGAGAGGTCAACCAGTTGATTGAGGCTCGCCTGTAGCTGTTGTCCAGAGGCTTGTATCTTCTGGCAGAAGCGGCGTTGCTGGTCGGTCAGACGTTCCTGGTCGAGCAGGATTTCGGCGAAGCCGAGGATGGAGGTGAGCGGCGTGCGCAACTCGTGCGACATGCGCGCCAGAAAGAGCGAACGATAACGCCCGACGCGTTGCAGTTCGCGGTTGGCCTCTTCCAGCGCGTCGCCGCGCTCGCGCAACTCCTCGATGAGCCGCTCGATGTGGCGACGCTGCTCGTCCATCGCGACGCCGCGCCGCGCGTTGCCGACGGCGATGACGATGGGCGCGGCGATGAAGCGCACACCCTGCAAGGCCAGACGGAGACGTTCCGGGTCGTGCGTGACGGCGATGACCGCACCGGCCAGCGAACCGCGCGCATGGATGGGCACGGCCAGCCCCGCCTTCAAACCCGCTTCGATGAAAGCATCGCGCAGCGCCGTCTTATCATCGTCGCAGCCTTCAATCAGTTCGTCGAGCCAGACCTGACACTCGCCAGCCGTCTTCTCAATCGTCCCGGCCATCAACTCGCCGACGCGGCGCGCTTTCTCCGTATCCAGATGCGGGTGCGTGTGAATCGCGCTTTCGTGCAGGTGGCCGTCGTCGGCTTGCAGGAAGATGAGGATGCAGCACAAGTCCCAGTGGCGCAGCAGGATTTCGGAGAAGGCTTCGCAGATGTCTGCCTCGGTCAAACTCTCGCCTGCGGCGAAAGCCTGCGTGTGCAGCAGGTCGACGACTTCAGCGCCGAGCGCGTGGAACTCGCTGGCGGGGTCGCACGCCGCAGTCTCGGCGGCGGCGTGCGGCTGCACGGTAGCAGCGGGCGCGACGGCCGACCCGGCAGCCTTGCGGCCGTTCGACGCAGCCGCCTGCGTCGAAGCGATGCCCCCGCTGTTTTTGGTTCTCTTGCTCATCCCGAAGTGCCTGAACGAGTCGAAGCGGCCTTGCCCGATGGCTTCAGACCTGACTGAAAAAGGGTGCTGTGTTCTTGTTAGGCAAATATAGATTGCCCTTTCAGAGGTGTCAAACGGCGCGCCCGCCGACGACGCCGGTTCTCAAATCTCGCGCCTCTGAGTTATGATGCGAAGCAGAGGCGCGGCGCTTTTGTTAACGCCCCCTCCGGCTTCCTTCATGAACGGCCAACTGAGCGACCACCCACTCGCCGAACTCGTCCGCGAAATCTCCGACGAACGCCTCTCCGGCGCGTTGCGCCTTGCGCGCGAGCGCCTGCGCGCCGTCGTCTACTTCGACGCGGGGCGGCTCATCTCGGCGCGCACGAACGTTCGCCAGCACAGGCTCGACGAATCTCTCAAGCGTTGGAAGGCGGTCGCGCCGGAGCGGCTGGCGGCGGTCTTGACGGGCGAGATGTCGGATTCGGAGGCGGGCGCGCGCCTCGTCGCCGAAGGCGTCTTAACGGCTGAGGAGTTAGGCCGTCTGCGTGCGCGTCAGACGGAGGACGCGCTCCGGCCTCTGCTGTTGTGGCCTGATGGACAATGGTCTTTCGACCCGCGCGTGCGGGTCGAGGAGGATACTCACGCGGCGGTTGAGACGGGACACCTGCTGCTCGAAGCGGCGAGGCGTCTGCCCGCTACTTTCGCGTCAGCGCGTCTGGCAGACAACGCCGAAACCGTCTCGCCCGCAGATGCCCCGGCCGACAGTTTTCAGCTTCTCCCCGAAGAGGCTTTCGTCCTCTCGCGCGTGGATGCCACCTTGAGCCTCGGCCAACTGTTCGCCATCAGCGGGCTTGCCGAAGAGCAGACGCAGCGCGCCGTCTATGCGCTCTCTCTGGCCGGGCTGCTGCGTCATGAGAGACGCGAATTGGTCTTCAGCGCCGAAGCCTTGCAACGCGCGCGCGAGGCGCTCGCCGCGCAAGCTTCGGCCAGACGCGACGAGGCAAAGAAGAGCGCCGAAGCGGAGACGACCGAGACGCAGGCACAGGCGGAAGCCGACCCGCAGGCCGAGTTGGAGACGCTCTTTAACTTCGCCGCCGGAACGACACACTACGCCGTGCTCGGCGTGTCGCGCAGCGCACGACCGGACGAAATCAAACGCGTCTACTACTCGCTTGCCAAACGCTTTCACCCCGACCGCTTCCGCCGCGATGCGGAGGCTTCCCTGCGCAGCCGCATCGAGTTCGCCTTCGGCAAAATCACGCAGGCTTACGAAGTCTTGAAGGACGCCTCGTTGCGCGCCGCCTACGACTTGAAGTTGGAGGCGGCGGCGCGACGCGAAGAGGCCGCGCGACCGAAGAACGTCGAGGGAAGCGTGCCTGAGCGCGGCGAGGCTTATGCGAACGGACGGCCAGCCGGCACGTCGCCGCCGCCGCGTGCGCCCGCCGCAGGGCAATCGACGCCGCAGTATCGCGCCGAAGAGTGTTATCAGCAGGGGCTGGCGGCGTTGCAGCAGAAGAACCACTCGCTGGCGTCGAAGTATCTGGGCGAGGCGGCCTTGCTCGCGCCGCAACAGGCTCGCTACCGTGCGCTCTACGGCCGCGCGCTGGCCTTCAACCGCCAGACGCGCCGTCAGGCCGAGAGCGAGTTGCAGGCGGCCATCACGCTCGACGGGCAGAACGCGTCCTACAGAGTCTTGCTGGCAGAACTTTATCAGGACATCGGTCTGCGCCGTCGCGCCGAGGCCGAACTGGAACGCGCGCTCTCGATAGACCCGCAGCACGCGCAGGCGCGGCGTCTGCTCGAAACCTTGCGCGGCGCTTAGAGCCGGTTCAAAGTTAGCAGTTTCAGGTCGGCCGCGCGTGCGTGGAGACGACCGCGCCCGGTTGCTCAGCGCGCGTCATCAACCTTAAACTCAGCCGAACCCTTAGACTTTGAACTTTAGACCTTGAGCTTCTAACTCTATGAGCATCGAGTTTGCGGAAAACGAGCGCGTCGCGGGCGAGGCTTTCATGCGTCTGGCGACGGCGACCGACGAGTTCGAGGGCTACACGCACCCGCACGCCGCGCGCGTCGCACGCCTCTCGGACGAGATGGCGAAAGCCTTTCGCCTCTCGCGCGCTGACCGCACCTCGCTCGTCTACGCCGCGCTGCTGCACGACATCGGCGAAGCCGCCATGAAGCGCGACTACATCGGTCGCGCCGGGGCGCTCAACGAAGAAGAACGACTCGACCTCGCGCGTCATCCCGTCATCGGCGAACAGGAAGCGGCACGCGCGGGCGCAGACCGGGGCGCGCAACTGCTCGTCCGCTGGCATCATGAATGGTGGAACGGCGGCGGCTACCCGGACGCGCTGCGCGGCGAGCAGATTCCGCTCAAGGCGCGCATCCTGCGCGTCGCAGACTCTTACGCGGCGCTCACCGACGCGCGTCCTTTTCGCCCCGCAGGCACGGAACAGGAAGCGCGCAAACATCTCACGCTCTGGGCGGGACTTGAGTTCGACCCGCGCGTCGTGCAGGTCTTTCTCTCGCTCAAGGGTCTGGTCGAGTTGCGCTCTTATGCGCGGACGGCCGACGAGACAACCGCGCTGGAAGCGAAACCGCCGGACACTGAAGCGTCAGACGTTTCAGCTTTAAAACTGTAGATGACACTCTCGCGCACCTTCGACCACCTGCCTGACGGCTGGCTCGCCTTCGAGTTGGGCGTCCTGCGCCGCCTGCGCTTTCGCTCGCTCGCCAACCCCTTCGCCGGAGAGGCCGTCCTCGATGCTTACGTCAAGCGTTGGGGCGTGCGCGTCTCCTCGAACGACGCGGCGCGTTGGGCTTCCGTCCGCGCGTCGGCGCGCGTCGAGAACAACTCCGAGCGGCTCTCGAAAGACGAAGTTGCGTCGGTGCTCGAAGACGCCTACGTGCCGCGCTATCGGCTCTCGAACCCTGCGCTGCGGAAGTGGTTCGGCGAGACGGATGCGTGGTGGTTCGATAACGTGAGGGAGAACGTGGAGAAGTTGGAGACGCCTGCGCGGCGCTCGCTCGCCTTGCACCTCGGCCTCTCGGTCGGCGACTACGCGCTCTCGTTCGACGAAGAGACGCGCGAGTTGCGACAGCCGCTCTCGCGCGTCTTCGAGCGCCTCTGGGACGCGGAGGGCGCGCCCTACGACAACTCGCAGCGCAACCTGAGCGCCAACAAAGAGGCGCGCGACTTCCTCGCGGGCGAGCAGGCAGACCTGCTTTTCCTGCGCCTGCCGCGCCGCGAGCGTCGCAGCGCGCGCAACTCCGTCTGGGCATGGCGCGAGGAATGGGTGCGCAGCGGCGACGAATTCTGGGACGAGTTTGAGCAGGCGCGCGAAGGACGCCTCGGCGCACGCGCCGAAACCAAGCAACAGTATCTACGCCACGTCGAAGAGCTCCTCGACACGGCCTCACACATCCCCAACTGGGCTGTCGCACACACCGAAGACGGCTTCATCTCGACCGAAGAGCTCGTCGATACCATGCGCCGCGTACGCAAAGTCGGCACCATCTACGCCAAAGACTTCTCCGAACTCCTCGGCGTCCGCGCCACCATCGTCACAGCATAGAACAGTGATAGGTGATGGGTGATAGGTGATAAGAAATGAGTAATAGGTGATAGGTGATAGGTGATAAGAGAAAAGCTTTTTTCCTATCACCCATCACCCATCACCTATCACTTATCCCCTATCACTTCGCTTTGAGGATGACTACTGTCTGGTCGTCGCCGCGTTCTCGGCCGCCTGTCCAGGCATCGACCTGATTGAAGATGGCGTGGCGCAGTTGGTCGGCGGCGAGGTGTCGGTGGGCGACGGCTAATTGCGCGAGCCGTTCTTCGCCGTACTCCTCGCCCGTCACGTTCTGCGCTTCGCTCAGTCCGTCGGAGAAGACGAGGAGGAGGTCGCCCGCGCGGAGTTCGGTCTGCGCTTCGGTGTAGCGCGCGAAGTCGAACGCGCCGACGAGTGTGCCGCCTTCGCGTAGATGTTCGACCGAGCCGTCCGTGCGTACCAGCAAGCCGTCGTTATGGCCTGCGTTCGTGTAGCGCAGCGTGCGCGTGTGGTCGTCGTAGAGGGCGAGGAAGAGCGTGGCGAAGCGGTTGGCATCAGTGCTCCGACAGAGTTGCGAGTTAATCTGGTCGGCGATGTCTGCGACGGCGCACGCGTCGTCCGTCCCGGCCACGCCGCACGGAGCTTCGGCCGTCGCCTCGACGCCCGTCACACCCGCGACGGCCGCCGCCGCCCGCTCGGCAATCTTCACGC
The DNA here is from genome assembly GCA_035942915.1 of Pyrinomonadaceae bacterium. Taxonomy (GTDB): domain Bacteria; phylum Acidobacteriota; class Blastocatellia; order Pyrinomonadales; family Pyrinomonadaceae; genus DASZCR01. Next base: position 6,346 of record DASZCR010000361.1, on the reverse strand, counting down.
GTTCGGCGATGATGCCGACCTGCGCACGCAGCGCGGCCTGCAAGTTCGACATTACCAGCGCGGCCGAGACGCCTTTGCCGGACACGTCGCCGAGCGTGACGGCGACGCGGCCGGGCGCAATCTCGATGTAGTCGTAATAGTCGCCCGCCACGCCGCGCGCCGCGCGACACTCGCCCGTCATCTCGGCCGTCTTCAGCGACGGCACGTGACGCGGGAAGAGCTGCGCCTGCACCTCCGCCGCGATTTCCAGCTCGCGCTCAAGTCGCTCGTGCTCGACGCGCTCGGCCAGCAGCGCCTCGATGTTTGCAGACATCTCGTTGAAGGCGACGGCCAACTCGCCTAGTTGGTCGTGCGAGCGCGCGCGTATGCGATGCGAGAAGTCGCCGCGTTTGATGAACTCTGTGGCGACGTGAAGTTTATGCACCATGCCGGTGACGGCGCGCGTCATCCATGCGGCGGCGGCGAGCGCGGCCAGTTCGAGCGCGAGGAAGAGGCCGGAGGTAATGAGCAACATACGTTGCAACAACTGACCGACGCTGCTTCCGGCGACGAGTTGCTGTCGCGCGTCAGCCCATGAGAAGTTGAAGACGAAGGAGAGCCGCGTGTCCGTCACGCCCGACACCCAGTTGGTCGCGGGCAGGACGACGATGTAGTTGCCGACGCCCTGTATGTTTTCGCCGAATTGGTCGAGGTCGGTGCGCGCCTCGCGCCGACGCCAGTTGTCGGTCGAGCCGATGCGGACGCTTCTGCCGTCGGTGCGCGCGGCGAGTTCTTCCGCGCCGAGAAAGTACGGGCGCAGGTTGATGCCTGCCATCTCGCGGAACTGACCGACGAGCGCACGGCTGACAGGAACGACCAGCAGCACGGCCGTCGCACGCGCGCCCGCGCCGCCGCGCCGCACGAGCGCACGCAGGCTCGGCGCGCCGAAGGGTGAAGCGTCTGTCGGCGGAACGAAAGAGAAACTGCTCCACTCGGTCTGTCCCGCGAGCCATGCCGGGAGAGGCGCGCCGACCGGCGTCGTATCAGAGCCGACGCCGCGACTGTTCTCGTCCGATGGCTCGTCTGCAAGTTGCGCCGCGCCTCCCTGTCCGAGCGCGTGCGGGTCGTCATCGTCCGAGCCGCGCCAGACGGCGACGCGCGCCCCCGGCAGCGTCGCCCTGATAAGCGACGCGCGCTCTGCGAGCCACGCCTGCGCTTCTCTCTGCGTGGTTGTCGGCGGAAGCGTGGAGACGGCATCGGCGAGCGTGCGCGCGGAGTCGAGCGTGTGGCGCTCGGTCGCGTTGACGTGGACGATGACGACGCGCGACATGGCCTGTCCCGCGCCGAGTACAGAGGCGAGCAGGCCGAGCAGACCGAGCAGCACAATCGGCGTAAGCCCGACAAACAGGTACGTGATGACCAGACGCCGACGCACGCGCCAGAGCAGTTTACGCTTTGCCCAACGCAGGGACTTCGAGCCGTAGTAGAGAAGGCTGCACAGGACGAGCAGGATGACGACGGCGTTGAAGAGACGTCCGGCCGCCGTGTTGATGAAGGCGTTAGCCGCGAACAGGCGCAGGACTAAAAGCGCCCCGGCGACGACGGCGACGCGCGGCATCACGCGCCGCAGCCACACTCTCACACGCCTCGCCCACTCCTGCGCGCGCGTCTCTCCAGACATCTCTTCACTCATCAAGCGTCTCCCGGTCGAATCGTCGCGTGATTAGCCGGCGGATGCGAGGGCGGCTCGTTCGGCGTCCTCGTCTTCGGTCTCTCGTCGTGCGGGCATGCTCAGTTTGCCTGCCGCGAAGAGCAGCAGCCACATCACGCCCGGCGTCGCCGAGAGCAGACCGGAGGCGACCGTCAGCGCACGCGCCGACGCGCCCGCATCGAGCAGCCGACCGGCCGCCGCCGTCGCAATGCTGACCATCATGATTTCAGCCGCGCGGTCGGTCGTCGAGACACGTCCGCGATAGTCGTCCGGCAGCAGACGCATCAGGAGCGTCTCCTGCACGGCGAACTCGACGCCGACGACGACGCGCGACAGCAGAATCATCAGACAGGCCGCCCACAGCGTCGGCATCAATCCGGCGAGCGCAAAGAAGATGCCGTGCGCGATGAGCGTCCAGCCGATGAAGGCGGGGGTCGCGCCGCGCACTTCGACCTTCGAGCCGACGCGATGCGCCAGCATCATGCCGATGAAGAGTCCCGCGCCGACCGTCGCGTAGATGGCCGAGACGGCCGCATCGGAGTTCCACCCTTCGCCCTGCGAGAAGATGACGCCGAGCCGGTCGTAGATGAGATTGTGCGCGCCGCCGGTCGCCCACAGAATGTTGATGCCGATGATGGCCGCCACCAGCGGACGCCGCGCGATGAAGACCCACCCGTCGCGCACGTCTGCGAAGACGCGCAGACGCCCGCCCTTTGCACGCGCTTCCGTGCCGTCTTCTGCCGCCGAGTCTGTGCGCGCGCGCAAGTCCTTTTCCGGGACGAGCCAGACCGAGTAGGCCGAGACGACGAACGAGAGCGCGTTGACGACGAAGGCGATTTCGTAGCCGAGCCAGAAGGTGGCCGTCCCGCCGAGCGCCGAGCCGACAGACATCAGCAGGAAGCGCGACGAGAACATCAGCGCGTTTCCGGCGAGCAAACCCCGGTCGCCGACCACGTTCGGCAGCGCCGCGTTGCGCGCCGCCTCGAAGAAGGCCGCCAGCAGCGTCGAGAGCACCGTGCAGGTGTAGGCGAGCCAGAGGTCTTCGGCGTCGCGCACGAGGATGAAGCCGAGCGCGAGGACGGCGCGCGCCGCGTCGGAGACGAGCATCACGGCGCGACGCGGCCAGCGGTCAACGAATGCGCCCGCGAGCGGTGCGAAGATGGCAAACGGCATCATCCTGAGAATGACGAGGATGGCCGTCGCTTCCGGCGAGGCGTTCGTCACGGCGCGCACGAGTCCGAGTCCGGCAATGAAGTTGAACCAGTTGCCGAGTTCCGAGACGACCTGCCCCGCCCACAGATTTCTGAATGAGCGGTTGCCGGTGAGCAGTTGCCTGTAAGTGAGCGAAGCCATCATGCCTCTCAAAAAACCGTGTCGATTGAAAACCGAAAAGCCGCCTCGGACTCTTCCTCCGGCGGCTCACGTCAATCGACAAAAGTTCGGCTGCGTGCCTTGTCTGTAACGCTCCCGGCGCGTCTGAAGTTCCCGTCCTCTTCAACCGAGCACGGCAGCGACCTTCAAGGCCTGCGCGCCCGGCAGCGACGAAGCGATTTCCTCTCCGCGCCGGAACCTGCGCGCAAAGCTGTAAGCACCCTGCTCCGGTTGCGCGTAAACCTCCAACACGTCTTCGTTGAGATTCACGACCCACACTTCGGGAATCCCTGCCTGCGCGTAGAGCGGAACTTTGACGCGCGTGTCGTACTGAATCGAACTATCGGCGACCTCTGCGATTAACAGCACGCCGGCCGGAGTCGGGTGCGCTTCTGAGTAAAAATCGGCGCGCGGTTTGAGCACACTGATATCGGGCAGCGGCTCGGAAAAATCGTCAAGGCGGACGGGGTTCTGGACATTGATGAGGGCAGAGCGACCGAAGCATTCCGTGAAGAGTGTGGACAGTCTCAGGACGTGTCCCGCATGTCGGCTGCCGGTCGGGGTCATCTCCAACACCTCGCCGTTAATCAGCTCGACGCGGTCGTCCTCCGTGAGGATGCCTGCCTCAAGCATGCGGTAGAAATCGCGGGTGGTGAAGTGATATCGCTCTAGCTGAACAGACATCTTCGTCTCGCCTCGTGCCAACGCGTGACTCTTCTTCCGGAGATGATAGCACAGACGCGGCGGCTGCCATTTCGCGGATTTACTCAGTCGGCGCATAGCTCTGCGACGTGTGCGCGGACGGTCGCGCCGAGCGTGTCGAGGTTGTAGCCGCCTTCGAGGCACGAGACGACGCGACCGCCGCACGTCTCGCGCGCCCACTCCTTGACCGAGCGCGTCATCGACACGAAATCTTCGTCTTCGAGTTTGAGTTGACCGAGCGGGTCGGAGGTGTGCGAGTCGAACCCTGCCGAGATGATGACGAAGTCTGGACGAAACTTCGCTCCAATCTCTTCGAGCGCCGTCTCGAACATGCGCCGGTGTTCGGCGGCCGGAGTGCGCGCGCGCACGGGCACGTTCAGAGTGTAACCGCGCCCGCGTCCCGTCCCCGTCTCGCCGCGCGAACCCGTGCCGGGATACCAGGGGTATTGGTGCGCCGAGAAGAAGAAGACCGTCGGGTCGTCGTAGAAGATGCCCTGCGTCCCGTTGCCGTGATGCACGTCCCAGTCAACGATGGCGACGCGCTCGACCTCTCTGTAGCGCGACTGTGCGTAACGCGCGGCGACGGCCACCGTGTTGAAGAGACAGAAGCCCATCGCGCGTTCGCTCGTGGCGTGATGGCCGGGCGGGCGCACGGGGACGAAGGCGTTACGCGCCTCGCCGCGCATGACAACATCGACGGCGCGACAGGACGCGCCCGAAGTCCGCAACGCCACGTCGAGCGAGCGCATGGAGATAACCGTGTCGGCGTCCAGATAGCCCTGCCCGGAACTGACGGCGCGCTCGATGTGTTTGAAGAGCTGCGGCGTATGGCAGGCCTGCACGTCGCCGCGCGCCGCCGCAGGGGCTTCGAGTTCGACGAGGTTCGACCAGAGCGACGCGTCTGCGCGCAGCGCACGCATGACCGCGCCGTAGCGTTCAGGGCTTTCCGGGTGTCCCTCGCCCGTGTCGTGCTGCTCGAAGATGGGATGATGAATGATGGCCGTCTTCATGCGCCGATTATGCGAGAGCGACTCTGCCGGGTCAAACGGCTCGGACGGCAGCATTAAATCAGTACGCGCGTACACAAAGCTTGTCTGGAAGGTGAACCGTAGGGGTCGGCGCGCGGCGTGCTAAATGGCTGAAGCGGCGTTGATTGGCGCGATTCTCCGACGGTCGCGTGATGCGGAATAGCGTTTGCAGACGAGAGTGCCTGTGTAAGTTAAGGAAACTCTCCTGAGTAATTTTGTCAGCGACGGTTAGTGAGGAGAAATCTGATGAAAAAATTTCTAGCGGCTGTGATATGCCTTCTGCTGTTGGCGACGACGCTGATTCCTGAGGCGCTCGGTCAAGACCGTCGGCGGCGTTCGCGCTTCGGACGCAAGGCGCGCACGGCGGCCATCATCGGCGGCGGCGCGTTGGCCGGAGCACTCATCGGCGGCAAGAAAGGCGCGGCCATCGGCGGCGGCGGCGCGACCGTCTACGCAATGAACCGCAGAGCCGCGCGTCGCCACTTCAAGGGTCGCAACCGCGCTCTGGCGACGACGGCGGGCGGCGCACTGGCCGGTGCCGGCGTCGGTGGTGTAGTGGGTGGTAAGAAGGCGGCAACGGCCGGAGCAGTCATCGGCGGTACGAGTGGGTATCTCTACAGCCGCAGCCGTCGCGCGCGTCGTCGCTTCTAAGGCACGACGTTTACAAGGATGGGGGAGCGGGTCTTTTGAAGTATGTATCACCTGCGATATTTCAAAAACCGTTCCCCTGCTTTGACGGCTTTCCGCCGCCACGCAGCTTAAACCAGAACCTCTAGCACCTCGCCGACATCAGCCCAGAGACTTTCCCGACAGTCTTGCAATATTCGGAGAACACTTCTTTATGTCTTACGACGAAGAGCATCAAAGACGCAGCCGCGTCGTGGTCGAGACGCCGACGGCGCGGCGCGAGGTCGTCCATTCACAGACGGTGCGCGCGCCCGAACGCAGCGGCTACTCGGCCGGGATGGTCGCCGCCGTCGCGCTCGCGGCCATCGCCGCCACAGCCATCGTCTTCCTCTTCATGATGAATCGCGGAGAGGACAGGGAGACGAGCGTTAACGTCAGCGCCGCCGGGCAGCCGACGCCATACGCGCAGCAGCCACCCGTCTACGCGCCGCAGCCTGCCGTAACGCAGCCGACGCCGATAGTCGTGCCACAGACGCCGACCGTCATCACGCAGCCCGCGCCGGTCACTGTTCCGCCGCCGACGACCACCGCGCCGCCTGCCACGACGACTGCGCCCGCAACCACCACCGCGCCCCCTGCGCGCGAATCGAGCGCCTCGAACGACGCCGCCCTGCAAGCGAGCGTTGACCGCGCCTTCAGCGACGACGCCACGCTCAACAGCGCAGACGTGACGGCCGTCGTCCTCGAAGGCAAGGTGACGCTCAACGGCACGGTCAACTCTGAGGAACTGAAACAACGCGCGCAGCGATTGGCTTACAGCGTGCGCGGCGTGCGTAGCGTCGAGAACAGAATCGTCGTCACACCCAACTGAAAAACTCCCGCGCCGTAGCAGCAGGCTTCTTAAACGACAGACACGAACGCGCCCCGC
>DASZCR010000360.1:0-7040 GCA_035942915.1 Pyrinomonadaceae bacterium | reverse complement strand
TCTGCGCGTTGGGTCGAGAAGTTCATCGCCGCGTGGCACTTTGAACGCGCGTCCTCGGACGAAGGGTTTCGGGAGGGATGCGTCGTCGAGGTCAGGCGCGCCGTGCCGCCGCCCGTGCCGCACCATTTCCAGCGGTTCGATATCTCGAACGGTATCTGCTACACGAATCAGACGACCTCTCATCTGGCGGTCGGCAACTCAGGCATCCTCGTTCACGCGCCGGAGAGCAGGCTCGTCGAGATATGGGTCAACGAAGACGGCCGGGAGCCGTTCTCGCTTGCGCTGGCGCGGCTCTTCTTCTACGGCACGCAGGCCGCGCTGAGGCGTTGCGGTCTCTTCGAGTTACATGCGGCGGGCGTCGCGCCGCCCGATTCTGACGCAGGAGTGCTCATCGTCGGAGCGTCGGGCAGCGGCAAATCGACCTTCGCCGTGCGGCTCGCGCAGAGCGGCTGGCGGTATCTGACGGACGACGTGATTATGCTCGGCGAGGAAGATGGCTCGCGCGTGTCGGCGCACGGCCTGCGCCGCGTCTTCTCTCTGACGGAAGCGACGATAACCTCCTGCGCTCCGCCCCACCTCGAACGCGCCGCACGCGCGCCTCTGGAATGTGACCCGCGTAAGCGACAACTCGACCCGCTCGTGATGTTCCCTTCGGCCTTCTCGCGCAGGTGTCTGCCGCGCGCGCTCTTCTTCCCCGTCATCACGGGCGAAGCTGCGAGCCGCGTCACCAGACTGTCGCAGCCGGAAGCGATGGCGCGTCTGCTGCGGATGTGTCCCTGGTCGAGCTACGATGCTCCGGTCGCGCGCAGGCACCTGCGCGTCCTCTCTCTGCTCGCGCGTCAGTGCGACTCTTACTCAATCGAGTCCGGCCGCGACATCGTCGAGCGCCCCGGCTTCGCCGCCGAACTGCTCGCCGCACACACAAAGGCTTGATGATGAAGACTGCGCCAGACATTGCACAGCCTTCCGCTACGCTGTCGTGGCTCATCGTCGAGCTGACGAACATCTGCAATCTGCATTGCAGCTACTGTCTGCGCGACGAGGACGCGCTCTATCACACGCGCGCCAGCCATCTCCCCATCGACCTGCTGCGTCGCATCCTCAGAGAAGCGCGCGAGTGCGCGGGCATCCGTCACGTCTCTTTCACGGGCGGCGAAACGACGCTGCATCCGAAGTTCAACGAAGTCATCGAGGCTGTGCGCGATGAAGGACTGACGGCCAGTTTCGTGACCAACGGCTGGCACTTTCAGCGTGTCTGGCCGACGCTGGCGGCCAACCGCGCGACCATCGACCACGTAGCCTTCAGCCTCGACGGCGCGACGCGCGAGGCGCATGACGGTTGGCGCGGCGAAGGCTCTTTCAATCGTCTCATCAGCGCCTTCGCACGCTGCCGCGCGGGCGGCATCAAGTTCCATGTCAAAGTCATGCTGCGCCGCGACGTGGTGCCGCAGTTGGAGCAGATAGCCCTGCTCGCCGCGCGTCTCGGCGCCGACGCCCTGAGCTTCGCGCACACGCTCCCGACTTCCGGCGCGTTCGACGAGTCGGCGATGACTCTCGCCGAACGGCGCTATGCTGAGGAGGAGATAGCCACGCTGCGCTCCATCTTCAAGATGAAGATTTCCATCGACGTGGGTTACGCCAACACAGACCCCGCGCCGCCCTGCAACGCGCTGCTCGGTCTGACGGCCAACGTCGATTACCGTGGGCGACTCTCGCTCTGCTGCAACATCTCAGGGTTTCGCGGCGCAACCAAAGACGAGCCGGACGTGGTTGCAGACCTCGCGCGCGAAGACTTCGCAGAGGGCTATGCACGGCTGAAGCGCGTCGTCGAAGAACAACTCGCGCGCCGCCGTGAGGCGCTCTCCGCGCTGGCCGCCAGCGGCGTGGAAGCAGACCTCTACACGGCGTCGCCCTGCCTGCTCTGTATGAACGACTTCGGCAAGATGCCCTGGCGCGCCGCGTCTGCGCGCAACTCGCGCGCGCTGCCCGTGCTCAGCACGACCCTGTAGGCATCGCTCGCAGACGAACACAGCTACACGACGACCGATACAATGGATGACATTCGGGTGACTCCGCACAATCACATCGTCTTCACAGAGTTCGACGACGGCGAGGGCGTTCTCGTCGACCTCAACACGAAGCGGTATTATCAGTTGAACGAGACGGCGGCGCTCGTCTGGCGCGCGCTCGAACAGGGCAAGAGCACGCGCGAAGTCGTCGAAGAACTGACGGCCGTCTATGACGTGACGCGTGAGCACGCGACCGAGAGCGTCGAGAAACTCCTGCGTAGTTTTCAGTCGAATAAACTCGTCGTCCAAAGTTAGCGCGTGCGCCCGTCGTGCGTGCGACGCGCCTTCCTGCGCACGAGATGACAACTCCCTCCGCCGACCGACGTGCAGATGAGAGCGCCGACGCGCCAGATGTGCGCGGCCTCCGCGCACGCTACGTCGCTCTTACCGTCGCCGTCTGCCTGCCGCTCCTCGTCTCCTTCGTCCTGCTCAAAAGTACCTATCCCGTGACCGCGTGGACGATGATGACCGGCGGCCAGCGACAGGCGTTCACTTATTACAGATTGAGCGGCGAGACGCAGACGGGCGAGACGGTCGAGGTGCGCGCGTCGGAGTTGACCGACGCGCTCTCGTCGCTCAACTGGGGCATGGTCGCTTTCGTGGACGCCAACGCGAGTTTCAAGATACGAAGGCCGCACCTGGACAACGCGAAACTGTCGGAGTTGTTCGGCGGCGTCGAGCGTCTGCCGCGTGGGATACGGATGTCGGCGTTGCTGCGCGCGTGGGGCGCAATCTACAACTCGCGCCTCCCCGCACAAGACGGCCGCAGGCTCAAGGCGCTACGCGTTGACGCTTTCGAGTGGGACGGGCAACGCTACGGCGATTACGACAAGTTGATTGAAACGTGGCGCGTCGAACTCTAAACGATTTCGTCCCTCTCACGCCGGAGGCGCTCGGCGCGGTGCGCGCGTGCGTTCACGGCGTCTTCCTCGTCTCCGTCCTGCTCACCTCATTCTCAAACCTCGGCCGCCTGCCCGTCACCATCCTGCGCCCGACCGGCGCGATGCAGTTAATCCCTTGGGAAGTTTACGAACTACTGCTCACGCCGGGCGGCATGTTCGCGTTTCAATGCGTGATGGTGGTCTCGCTGGCGGCGAGCGCCGCAGGGTATCTGACGCCGTACACGACGAAGAGCTCTGCGCTGCTCGTCCTCTTTTATCAGGGACTCCTGCGCAGCTTCGGCCACTTCAATCACGACGAGATGCTCGGTGTCTACTATCTGGTCGTCCTCGCCTTCACGCCCTGCGGCGACGGATTCTCTATCGACAGTCTGAAGGGGCGTGCGCGGCGGCGCGCCGATGGCTTCGCTTACGGCTACCCGATACTGCTGATGCGCGTCCTGCTGGCATGGGTCTATTTCAGCTCGGCTCTCATCAAACTGCGCGTGCGCGGCCTCGACTACCTGAGCGCAGACACGCTGCCTGTGCTCGCCATCGTCAACTCGCTCGACAACCTGCACGAGACGCAGTTTCGTCTGGCCTTCAGGCTGCCGGAGTTTTTGAGTTTGACGCCGATGGCCGTCGGATTGGTGCTCGCGTGGGAACTGCTGTTCCCGTTGGCCGTCTGGTCGCGGAGGGCGCGCTGGTGGTTGTTGGGAGCGGGCGTCCTGTTTCATCTCTCGACGCTCGTCTTGATGAACATTTTCTTCCCGCATCAACTGGCGATGTATCTCGTCTTCGTCGATTGGCCTGCGTTTGTGCGCCGTCTGAAAGGGCGACGAAGCCATCTTTGACGACAATCAAGCGGCGTGTTAAATTCCACGTCGCCCTGAAGGTTTCCTGCCTGCGAGCCGTATCCTGCGGCGGTGACCAATACACCTTACTTGCTTTGAATTGTTGCACGTCTATACCGGCTGCGTAGTAGCGTTGTGAGCAAACGATAACATTATCTTGTCGCGACTCGAACGCCGACATCATTGCCTTCCAACTTTCCACAAGGAGACTCCCTATGCGTAAGTTCTTGCTGACCGTTGCGACCTGCGCGCTCGTCAGCCTCTGCTCGTCGAACGCCTTCGCGACGGCCAACTTCGTCTATCACGAACAGACCGCGAACTTCGTCGCCACACCAACCTGTCCGAGCGGCGGGACGGACACCTCTGCCGGTCGCTACGTCGAGAACACAGACCGCAGCGGCGCGGCCGGTTTCCAGATTTTCTCGCCCGAAACCTACACGCTGCACTTCAAAATCGAGTTTCAGTTCTTCACCAATCAGTTACGCGTCTACTACACGACCGACGGCTCGAACCCTTCCGGCTCTTTCGGCACGCCTTTGGGGACGACGCAGGTCGCCGTCGCCAGCTACAACTCGACCTACTCCGACCAGACACAGGGCTGTCAGATTGTTGACGTGGCGGTCGGCGCTATCCCGCCGCAACCGGCGGGCACAACCGTCAAGTACATCATCGGCGCATGGCATTCAGGCGGCGGCCCCGAAGTCTTCTCCAATAGCGGCACCTGTACGGGATGCTTCAGTTGCACAGATTCGACGACCGGCTGTGCCACGACGTTCCAGTACAACGTCGTCGCGCCGCCCGCAACGCCGCTCATCATCTCCGAGTTCCGCGTGCGCGGGCCGAACGGCGCAAATGACGAGTTCGTCGAAATCTACAACAACAGCGATTCGGACGTGACGGTCAACGCTTTCGACGGCTCGGCGGGCTTCGCGCTGGCGGCCTCGAACGGCGTCACGCGCTTCACCATCCCGAACGGCACGGTGATTCCTGCGCGCGGGCATTATCTCGGCGTCAACTCGGTCGGCTACTCGCTCGCCGCTTATCCGGCCGGTAACGGGACGACCGCGACAGGCGATGCCACCTACACGACAGACATCCCGGATAACGCAGGCATCGCGCTTTTCAGCACGGCTAACCCGGCCAACTTCACGCTGGCGAACCGTCTCGACGCGGTCGGCTCAACCTCAGAAGCCAACACGCTCTACAAGGAAGGCACGGGCTATCCGGCGCTGACACCCTTCTCGATTGATTATTCCTTCTACCGCGACCTGTGCGGCAAGGGAGGCAGCATCACAACCTTCGGCACTTGCCCGCAGAACGGTCTGCCTAAGGATACGAACAACAACGCTGCGGACTTCGTCTTCGTCGATACCAACGGCACTTCGGCCGGTGCAGGTCAACGTCTCGGAGCACCGGGGCCGGAGAATCTCTCCTCGCCCATCCAGCGCAACGCGTTGCTTCCGGGCGCGTCGCTCGATGCGACGGTTGCCGCCTCTTCGCCGCCCAACCGCGTGCGCGACACCACGTCCGACCCGGCCAACAATTCGACGTTCGGCACGCTCGACATTCGTCGTCGCTACACGAACAACACGGGAGCCAACGTCACCCGCCTGCGCTTCCGCGTCATTGACATCACGACCTTCCCCGCGCCTTCCGGCATCGCCGACATGCGGCCGAGGACTTCGACGGATGTGGTTGTCGGCGGTATCAACGACCCTGCGACCTGTCCCGGCGGCACGACGCCTTGCACCGTGACGGTGCGCGGGACGACGCTGGAAGAGCCGCCCTCTCAACCGAACGGCGGCGGCTTCAACTCGTCGCTCTCGGCCGGAACCATCACGCTGGCAACGCCGCTCGCGCCCGGCGCGAGCATCAACCTGCGCTTCCTGTTGGGACTTCAGCAGACGGGCAGCTTCAAGTTCTATATCAATATCGAGGCGCTTCCGTAGTCTCACGAAAGCAGACAGCCTTTCGACGCTCGTGCGCGCGCTCACGTCTGAGGACGAACGCGCGCACGGGCTTTTTGCGTTGAAGTTTGGTTCAGGAAGGGAAGGAGAAGGTGACGGTGTAGACGGGCGGATGCGCTTCGAGGAGCGGCTCGCCGCCGGATTCGAGCCACGCGTGGCCGTCGAACAGTCGCTCGCCGTCTCTCCGCACGCCGAAGACGATGCGCGACTCGATGCCGTTGAGCGCGAGGAAGCGATAGAGGACAGGCGCGCGTTTCCAGCAGGTCGGCGTAAAGACGAAAGTGTTCGTCGCCAGCAGCAGGTCGAGCAGACGCGCGAGCCGCTGTTGCACCTCCAAAGGGTCTGCCGCAGGCTTGCGCCGCGTAAGCGGCGTCATGATACGCATCACGCGCGGGAGCGGGAGCGCGTGCGCCAGACAGGTCAACGCCATAACCCACGCGGCCATCCTGACGACGAGCAGCGCCGAGCTAGGCTCGCGCAGAGCGAAACGCGCCGCGCGTGCGCCACGCGTCAGGAATCCTGCACGCTCGCCGCTCATCTTTTTCGTTCTCCCGGCCTTAGATTAAAATAGACGCACATCGTAAGGAGATACCGACATCCGACAGGACAACATACAGTCTCACAAGCAGGCCGCACAGGCCGTCGCGCGTGGCGGCATCGTCGCGTTTCGCACGGACACATTCTACGGCCTCGGCGTTGACCCGTTCAATCGGGCGGCGCTCGGCGCGCTCAAGGCCCTCAAAGGGCGCGATGAAGGGAAGCCGATTCTCGTCGTCATCTCGGACGCCGCACAGGTCGCGCGTTTCCTCGACGGAGAGGCGCGTCTGCTCGACGCGTTGGCCGCGAGCCATTGGCCGGGCGCGCTGACGCTGGTCGTGCGCGCGCGCGTGGAAGTGCCTGACGAGTTGACGGCCGGGACGAGGACTATCGGCATACGCCTGCCGGACGATGCAGAGGTGCGCGCGCTCGTCGGCGCATGCGGCGGTGCGCTGACGGCCACGAGCGCCAACCCGGCCGGACAGCCGCCCGCGCGCACGGCCGCAGAGGTCGCGCGTTACTTTCCGCACGGCATCGAACTGATACTCGACGGGGGCGAGGCTCGCACCGATAGTCCCTCCACCGTCCTCGACATCACGGGCGACGCCGCGCGTCTCATCCGCGAAGGCGTTATCACACGCCAAGAGTTACAAAAAACACTTCGGACACTCAACACAGACTTACTCTAAGAGCATCGCCTCCCTTGAGCGTCTGAGCGTCGCCAGCGTGAAACTC
>DASZCR010000359.1:0-19654 GCA_035942915.1 Pyrinomonadaceae bacterium | reverse complement strand
CGCACGTCTGCTTCGAGAGCGCGGCCGAGGATCACTTCGTCGCGTTCGAGCGGGATGGGAGCGGCGAGCAGTTCGCCGCGCAGGAAGACGAGCACGGGGCGGCGCTCGCGCCCCGACGCGTCGCTCGCCACGCCGAGAGGGGCGTCCGTAAAAGTTTTCTCGTGTGAATCCTCGCTCACCTGAACTGCAATCTTAACGCGCACGCCGAGCGCCCGGCAACGGTTGTGAGCGCGCGCCGCCTCTCCTATAATCACAGTATCGTTGACCATTCGCGCCGAGTTTGCGCCGCGTCTGACTTGCCTGCGCGGCGAGCCGTTTCAAGGTTGAAGGAGCTGTCGAGTGTTGAAAGAAGAGTTGAAAGAAAAGCCGACGGAGGCAGAATCCGCCGACTGTTCGTGGTCGCAACAGCCGCTCTCGGTCGAGCGCGTCTCGACGGCGAGTTTGCCGACCGAGGTCGGCGTCTTCAAGATTGCCGGTTATCGTTCGCTGACGAGCGACGAGGAGTTTGTCGTCCTCTTTAAAGGCGAGATACAGCCCGACGTGCCGACGCTTGTCCGCATCCACTCGCAATGTCTGACGGGCGACGTGTTCGGCTCAACCAAGTGCGACTGCGGCCGACAGTTGCGGCGCGCGATGGAGTTAATCGAGACGGAGGGGCGCGGCGCTATCGTCTATCAACTGCAAGAGGGACGCGGCATCGGCATCATCAACAAGATTCGCGCCTACGCCTTGCAGGACGAGGGCGCAGACACGGTCGAGGCCAACGAGCGGCTCGGCTTCGGCGTCGATTTGCGCGAGTACCGGCAGTGCGCCGAAGTGCTCTTCGACCTCGGACTGTGCCGCGTGCGACTGATGTCGAACAACCCGCTTAAGTTGCAGGCGATGAAGGAGGCGGGCTTACACGTCGTCGAGCGCGTCTCCATCGAGGTCGAACCGGCCGACCCGGCCGTTCACTACCTGCGCACGAAGAAGGAGAAGATGGGACACCTGCTCGACACGATTGAATAAACGGGGCGGCCTCAACCTCTCAGCCGAGCGTACATGTCGGAACGAATCTACCGCGACCCCGTACACAACATCATTCGCCTGCGCACGACATCGGACGAGGGGCGTCTGATGGTGCGCCTCATCGACTCGTTCGAGTTCCAACGCCTGCGCCGCATCAAGCAACTCGGTCTCGCGCTCTACACCTATCAGGGCGCGGAACATTCGCGCTTCGCACACTCGCTCGGCGTACTCCACCTGATGACGCGCGTCCTCGACCGTCTCGGCGAGTCCTACACCATCCAAGAAGAAGACCGCGCCGCCGCACGCGCCGGCGCGCTCCTGCACGATGTCGGTCACGGCTCGTTCTCGCACGTCATGGAGAAGGTGCTCGGCTTTCATCATGAGGCATGGTCGGTTGAAGCCGTCCTGAGCGAGGAGACGGAAGTCGGGCGCGTGCTGCGCTCCTACGCCGCAGACCTGCCGCGTCGCGTCGCCAGCATCATCGAAGGAAAATTTCAGCCCGCGTGGATGGCGCAACTCGTCTCGTCGCAGTTGGACGTTGACCGCATGGACTACCTGCTGCGCGACTCGCTGATGACGGGCGCGAAATACGGCATCTACGACCTCGAATGGGTCGTCAACGCGCTCGCCGTCGATGAGCGCTCAGACCGCATCTACGTCACGGCGCGCGGCCTCTACGCTGTCGAGGAATATTTGCAGGCGCGTTACTACATGTTCCGTCAGGTCTACTTTCATCGCACGCTGCGCTCGGCTGAGGCCGTGCTGCGCTCGCTCCTGCGACGCGCGCTGGAATTGCTCGAAGCGGGCGAGGAGGTCTGGTGTGCTCCGCGCACGGCCTTCGAGAAGTTCCTGCGTCGCGCGCCGCTCACGCTCGCAGACCACATGGAGATGGACGACTCGGACGTGCTCTTTCATGTGAAGCAGTGGCAGCACGCCGCCGACCCCGTGCTGCGCGATTTAGCGCGCCGCTTCGTCGGCCGACGCCTCTTCAAAGCCATCGACCTCGACATGCCCGACGAAGAGCGCGCGGGCTTTCTCGCCAGTGCGCGCGATGCGGTCGCCGCACGCGGCTTCCGGCCGGAGTATTACTTCATCGAAGACCACGCTTCGGACGTTCCCTACTATTCTTACTACACGGTCGAAGGCGCTGAACCGAAGGCGCGCATCTACGTCGAGGACGGCTACGCGCGCCCGCGCATCCGCGAGATTAGCGAAGTGAGCGAGGCCGTGCGCGGCCTGCGCAGCTACCGTCTCCACCGCGTCTGCTTCCCGCCCGAAGTCAAAGAAGAGATTTACACGCTCTATCACAAGGAAGCTAAGAAGGAAGTGATAGGTGATAGGGAAGAAGTGATAGGTAATGGGTGATAGGTGATAAGACAAAGACAGGATTTATCCTATCACCCATCCCCTATCACCCATCACTAATTTATGTTGAAGAGGCTCGTGGTCGTCTGTGTTGTGTCGGTGGTCGCTTGGGCGGGCGTCGGGTCGGCGCGCGCGCAGGAGACGATGGCGGCGCGTGTGCGCGTGGCCGTGTTGGATTTCGGCGCGACGGAGACGGGGCAGCGCGCGGCCGAAGTTCTGTCGAAGGGAGCAGCCAGTGAGCGGCCGTTCGAGTTGGTTGACCGCGAGCAGGCGCGTGCGGCGGCGCGCGGCGCAGGCTATGCCGGCTCGCTCAACATGACTTTGAATGAGGCGCGCGACCTCGCGTCGGCCATCGGCTGCGACTACTTCGTGACGGGCGATGCAGAGACCTTGCGTCGCTCGTCCTCTGCGCGACCTCTCTACTACGAGTCTTACGCGTCGGTCTTCCTTGTTTCGGGACGGACGGGAAGGCTCGTCCTGTGGCGTCGTCTGAGCGAGGAAGCAGAGTCGCACGATGCGGCCGAACGGTTGCTGCTCGATGCGCTCGGCCGTTCGGAGTTGCTGCGCGACGCGCGCGCTGGGATGCTCAAGGCCGAAGCGGACGAGCGCCTGCAACACGAGCGTGCGCGCCGCGACCCCGACGACGCGCCCTTTCAGGATGAACCGGAGGAAGGCAGCCCCGCCGCTTCCGCTTACCGCCCGCCGCAACCCTTCCGGCGCATCCGTCCTGCCTACACCGAAGCGGCGGCGCAGGCAGGCGCGGAGGCGACAGTCGATGTATCGGTGGCGATAGACGCGCAGGGCGAAGTGCGTCACGTCGAGATTGTGCGTTGGGCGGGCTATGGCCTCGACGAGTCCGTCATCGAAACCGTCAAACGCTTACACTTCCGACCGGCGGCGCGCGACGGCGAACCGTTTCCCATCCGCGTGCTGCTGCGTTACAACTTCCGCCGCCCGCCGAAGACGAAGGAGGACGCACGGCCATGAAGTACCTGCGGCGTCCGCTCGCCCTCTCGCTCGCTCTGTCCTTTGCCTGCGCGCTGCTCTGGCCGGCGCAAGGCGCGCGCACGCGCGCAAGCGCACAGACGGGTTCGCGCCCTCACGTTTCGACCGGGACGCGTGAGGGACGGCTCGCACTCTTCGAGGAGGTGTGGCAGACCATCGCCGCGCGCTATTACGACCCGTCGCTCGGCGGTCTCGACTGGCAGACGACACGCGAGAAGTTTCTTCCACTCGCTACGAGCGCGGGCGGCGAAGCGGAGTTCTATGCGGTCTTGCGCCGGATGCTTGCGACCTTGCGCGACCCGCACACGCGCGTCTACGCGCCGGGCGAGAATGGAGCGACGACGGGCGCGGCGCGTTTCGTCGCCGTCGGCCTGAGCGTGCGTGAAGTGTCAGGCGAGGTGTTGGTCGTGCGCGTCGTGCGCGGTTCGGATGCGGAGCGCGCGGGCGTGCGCGCGGGCGATGCAGTCGTCAGTGTCGAAGGCGAAGCCGTCTCGCACATCCTCGCGCGTAGTCTCGCCGAACGGGCGAGCGACGACGGCGCACAGACGCGCGCCGCACGCCACGTCTCCGCCTCGCTCATCTTCGACGGCGCGAGCGGCACGACCCTGCGCGCCGTCTTTCGAGACGCGCGCGGACGCGAAAGGAGCGTCTCTCTCAAACGCGAACTGCGCGAGCGCGCCGACGAGTTGAGCGCGCGACGACTCGACGGACGCATCGGCCTCATCAGCTTCAACGCCTTCACGCCGGAGACTGCGGCGCAACTGGCGCGTGCGCTCGCGCGCCAACTGCGCGACGCGCGCGGCCTCGTCCTCGACCTGCGCGAGAACGGCGGCGGCGAATCCGAAGCGATGACCGACGCGGCTTCAATCTTCATCGACGCCGGGCAGCCGCTCGGACGCTTCACCAATCGCAACGGGCGCGCCGAAATTGAACCGCGCACGCGTACCAACATGCTCTCGTCGGCCGACGCGCTGCCGCGCACACGCGCGCCGCTCGTCTTGTTGACGAGCACGCGCACGGCGAGCGCGGCCGAGGTCTTCGTCGCCGCGCTCGTCGAACAGGGTCGCGCCGTCGTCGTCGGCGAGCAGACCTGCGGCTGCGTGCTCGGCCTCAGACGCCGCCATCAACTCGCAGACGGTGGCGCACTCGACATCAGCGAAATGGATTTCCACACCGCCCTCGGCAGACGCCTCGAAGGCGTCGGCATCATCCCTCACGAACGCCTCGCGCCCACGCGCGAAGACCTCCGCACAGGCCGCGACCGCGCTCTCGAACGCGCCCTCGACATACTAAAAAAGTCTCAAGCCTGAAGTCCGAAGTCTGGAATCTCAACAGCAGTTCGGCTTGAGACTTCAGACTTCGGACTTCAGGCTTGAGACTTCAGATTTCAGACTTCAGACTTTTAAGCTTGTGTGCCGCAGTTGGGGCAGAACTTCGCGCCGGGTTGGAGCGGCGACTGACAGTTTTTGCACTCTTTGGGTTCGACCGACTGGCCGCAGTTGGCGCAGAATTTCGCGCCCGCCTGCACGCTCGCCTTGCAGTTGGGACACTCGCTCGTCGCGGCCTGTTGCTGCTGCTGCTGCTGTGCGCCGCAGTTGGAACAGAACTTCGCGCCCGCCGCGAGCGCCGCACCGCACTTGACGCACGGCACGGTCTGCCCGCCTGACTGCTGCTGCTGTTGTCCGCCCTGTTGCTGCTGCGAGCCGCCGCCCGTGATGCCCTGCGCCATCACCTGCCCGAAGCCGAAGCCCATCCCCAGCCCCATCCCCTGACCGGCCGCCCCGCCGGGCTGGCGCGCCGCGTCCTGCATCGACTCGGCCGCCTTGTAGCGCATGTACCTGTCCATGTCGCCCAGAGCGCTCATCGACGCGCGTTCGTCAATCTTCTTCTGCACCTCTTCGGGCGGCGTGATGGCCGAGATGAGCAGGTCAACGAGTTCAAGCCCCTGCTTTGAGAAGTCTTCGGCGACGCGTGAGCGGACGCCTGCGGCCAACTCGTCATAGAAGGCCGGAAGGTCGAAGACCGTCTTGAGGTTTTCGCCGAGCAGGTCGTTCAAGCGCGAGACGATGATGTCGCGGAGAAAATCTCCGACGGCCTGCGTCGAGACGATGCCGCGCGTGCCGACGACGGAGGCGACGAAGAGCGCCGGGTCTGCAACGCGTATCGAATACTTGCCGAAGGCGCGCAGGCGCACCATGTAAAGCTCCGAATCGCGGAAAGGAATCGGCTCCTTCGTGCCCCACTTCAAATCCTGAAAGGTGTGGCGTGCGACGAAGACGACGCTGGCCTGAAAGGGCGACTGCCCGCCGAAAGGAAGTGACAGCAGACGCGTCAGGAGAGGGACGTTCATCGTCGTCAGCGTGTGGCGGCCGGGGCCGAACGTGTCGAGCGCCTTGCCGTCGCGGAAAAAGACCGCCGACTGATTCTCCTGCACGATGAGTTGCGCGCCCATCTTAATGTCGGTCATCCCGCTCTGTGGGATGCGGTGAACAATCTGTGCGCCGGTCGGGTCGCTAAACTGCAAGATTTCGATTGCCATGCTGCTTATGATGTCTCCTTAGGATAAGTGATAAGTGATAGGTGATAGGTGATAAGAGAAGACAGGTTTTCTCTTATCACCTATCACCTATCACTTATCACCATTCTTTTATCACGTGTCACCATGCTATCTGGTGATTTTGATGTCGCCGGCCATCGCCTCGATGGTGACCGGGTGCTTGCCCTCGCCGACGCGTCCCGCGACCGACTCTCCGACCATGCCCTTCTCGACCTTGAGGCCGAGGTCGTTGTCCAACTCGATGTCGCCCGCGAGCGTCTTGGCCTTGAGTTCGATATTGGGCGCGCCCTCGAAGCCGAGTACCACGTCGCCCGCCATGCTCGTAATCTTGCTTGCGCCGTCGCCGCGCAGTTCCTTGACCTCAACCCTCGTCTCGCCGTGCATCGTCTTCAGGTCGAAGACTCCGGCGACGCCTTCCAACTCGATGTCGCCCTGTTTGAGGTCAACGCGGATGTCGCCCTCGACGCCGGAGAGTTCAACGTCCGAGCGCATCGAGCGAATCTCGACCGACTTGAGCGAGCGCGGCAGGCGCACCTCGTAATCGACCTCGACGGGGCTGTCGCCTTCTATTGGTCTTTCGAGCGACAGGTTCCTATCGCCGCTGTCCTCGATGATGCTCACGTCGCGGCGCTGCTCGCGCGTGCCGCCGCGCTTGGTGATTTTGACCTCGGCGCGCTGCTCGTCCCAACCCTCGACCTTAATCGAGCCGCTCACGTTCTTCAGCACGACGGTCGCTCCGGTCGCGAGCGCGTAAGTTTTCTTGAGGATGGTTTCGTTGTCCGTCTCCTGCGCGCCGTCTTCGGCCAACGTCGCGCCGCTGATGCCGCCCGCCTTCGGCAGGGTCGGCGGGGCAGGCGCCTGCTTCGCCTCCTTCCTCTTGACGACGACACGGCGCGGCGGGTCGTCATTCAAGGCGGCGAACGCGCCGATGCAGACGAGCGCGAACAGCACGGCGAGCACCGCCCAGACTATCTTCGAGCGGCGGCGACGTGGCTGACCTGCGTGACCGGCAACCGCGCCCGGCGGCACGTGGACGCTCGGATAAGAGCCTGTCGGCGGAGGCGGATAGAAGTCTGCGGTCGTCGAGCCTGAGAGCGGCGACGTTCTGGCCGGCGCGCCCGGCTGCGCTTTCGGCGGGAGAGCCTGCGTCGGCATCTCGTTGGCCGAGAGCGTCTGCGTCGGCTTGCCGCAGGTGCGGCAGAATAGCTGCCCGACAAACAACTCCGCGCCACAATTGTTGCACTGATTAGCCATCTTCTTCGAGCCCGGAAATCAGGTCTAAGCCCTGTAGCTATCGATTGAGCGCGAACGCTCGTCGAAGGTGCGGTTGAGTTCGTCGAGCGCCGCTTCGACGTTGGCGGCGGCCGTCTTCAGGCCGTCGGCGCTCGA
This sequence comes from Pyrinomonadaceae bacterium, assembly GCA_035942915.1. GTDB lineage: Bacteria > Acidobacteriota > Blastocatellia > Pyrinomonadales > Pyrinomonadaceae > DASZCR01. The sequence continues at coordinate 12,330 of DASZCR010000359.1, read as the reverse complement.
CGCCTGTGTACGCAACTCGCGCGCGTGATGTTCGAGCGCCTCCACTTTTTGCGTCAGCGCGAGGTCGAAGCCATAGAGGGCTTCGAGTTGCGGCTGCTCGATTTTGACCACGTCGAAGAAGCCGCTGTAGCCGTAGCTGGCGAAGCGCACGCGGTTCTCAATCTGGTCAAGTTTTTTGAGCGCGCGGTCGAGCGGGCCGATTTCCATCAGCCGCCCTGAATTGCTCAACTCGCGCATGGTCTCGTTGAGCGGGGCTTTGGCGGCGCGCAGGCGGTCGGCCAGATGCTCGCGGTGCAACTTATCAAGGTCGCGTCGGCGCTCGCGCTCGGCGTAGCCGCCGTAGCCGGGAATCTTCTCGCCGAGGCGTTCGAGCCAGTCACTCAATTCGCTCATAAGATTTTACGGGCGCGCCGAGCCGGGCACTTCCTGCCCACTCGCGCCGCGCCGTCTTCAGCCTCCTTCAGTTAAGGGATGAGGGCGAAGGGATGACAAAGAGACTGATTCGACGATGCTCTCGCACGTTCATCCCTCGCCCCTCATCCCTTCCTAATACGTCCGCCGTCGGTGGCGGGTTCTCACGGAGGAATGATTCTAACACCGTGCGCGCCGTTTCCGTGCATAGTAGTTGCACTCGGCGCGCACGGCGCACTATTATACTTTCGGCTGCATTACCCCACGTCAGGCATCAATTTTCCGGGTTAAACTTATGAGCGCAGACTTAGAACAATCCCCTGCCGGGTCAGCCGCCGAAGGCAAATACGTCTATTGCATCATCGAAACGAAGGAGCGCCGCTCATTCGGCCCCGTCGGCATCGGCGGACGCGGCGACGAGGTTTACACCGTCCATTATGACGGGCTGGCGGCCGTCGTCTCGAACACGCCGCTGGTCGTCTACGACCCGACGCGCGAGAACGTCTTTGCGCACGAACAGGTCAACGAGGCCGTGATGCGCGAGTTCACCGTGCTGCCGATGGCCTTCGGCGTCCTCTTTCGCACCGAAGACGACATCATCGAACTGATGCGCGGAACTTACGACGCGCTGCGCGACGTGCTCTCGAAGATGGAGGGCAAGGTCGAATTCGGTCTCAAGGTCAACTGGGACAGGGAGCGCGTCATCGCCGAGATTGAGCAGCAGACGGACGAGATTCGCAATCTCAAAGAACAGATTACTTCGCGCTCTTCCGGCTCGACCTACTTCGCGCGGATGCAACTCGGCCGTCTCATCGAGACGGCGTTGACCGACCAGGCCGACGCCTACGTCCGCGAGGTCTATTCCATCCTGCGCGACACGGCCGTCGCCTCACGCGCCAACAAGCCCATCGGCGACAAGATGATTATGAACGCGGCCTTCCTCGTCGAGCGCGAGCGCGAGCAGGAGTTTGACAGCAAGGTCAAAGAGATTGCCGCCAAGTACGAAGACAAACTCTCGTTCAAGTACACAGGCCCCTGGCCGCCTTACAACTTCGTCCACATCCGCCTCAAGCTCGAACGCGGCGAGGCCGGCGGCGAGGCGACGAGCAACGTCATTCAGAAGTAAGGCTGCGGTCTGACCGGGAAGGGCTTCTCCTGTCATGTTCTTCATCGACGACCTGCTGCTCGCTCCCGTCAACGGCTTCAAGTTCATCCTGCGCCAGATTCAGCAGATTGCCGACCGCGAGTTGAACGACGACACGGTCATCAAAGAGCAACTGCTCGAATTGCAGATGCGACTCGAACTCGAAGAGATTTCTGAGGAAGAGTACGCCGCCGCCGAGGCCGAACTGTTCGCGCGCCTGCGCGCCATCAAGACGCGTCAACTCGAAGCCCTTCAGCAAATTCACACGGCCGAGTCTTCGTCGCTCGTCATCGAGGCGGGCGGCGACGACGAGGGTGGATTCTGGGAGCCGGGCGGAGGCGAAGACCGTTGACGCCGCCGCGTGGCGCAAACACGTCGAGACAAAAGCGCGCGAGCGCGCACGTCCACACACTTCCCCCGACGCGTTATCTATTCTTCGGCGGCAAGGGCGGAGTCGGCAAAACGTCGGCCGCCTGCGCCGCCGCGCTGCTGCTGCTTGAGAGAGCCGCTCCCGGCGAACAGATTTTGCTCTTCTCGACCGACCCGGCGCACTCGCTCTCAGACAGTCTCGGAGTGGAGATTGGCGACCGCCTCGTCGAAGTTGCGCGCGCCGGTGCGGCGCGCGGCGACGTTGACAACAATGCGCCGCGTCTCTTCGCGCGCGAGATGGACGCGACGCGCGCCCTCACAGAATTCAAGAACAGACATCGCGCCGTCCTCAAAGAGATAGCCGACCGGGGCACGCTCCTCGACGAATCGGACATCAACGAACTGCTCGACCTCTCGCTGCCCGGCATGGACGAGGTGATGTCTCTCTTCGAGTTGAGCGAGGTCGAACGCGCCGCACGCTTCGCGCGCGTCGTCGTTGATACCGCGCCTTCCGGTCATACGACCCGCCTGCTGCGCCTGCCCGAAGTCTTCACACGCTGGATTGCCGCGCTCGACCGGATGGCCGAGAAGCACCGCTTCATGGTCGCGCACTTCGCACGCGGCGGCCGACGCGCGCCTGCCGACGAGGTTGACCTGTTTCTCGCCGAGTTGAGCGAACGCGTCCGCAGCGTGCGCGCGATGCTCTTTGACCCGGCGCGCACGACCTTCACGCTGGTTGCCATCCCCGAAGCGTTGAGCGTCGAAGAGACGGCGCGCTATCACGAGTTTCTCGTCTCGGAGGGCGTGCCCGTCAAAAGCCTCGTCGTCAATCGCGTCGAGCAGGAGCACGACGCCTGTCGCTTTTGCCGCGCGCGCGTCTCGGCGCAGGCGCGCTGGCTGACGGCGCTCGCAGAGCGTTTCGCCTCGCTCGACATCCGCCGCGTGCCGCTACTGCCAAACGAGGTGCGCGGCGCGCAAGCCCTCCGCCGCTTCGCCAGCCTCGCGTGGGAGACGACGCCCGCGAAGACTGCGAGCGGGCGTGCCACGAAACAGCAGGACGCGCCAGCTTTGCGCCGACCCGACGCACGCGCCTCTCGCGGCGACCGGCATGCTTTCGCTTTCGGAGACGGACGGCTGCTCATCTTCGGCGGCAAGGGTGGCGTCGGAAAGACGACGGCCGCCGCCTCAGCCGCGCTCGCTCTGGCCGAAGGCGACGCGCGTCGGCGCGTGCTGGTCTTCTCGACTGACCCGGCGCACTCGCTCTCAGACAGTTTCCATGAAACGGTCGGCGAACATCTCAAGGGCATCGGCGGACTGAAGAATTTGGACGCGATGGAGATTGACCCGGCGGCGCGCTTCGAGGAGTTGAAGGAGCGTTACCGCCGCTGGACGGACGAACTGTTTGCGACGCTCACGGGTGGCTCGCGTTGGGAGGTGCAGTTCGACCGCGAAGCGATGCGCGAGATGGTCGCGCTCGCTCCTCCCGGCATCGACGAGATTGCCGCCTTGAGTGCCGTCAGCGACCTCCTCGAACGTGAGACCTACTCGACCATCGTCCTCGACACCGCGCCGACAGGCCATCTCATACGCTTCCTCGAACTGCCCGAAATCGCGCTCTCGTGGGTACGCACGTTTATCAAGTTGCTGCTCAAGTACAAGGACGTGGTGCGTTGGGGAGGCGTCGCCGAAGAACTCATCGCGCTCTCGAAGAGCATCAAGCGCGTGGCGGCGCTGCTCACGGACGCGCGCGAGTGCGAGTTTGTCGCCGTCGCCATTCCCGAACGAATGAGCCTCGAAGAGACCGAACGCCTCGCACGGAGCCTCGCATCTTTAAGAGTCCCGCTGCGCCGCCTTCTCATCAACAACGTCGTCACGACGGAGGCCGCACGCGCCTGCGACTTCTGCGCCGCGCGCCGCCGCGCACAGCAAGCGACGCTCAAACTTTTCCGCCGACGCTTCCGCAACGAAGCCGAAATTTTCCTCGCGCCGCAGCAGCCGCACGAGATACGCGGCCTCGAACTTCTGCGCGCACACTTCGCGGTGTGGACGAAAGACGACACGGCGAAAAAGGCGACAGGTCAAAAAGCTAAAAGGTAAAAGTCGAAAAGCCGCGACCTGTCGCTGCGGTCTCTGGTCTGCGGCCTTGAGCCTGCTTCGGTTTGCCTTTTGAAAGTGAAAGTCTGATATTGTTTGGCGGGATTCGAGATGACGAAGCGCGCTTCAAAAAAGGGCGGGGTCGCAGCGGATGCGCGTGCGTCCGAAGGGTTCTACGTCTACTGCATCGGCACGGGCGTAGAGCTTGCGCCGCTCTTCGAGGGTCATCAGTTGCCGGGTGCTGTCGAGGAGTCGGCGCGTTTGGAGCTGATTGCGGCGGGCGATTTAACGGCCGTCGTGAGCGCCGTCCCGCTCGCGTCTTATGGCGAGGAGGCTCTGCCGGAGCAACTCGCGGATGCGGCGTGGACGGCGACGCGCGCCATGCGCCACGAGTTCGCCGTCGAGTTCTTCGCGCGCCGCGCCGCAGTGATTCCCTTGCGCTTCGGCACCATCTACCTGACGCGTCGGCGCGTCGAACGTCTGCTTGAAGAGCGCGGCGCGGAGTTTAAGGCCATCATCGCGCGGCTCGCGGGGTGCGACGAGTGGGGCGTCAACGTCTATGTGGAGCGTGCGCGCCTGCGCGAGCGCGTGGTTTCGACGAGTCCGCGCCTGCGCGAGATGGCCGAGCAGGCCGCCGCATCGTCGCCCGGTCAAGCCTACCTGCTGCGCAAGAAGATTGACGCCTTGCGCGCAGACGAAGCGCGCGTCGAGACGCGTCGCGTCGCCGCCGAGATTGAGCGCGAACTCTCTCTGGCGGCTGCCGCTCCGGGCGTCGCGCTGCGTCTCGTCAAGGACGAAGCGAACGAGCACGGCGAGTTGGCCGCGCGCTTCGCTTTCCTCGTCCGCCGCGAAGACTTCGACTCGTTCCGCGAGGCCGCCGAACGGCTCGCCGAACGCCACGCCGCGCTCGGCTTCCGCCTCGAACTGACAGGCCCTTGGCCTGCTTACCACTTCGTCGCGTTGAACGACGAAGCAAGGCAAAAAAAGTGACAGGATAAAATGGCGCCGCGCTCAGCATGTGTGTCTTCGGCGACGGCGGCTGCTTTCAACTTTTGCCTTCACGAAGGGTTTATGGTTAACGAATTTTTAGAGCCGGAGGCAGAGGACGAGCTATCTCTGTTGGAGACGCTCGACCATGTGCTTGATAGAGGATTGGTGATTGCGGGTGAGATTACCATCTCGGTCGCCAACATCGACCTCATCTATCTCGGCTTGAACGTCCTGCTCGGCTCGGTCGAGTCGGTCAACAAGGTGCTCGGCGCGCGCGAGCAGCGTCTGGAACTGCTTACCGGCGCGAGCGCAGAGAGACGCGAGCCGGAGCAATGAGCCTGTACGTCTACTGTCTCGGCGATGAGTTGACGCGGCAGGCCGTCGAGGGTGTCGAAGGTGTCGAAGGTGTCGGCGACGCACAGGTGCGTGTCGAGAGTTTCGGAAAGTTCGTCGCGGTGGTGAGCGAGTTTGAGGGCGCGCGTGTGAGGCTGACGCGCGAGAACGTCGAGGCGCACAACCGCGTCAACGGGCGCGTGCTGGCGGAGACGACGCCGCTTCCTTTTCGCTTCGGCACGCTGGTCGAAGCAGAGCGGCTCGCAGCCTATCTGCAAGCGAACGAGGCGGCTCTCTCGACGGCGCTGGCGCGCGTCAGCGGCGCGGTCGAGATGAGCGTCAAGGTGTTGTGGGACACGCAGGCCGAGTTGCGCGAGGCGCTCGGCGTCGAACCTGCAAGCGACGATGCAGCGCAGACTTCATCAAGCGCGGGAAGCGGCGCGGCCTTTCTTGAAGCGAAGCGGCGCGAGTTGGCGGGCGCGGCTGCGCTCGCCGAGCGTGCAGAGGAGATTCGCGCATGGCTCGCAGAGGGCTTGGGCGATGCGGTCAGAGAGGAGCGCGTGACGCTCAGCGCGGCGCAGGCGCTCGTCGTCCGCGCAGCGCATCTGGTCGAACGCGAGCGGCTCGCAGAATACCGCGCGCGGCTCGAAGGTCTGCGCCGCGAGCGCGAGGCGCGTCTGCGTTTCCTGACGAGCGGCGCGTGGCCGCCTTATAGCTTCGGCGAGATTTAGCCTCGTCGTCTGAAGCGCCACCGCCATTGCACGTTTATTTTGTTAAAGGCGCGGATTGAATAAGTTAGACGGATAGGAGTATTCTGCTTGTGGAGCATTCCCCCGATTCCCCCAGTCCGGTTGAGCCGGAGATAGAGACGACGCACCCGCAGGAGTTTATCGAAGAACTCAGGCGCGTCGCAGACCGTCTCCCGGAGCGCATCAACGTCGATGCGCAGTCGGTCGAACAGGGTCTGGCGAAGCTCGTGCTGACGCTCATCGAACTCGTCCGCAAGCTTCTAGAGAAGCAGGCCGTGCGGCGGATGGAGGGCGGTGACTTGAGCGAAGAACAGGTCGAGGAATTAGGACTCGCCCTGATGAAGCTGGAAGCGAAGATGCAGGAACTGAAGGAGCAGTTCGGCCTCCAGGACGAAGACCTTAACCTCGACCTCGGCCCCGTCGGGCGTCTGATTTAAGGCGGGGTGGGAGGAGACCCGTTAAGAGAGAGCAAGGGAGAACCGCGCATTGTCAACCGAGCGTTCAAGCCTAATCACCGCACGTCCCCCCGGTCTGGTTGACGTACTGGACAGGATTCTTGACAAGGGACTAGTCATCGCGGGCGACATCAAGGTGTCGCTTGCCAACGTCGAACTGCTGACCTTGCAGATACGGCTGCTCGTCTGCTCCATCGACAAGGCCGAGCAAATCGGTCTCAATTGGTGGCGCTACGACACGAATTTGACGACGCGCGCCGAGCGCGCCGAGGCCGAGAACGTCGAACTGCGTGAACGCCTCGCCACGCTCGAACGCGAGGTGCGACAACTGAACGAACCCTCGACGGTCGCGGCTGCGACCGAACGCGCCTCCCGTCCATCGTCGGCGAAGAGCGCGACGAAGAAGGGGCGCGGGCGTCGCACGCGTTAAGATTTTTATTTCAATCAACGGAGAAAGGTATTAAAGCACATGGCTGTTGAGAGGGCTCCGGGCGGAACTAGTCTGATTGACGTGCTCGACCGCGTGCTCGACAAGGGCATCGTCGTCGATGCGTGGGTGCGCATCTCGCTTGTCGGCATCGACCTCATCACGGTCGAGGCGCGCGTCGTCGTCGCCTCGATTGACACGTACCTGAAATACGCAGAGGCCGTCGGTCTGACGCCCGCTGTCTCGCGCCCGGCGATGGGGCCGGGCACGACTGAGCCGCTCGAAGACGACCGCACGCGCCGCGTCACTGTGGACGTGGATAGAAGCTGAAGCAGAAGTAATAGGTGATAGGTAATAGGTAATAAGAGAAGACAGCTTTCTTCCTATCACCTATCACCTATCACCCATCACTAGAGTATGGAGAATCGTCTGACAGAACCGACGGGCGCGGCGGGCGCTATCGGCGAGGCCGAAGAGGACGAGGCCACTCTGCATGCGCGCGAGTATGAACTGCTCTTCGAGATGACGACGCAGCTTCTGGCCGCGCAGAAGGTCGAGGAGCGGATGCTGCTGACGCTCGACACCGCGACCTCCGGCCTCGGCTATCCGCACGCCGCGCTCGCGCTCATCGACCAACGCAGCGCCTCCCTGCGCGTTCGCATGGCCGTCGGCTTCCCCGACGATGCGGCCGTCTCCTCCATTGAGATGCCGCTCGACTCCAACGCGCCTTACGTGACGGTCGTCCACGACGGCCGCCCCGTCTGGATTACGCGCGGCGGCGGCGACGCGGCGGCAGATTTCCTCGACCGCGTCGGCTGCTCGACAGATATGCTCGCGCTGCCGCTCTTCGCCAGCCAACTCGCCTCCGAGAAAACCGAAGGCGAGTTTGCGCGCAGACCCTACGGCGACGACAAATACTGGATGCCCGAAGGCACTTGCATCGGCGCGCTCTACGTCGCCGCGCGACACAGCGCGATGACGCCGAGGCAGTTTCGCGCTCTCACGCTCTTTGCCGACCGCGCCGGAAGCATCATCTCGGCAGGCATCCAAACCGACCGCCTGAACGCGACCGTGATGAAGCTTCAGAGGGAGCGGCAGTGGGTCGAATCGGTCATGAAGTCTGTGGCCGACCCCATCGTTCTGACAAACCTCGACAACGAAATCCTGCTTCAGAACCGTCGCGCCGAAGAGCTCTTCAGCGGCTCGAAGAACGCCAGCGAAGGCAAGCGTCGCGCACTTGAGATGAACGACCTGCTCTTCTCTGCCTACCTGTCGAGCGCGGCCGTCGCCTCCGAAGGCGTCGTCGGGCGCGACCTCACGCTGGTTCATCCGCTCGAAGGTTGGGACATCCACTTCGAGGTCATCTCGACGCCCGCGCTGAACGCGCGCGGCGAACGCATCGGCATGGTCTCAATCTTCCGCGACGTGACCGACCTCAGGCGCGCCAACGAAGAACTCGCGCGCAACTTCGTCAAACTCCAACAGGCTGAGGCTGAGGCGCGGCGCGAGCGCGACCGTCTCGACCTGATTCTCGAACACGTCGGCCACCCCATCGCCGTCTGCGATACGACGGGGACGTTCATCCTCTTCAACCAGCGCGCCGAGCGGCTCTTTCAGGAGAGCGACGACATGCGCCCGCGCGCCGCGCGCGCCGTCCGCGCCAACTCCGTCAAGCTCACTTCGTTCATCTCCGGTCTGGCCTCCGAGACGCAGACCGGCCGTCAGGCCGAAATCGAACTGATAGACCCGGAGACGGGCGACACGCTGCCGATGGAAATCACCTCAGCCGAAGTCTCCGACGCCAAAGGACAGGTGACGGCCGTCGTCTCCATCCTCCACGACCTCTCGGAGATACGCGAGCTTGAGCGTCGCCGCGTCGAGCAGCAGCTCTTCGAGTCGGAGAAACTCGCAGCCGTCGGCCGCCTCGCCGCCTCCATCGCGCACGAAGTCAACAACCCGCTCGAAGCCATCAAGAATTCGCTCTACCTGTTGACCAACAGTCGCAACGAAGAATCGAACCTGCGCTTCCTCGACGTGGCGCGAAAAGAGACCGAGCGCGTCTCGCACATCATCCGCCAGATGCTCGGCTTCGCGCGGCGCTCAGGCGAAGTCGAATGGGTTAACGTCAATCAGGTTCTCGAAGAGACGCTCGTCCTCATCGAAAAGAAGCTCAAGCAGGCGGGCGTCCGCGTCGTTCGCCGCTTCGACGAAGAGCTTCCGCCCGTGCGCGCACGCGCAGACCAACTGCGTCAGGTCTTTCTTAACCTGATACTGAATGCGCAGCAGGCCATCGAAGGCGAGGGCGAGGTGCGCGTCACCACCGAACGCTACGAACAGGCTTTGCAGCCGACCATCTCAATCCAGATTTGCGACACCGGGCGCGGCATCAGCGAAGCCGACGTGGCGCGCATCTTCGAGCCTTTCTTCTCGACGCGGACGAAGGGCACGGGGCTTGGTCTCTGGGTGACGCAGGACATCGTGCGCCATCACGGCGGACGCATCGAGGTGACGAGCACCGAAGGCAAGGGCACAACCTTCAACATCATTCTCCCCGTTGACTCCCCTACTCTCTCAGAGGCCGATGGCGGGCGCACGAAGTAAACAGAATGGCAGTGGCGTGAGCAACGCCTCGAACGGAGGCGGCGGAGGACTCTCCGGCGGCCGACAGAAGTCGCGCATCCTCGTCGTCGATGACGAGGAGAACGTCCGCATCACGACCGCCGCTATTCTCGAACAGGAGGGCTACGCGGTCGAGACGGCGAGCGACGGGCGCGAGGCTCTGGAGAAGGTCGAGCACGGCTACTACGACCTCGTGCTGACGGACTTGCGGATGGAGGACATGGACGGGAGCACGCTGCTCAACGAGTTGCACACGCGCTATCCGTCGCTCGTCACCATCGTTTTGACGGGCTATGCCTCCATCGAATCGTCCATCGACGCGTTGCGTCAGGGCGTCTACGATTATCTCGTCAAGCCCTGCGTCATCGACGACCTCAAGCGCACCGTCCATCGCGCGCTCGAACATCGCGCGCAACAGGCGCGCATCCACGAACTCTCGACGCCGGTCGTCGAAATCTGGGACGGCATCCTGCTGTTGCCCATCGTCGGCACGCTCGACGACCAGCGCGCCGTGCAGATGGCAACCACGCTGCTCGAAGCCGTCAGGGCGAAGGGCGCGCAGGCCGTGATTATCGACATCACAGGCTGCACGGTGGTCGATACCTACACGGCCGCGCACCTCATCAACACGGTGCGCTCGGTCAAGTTGCTCGGCGCGGCGGCGATTATCACGGGCGTTAACGCAGGCATGGCCGCAGACCTCGTGAAGCTCGGAGTCGAACTCCACGACATCTGCACGCGCCGCCGTCTCGTTGACGGGCTGCGCCTTGCGCTCGACATGCTTAACGTCGCGGTAGAGAAACCGAAGCCGAGCGGTCGGCAATCAGTAGTCACTTAAAAACATTCTGGTTTCTTATGACTTCGCCGCATCAGGAGAACGGACGTGAGTTGACGCGCCTGCTCGTCGTCGATGACGAGGAGAGTGTGGCGCTGACCATCAGCGAAGTCCTGCGTCTCGACGGTTTCGAGGTGGACATGGCGTCGAGCGGCGCGGACGCCGCCGAGCGCCTCCACCGCTGCACCTACGACTTGGTTCTGACAGACCTTCACATGGACGGCGGCGACGGCCTCTCCGTACTCGAAGAAATCAGGCGTCATACGCCCTTCACTATCGCCATCGTGCTCACGGGCTTCGCCTCCGTCGAGTCGGCCATCGCCGCGCTGCGACAGGGGGCATACGACTACCTCGTCAAGCCCTGCATCATCGACGAGTTGAAGTTGACCGTCCGGCGCGGCCTCGAACATCGGCGACTGATGATTGCCGAGCAGGAGGCGCGCGCCTCGCTCGAACAACTCAACCGCGAACTCGAACGGCGCGTTGAGCAGCGCACGGCCGAGTTGCAGCGGCTCAACGAGGAGTTGTCCGAAGCCAACCGCGCGAAAGATGTCTTCCTCGCGACGCTCTCACACGAACTGCGGACACCGCTGACGCCCGTCCTCGGTTGGGTCAACCTGCTGCGTTCGGGCGGCGCAACGCTCGACACGGCGCTCGTCGCGCAGGGGCTTGACGCCATCGAGCGCAACGCGCGCCTGCAAGCGCGTCTCATCGACGACCTCCTCGACATCTCGCGCATCGTCTCCGGCAAACTCCGGCTCGAATGGGAGCCTATCAACCTCTGCGACACCATCGACGCCGCCATCGAGACGGTGCGCGGTATGGCGACGGCGCGCAACATCAACATTGAAGTCGAACTCTGCGACTCGGCGCTCGCCGTCCTCGGCGCGCCTCTGCGTCTCCAACAGATTGTCTGGAATCTCTTATCGAACGCCGTCAAGTTCACGCCTGCGGGCGGACGCGTCTCGGTGCGTGCCTTCCGCGAGGGCGGCGATGCGCACGTCGTCGTCACGGACACGGGCGTCGGCATCGAGCCGGACTTTCTGCCGCACGTCTTCGACCGCTTCCGGCAGGCCGATGGCTCGACGACGCGCGAGCACGGCGGTCTCGGTCTCGGCCTCGCCATCGTGCGCGCGCTTGCAGAGTTGCATGGCGGTTCAGTGCGCGCCGAATCCGAAGGCAAGGGACGTGGCTCGCGTTTCACTCTCAGCATCCCACTCGCGCCCGCCGCGCGCGTCGAGCCGCAAGCCCCGCCTGCGACGACCGTCCCGCCGAGAACCGTCCCCGTGCTCGTCGTCGAAGACTCACGCGAGACGCTCGAACTCCTCAACGTGCTCTTCCAGCACAAAGGCTACAGCGTGATGGCCGCCGAGTCGGCCGCCGAAGCGATGCGTCTGGCCGAAGACCGCACGCCCGGCATCATCATCTCCGACATTCAGATGCCCGGCGTCGATGGCTACCAACTGCTCTCGCAACTGCGCGGCCTGCCCGGTCTCGACAAAGTGCCTGCCATCGCCCTCTCCGGCCACGCAATGGACGAAGACCGCGACCGCGCCCTCGCCGCAGGCTTCAGCCTCCATCTCGCCAAACCCGTTGACCCCGACAAACTCTTCGCCGCCATCCAAAAACTTACTGCTTAGATGGTGATAGGTGATAAGTAAAGAGTGATAGGTGATAGGTGATGGGTGATAGGAAAAGACGGATTTTCTTATCACCTATCACCCATCACTTATCACTGAGTGCTTATCGCCTATCACCTGTTTCTCCCCACGTCTTTCCACTCGTCACTCGCGTCTGTTTTCTGTATAGTATTTTCGTGTCGGGCGGTTTGACCCGGCGACGTAGTGGAGATTGAGAATGATGACGATTGAAGATTTCGGCGCACGCGTGACGAGTGTGTGGGA
>DASZCR010000358.1:0-3060 GCA_035942915.1 Pyrinomonadaceae bacterium | reverse complement strand
CACCTACACTTGGTACGCGGGCGACACGGGCGTCGAACTGACGCCGGGCACGGGCAGCGCCACGCCGGTCGAGTTCGGCGCGACCAATCTCGTCTCGTCCGACCCGATTAAGCACAGCAACAAGAGCGCCATCGGCTCGCTCATCATCGAGCCGTTCGATTCGACGTGGGTTGAAGACAACGACTCGACACACTCGGCCACCATCTGGAAGCCGCAGTACGCTTACAACTGCATCACCGAGCCGTGCCCGGAGCCGCCGCGCGAGTACTTCCGCGAGTTCGTTCTGCAATTCCAGAACGACCTCAACATGAGATTCCACGACGGCAGCCCCGTCCCGAATCTCGCAGAAGCGGAAGACGCTGAAGACTCCGGTCAGAAGGCGCTCAACTATCGCACAGAGCCTTTCTGGACGCGTCTCTGCTACTGGCCTGCGCTGCCGCTCACGGGCGGCTCGCTCACGACGGCCTCGCAGTGTCCGCAGTCCAACGCGCAAGCGACGCGGCAACTCGACATGACCAACTCGCTGCACAACGTCCAGATTGGCAACCGCGACCCCGTGACGCCGATTTTCACGGCCGGGGCGGGCGAAGAGGTGCGCTTCCGCGTCCTGCATTCGGGCGGTCATGCGCGCAACAACGTCTTCACCGCGCACGGACACATCTGGCAGGAGATGCCCTACCAGACCGGCTCTAGTTCGACCGTCATCGGCTTCAACGACAATTCGCCCTGGCACGGTTCGCAGTGGGGACACGGCCCGTCGAACCACTTCGACGTACGCATCGAGCGCGCGGGCGGCGCGTTCGGTATCCTCGGCGACTACCTCTATCGCACCTTGCAGTCGTTCCAGTTCGACGGCGGGATGTGGGGTCTCTTCCGCGTCGCCGATAGGATATATGCGCCGCCGGAGAAGTGCCTGAGCTGCGACATACAGGAAGTGCCCGCCTCGCCTTCGCAGCCGAAATAGGTCGGAGCCACAGACAGGGCGCGGCCTCGACAGTTTTGTCAGACCGCGCCCTTTGACAAAAGAGGTCTCACATGAAAAACCCCGCCGCGCGCCCGACTCGCGCGCCAGTCCTGTCGGCGCTCGCCGCGCTCTGCTTCGCCGCGACGCCGCTCGCCGCCCAACAGAAAAACGAACCGCAGCCGCAGCCCGCGACGACGACCCCGGCCGTCGTCAAGCCCGTGACCTTCCCGCAGAAGTTCACGCGCGACGGCATCAACGTCGAGTTCGCCGTCGAGCCGTTACCGAAAGAGATGCGACTGATGGAGGAGACGGAGGCGCTCGTCACCTTCAAGCTGACCGACGCGGCGACGCACAACCCCGTGACCAACCTGCGGCCTGCCGCATGGTTAGACCGCAAGGAGGCGGGCGCGACGACCGACCTCAAGACCTGCCGCGACAAGATTCAGGCGTTCATGCAAGCCAGCCTGAGCGCGCGTCCCGAACTCGACCTCAACTCTTATTACGTGCTCGCGCTCAATCAGGAGGCGAACATCTCCGTCATCAACCCGCTCGGCGGCTTCCGCACGAGCAAACTGCTGACGCTCATCTTCCTGCGCAGCGTCGGCGAAGACTGGGCGCTCAGCCCCGACCGTAAACGACTCTACGTTTCGATGCCTGCCATCAATCAGGTGGCCGTCGTCGATACCGCGACGTGGCAGGTCGTCACCAATATCGACACGGGCGTCAAACCCGTGCGCGTCAGAATCCAGAGCGACGGCAAATATCTCTGGGTCGGAACGGACGGCGCGAACGCATCGCAGCCGAGCGGCGTCTCAATCATCGACACCGAAACGCTCAAGGTTGCCGCGCACGTCCCGACCGGAGCGGGGCATCACGAAATCGCCTTCGCACACGACGACCGCTACGCACTCGTCACCAACCAGCAAGACGGCACGCTCTCAGTCCTTTCGGTGGCGCGCCTCGCCAAACTCAAAGACATCAAGACGGGCGCTTCGCCTGTCAGCCTCGCCTACTCGTCGGCCGGGCGGGCGGCCTACGTCCTCGACGAGTCGGACGGCTCGGTCGTCGTCGTTGACCCAGAGCGGCAGGAGGTCATCAGGCGCATTGCGACGAAGCCGGGCGCAGTCGCGCTTCGCTTCGACTTGAGCCAGCGCTACGGCTTTGTCGTCAACCGCAAGGAGTCTGTCGTACACATCTTCGACACGGCGACCAATCAACTGCTGCACATGGTCGCCGTCGGCAAGTCGCCCGACCAGGTGACCTTCACCAAGACCTTCGCCTACGTGCGCGCGCTCGGCGAGGAGCAGGTGACGATGATTAACCTGACGCAACTCGGCAAACCGAACATCGAGCAGACGGTCAACCGCTTCCCCGGCGGGCAGAAAGCGCCGCAACTGTCACCCTCGACGCCGACGCCCGCAGATGCGCTCGTGCCCGCGCCCGAAGGCAACTCGATGCTCGTCGCCAACCCGGCCGACCGCATGATTTATTACTATCAGGAAGGCATGGCTGCGCCGATGGGCAGTTTTCAGAACTATCGACGCGACCCGCGCGCGCTCCTCGTCTGGGACGCGAGCCTGCGCGAAGCCGCGCCGGGCGTCTACCAGACGAACGTGCGCCTGACGAGACACGGCAGCTACGACGTGGCCTTCCTGCTCGACCAGCCGCGCGTCTACAACTGCTTCGAGTTGGCGGTCGAACAGAACCCGGCCGTCCGGCGACGACGACAACTCGCCATCAACATTGAGCCTCTCTCGAAGGAGTTGACGTTGCCCGTCAGGCAGAGCGTTCAATTCCGCTTCAAGGTCACGGACACGGAGACGGGGCGGCCGCGCGCCGACTTGAAAGACATGGGCGTGCTTGTCTTCCTTGCGCCCGGCATCTGGCAGGAGCGTCAGTGGGCGCGACCCGTCGGCGAAGGCGTCTACGAGGTCAACTTCACGCCGCCGCGCAAGGGCGCCTACTACGTCTTCTTCGAGTGTCCTTCGCTCGGCATCGCCTACAACAAACTGCCGCATCTCGTCTACGAAGGCATGACACCCAGCGCCAACCGAGACGTGAGCAGATAAACCCACACCACTGCCACCCGAAGGGGG
>DASZCR010000357.1:0-8237 GCA_035942915.1 Pyrinomonadaceae bacterium | reverse complement strand
TAGTTTTATGACGATGATGAGGCTCGCGGCTTGGGGCGACAAAGAGGCCGTCGAAAGGGTCGCGAAGTTGCTCCAAGAATGATCGCCGGTCGAGGCAAAAACGGTGGGCGTCGAACACAGCATTCAAGTAAAAATTCGCGCCTTCGTTGAGGGACTCAAGGAAGTTAAAGAGTTCAGCTCCGAGTTGACGAAGCTCGGAACTGCTCCTGCCGGCAACAAGCAGATGAGCGTCGGCGCGGGAAGTGCCGGCGAGGTCAAGCAACTCTCAACTGAAATCCACAACCTCTCCGAAGCGGTCAAAAAACTCGAACCGAGCCGCATCCAGAAGTTCTTCACCATCCTCGGAGCAGCCGGCGACTTCATCACCGGCGTCAGCAATCGCACCAAAGCAGTCACAGAGCTAAGAAGAGTGGCCGAAGGCTTGCCAGCGAAGCTCTCCGCCGCGGCGAACGCGGTCAAGGGCTTTCTCGGAGGCGCTAAGGAAAAGGCCGCCTCCGGAGTGGAGGCGCTCTCGACGCACGTCAGCGGCCTCGTCTCGAAGCTGCCCGGCCTCGCCGGGGGCCTCGGCACTTCGGCGGGAGGGCTATCAGCCATCGGAGCCGGTGGCCTACTGGCAGCGGGCGGAATTGGCCTTGTGCTGGTCGGAGTAACGGCGCTGGTCGCGGCACTCGCGGCACTGGCCGTCGGCATCTCGCTCGCGAGCAACCTGCTCTCCTCGCTTTTCCAGCGTGGCACCGAATACAACTCCAATCTGGAGCAGACGAAACTAGGCATCGCGGCCGTTGTTGCGAGTCTGGCGGAACTGCAGTCGGCCGACGGGCAGAAACTCGAAGGGGCGGATGCGCTCAACGCGAGTCTCGACCTCGCGGGCGAGCAGATGGAGAAGCTCAAGATTGACGCCATCAACACGACGGCGACATTTGAGCAGATCGCGCCCGCGTTCCAGGCCGGCATCGGCCCCGGTCTCGCTGCCGGACTCTCACTCGACCAGATACGAGAGACGACCGTCCAGATTGTGCAGGCGGCCGGTGCGCTCGGCATCCCCATGCACCAGGTCAACCAGGAAGTGCGCGCCATCCTTGAGGGGACGATCAACGAGGACGCGCGTCTGGCGAAAGTGCTGGGCATCTCGAACGAGATGGTCAAGAGCTGGAAGCAGCAGGGCACGCTCGCCGAGGAACTGAACAAGCGGCTGGAGAAATTCGAGCTGGCCGGAGCCAAAGCGGCGAACACGCTCGACGGGTTGAAGTCCAACCTGCAGGAAGCTTTCAACGTCTTTTCGGGCGACGCCACCGACCGCGCTTTCGAGGCGCTGAAGGCGCGGATGCAGAAACTGCTGCCGCAGCTCTTCGACTTCAAAAACGCCCGGCTCGACCAGTCCTTCCAACCCCTCTCAGACCTGATCGACGACATCTTCGTTCGCGGCGTTAATCTCGCCGGTGATTTCATCGACTTCGTCGTCTCCGGTGTCAAGGCTGTTTCCCGGTTCGTGGCCGATAACCGCCGGCTCATCGACGCCATCTTCGGGGCGGTCGAGGGAATCGTGCGCTCTGCGGGGCGCATCCTCAGCCTGCTCTTTTCAATCAGCAACAACACCGCCTCGATGAACGTCTTCCTGCAGATTACGCATGGCGTGCTGCGAGCCATTGAGACCATCCTTTTCGTCATCGAGGGAATCATCAGGCGCATCCTGCCGGACATGCAGGCGTTCGTCCTGGCCGCGCTGACGGCCGCGAAAGTCGTCTTCCGGCTTGCCCCAAGTGTTCCCGGCCAAGGTGGCCGCCCGCAGAGCATCCGCGAGCAGACGAACGCCGGCTTCCTGGACATGGTAACGAACCCCGGCGGCGTGAAGGCCGTCGTGCCGGGTGGCGGCGCTAAGGGCGGGGGGAAAGGCGGCGGAAAAGGCGGAGGCGGTCAGGATAGGACGGCCGAAATTGAGCGTGCGCTGCAGGAATCTCTGATCGCGTTAAAGAGCGCGTATCTTGAGAGTAGCTTCCAACTCGACAAGGATTTCCTCGACCGCCAGCTTCGCCTGCTCGACGAGCGCCTCGATGAACAGACGCTCTCCATCAAAGACTTCTACCGCGAGAGGCTGCGCACGCAACTGGATGCCAACGCCGCGGAGGTTCGCCAGCAAGAAAACCTGCTCGCCATCGAGCGGGAGAAGTTTGAGTTGGCGAAGACGGAGATCGGCAAGAAGAAAGACCTCACCTCAGCGCAGAAAGAGAAGGAGATTCAGACCGAGCGCAACAAGCTCGAAGCCGACTCGGCGCGGATTAACGAGCGCATCGAGGTTCTCAAGCGCGCGCGCGTCGACCTGACGGCGCAGAGCGTGCGCGAGGAGCAGAAGGCCACCGACGAACTGCAAAAGCAGACGCGCGAGATCAGAAACCAGCTCGACACGCTCAGGGGCGACACTGCAGAAGTCTCGAAGCGAGAGACGGCGGAGCGGTTCAAGGAGCTAAGAAAGCAGCTCGAAGCGAACAAGGATACCTCCGAAGATGCCGCGCGGGCGCTGGGGCAACTCGACGAAGTGATCCGGCTGCTCAACAAGCATGCACAGTTCGACCAGGTCGAGGCCGGCATCAACCGGATGCTCGACGGTCTGAGAATCGCCGAAGAAACCATCGACCTGCAGCAACGGCTCGAAGGCTTCTCCGACGAGGAAGCCCAGCGTCGAAAGATTGAGGCCCAGCGCCGAATCAAGGAAGAGCTGCGGGGCCAACTCCAAGAGTTAAAAGCGATCGCAGAGGCGACGAAAGACCCGGAGTTGCTCGCGGCCATCGAGCGCCTCGAAATCGAGTGGAAAAACCTCGGCGTCGAAGTAGACGAGTTCGGCCGCTCGATCAATACGAACATTCGCGAGGGCTTGAAGGAGACGCTCTCCGGCATACTTCGCGACGTGGGCAGCGCCGGCGAGCGCCTGCTTGCGCTCGTCAACCGGATACTCGACCAGATCGCCGACAGACTCGCCAGCAACTTCGTCGAGAGCATCTTCGGGCCGGGCGGCCTCCTCGATGGCCTGCTCGGCGGCCGCGGCCAGCAGGGAAGCGCCGGAGGTATCGGCGGCATTCTCTCGTCAATCCTCAGACCCCCGCAGCCGGGCGGACAGCAACCAGCGGGCGGCCAAGGTGGCATCGGCAGCATCCCCCTCATCATTAAGAATTTTCAGAGCAGCACGGCGACCGGATTCGGCGGCGTGCGCGCAGCGACGCTGGGTGTTAAGGATGAGACCGCAGGCGGTTTCGCCAACGCGAATTCACGTCTGGGTCAGCAGATTGGCTTGCTGGGCGAGATCGCCTTCAGCACGAAGATCATGGCTGGCGCAGTGGTCGGTTCGGCCCTCGGCGGCATCTTGAAGACCATCATCTTCGGGCGCACGCCAGCGCCAAAAGCGTTCGCCACCGGTGGCTTCGCTGATGCCTCTCCGGGTGGGCGCTTGATTCAAGTTGCGGAAGCAGGCTTCGACGAACTGGTCGTATCGACCGACCCCAAGTACAAGACGCGCACGGCAGGTCTCCTGGCCTCCTTCATTCGCCGCACGGGCATCATGCCGGACTTCGGCGCGATAGATTTCAGCACGCGCGTCCTCGCCTCGGTGACGAATGGCATCCCGCAACTGGCCGCTGGCGCCTTCGTGGGCGACCTACCCGCGCCCGGAGCGTTCGCGGCTGCCGGAGACACTATCAACGTGAGCTTCAAGGGGTCTGTCTTCGACGTGAAAGACGGTCGTTTGACCAAAGCCTCTGAGGCGGCCATCGAGCGTGATGCGGCACGACTCGCCAGGCGCGGAGCGCGTCGGGCGCGGGGAGGCGAGGGATGACAATTTCGATCGACTCCATCAGGTATCCATTGTCTTTGGAGAGATGCGGCGGAAATGTCGGCTACGATACGACCATTCTCGAATTAGGCAACGGCTCCATCGTGGCGGTCGCCAACTGGGAGGACGGCTTAGTCCACTTCAATGCCGCGCACGGCGTCCGCTCACTCACAGACCTGCGCACCCTCCTCTCGTTTCACCGTCGACGCAAAGGCCGCGCGCGCGGCTTCCTCGTGCGTGATCTACTCGACTACGAAGTCGCGCGCGGGACGGAAGGGACTTTCGCCACCGGCGACGGCACGGCCGGGCCCTTTCAACTCTCGAAGACTTATGCGGACGCCTACAACTCGGATGTGCGTCCTATCACGCGGCCGGAGCAGGGCACGGTCAAGATTTACGTCAACAATGTTCTGAAGACGGAGGGTGTTCATTACACGATTAGTTACACGACGGGGAAGGTTACTTTCACGGCGGGAAACTTCCCCACGGTCGGCGCGACGCTCGAATGGTCAGGCCGGTTCTTCGTGCCCGTTCACTTCGCCGAAGACAGGCTCCCGCTCGCCGAGTTCCTGATGAACATGGAAGACGACGGCACGGGCGAGCAGGTCGTCAAAGCCGGCGCCGGAGACCTGCCGGAGATTCTGATGATTGAGGTGAGATAGGTGATAGGTGATAGGTGATAGGTGCAGACGTTTGCACTGCAAAGAAGCGATGCCGGAGAAAGTCATCAACTATCAGTCCCCATACACTGACCAGAGCCTCATCGAGTACCTGGCCGGCGGCACGCTGGAGACCTGCGTCTGCTGGCTTTTGACGGCCTCGGACGACAGCGTGCTCGCGGGCACGAAGGTCGGAGCCACCTCGCACACGCGCGACCTCGTCCTGCCCGGCCACTCCGGCGTGACATTCAAGCGGGCGGGCGGTGCCGGCGCGACGACCGTCGACACCGAGGCGGGTCAGGAATCAGCCGGGTTGCAGATGCAGTTCGTCATCGACGACGACGTGATCTCCGAGGAGTCACTCGCCGCCGGTGACTGGGCAGGCGCGCAGTTCGAGATTTTCACGGTCTGCTATCGCGAGTTGAAGATGGGGCAACTCATCGAGTTCTCTGGCCGGCTCGGCCGGGTTGATCAGGAAGGGAAGGCGGGCAAGGCCGAGGCGCGCCCGCTGACGGCCGTCGCGCAGAACCGCATCGGCCGACTCGTCAAGGGGAAGTGCGACGCCAAACGCTTCGCCGACAAGTTCGAGGAGAACCGCTGCAAACTCGACCCTGACGGCGTCGCGCCCGACGGCGGGCGGCACAGCGTCACCGGCACTGTCACCACCGACGGCGCGCACGACGAGTTCGTTGATTCGTCGCGGACGGAGACTTCAGACGACTATTTCGGAGAGGTCAAATTCCTGACGGGGCAGAACGCCGGGCGTCTGATGGAGGTGCGAACCTACGTCGGCGCGCAGCGCAAATTCAAACTCCAGAGGCCGCTGCCGTATCCCGTAGCTGCTGGCGATACCTACAAGGCGCGCCGCTTCTGCAACCGGATGGTCTCCGACTGTCGAAAGTTCGGAAACATCATCAACCACCGGGGCTTCCCCTACGTGACGAACATCGAGGAGATCAACCGCATCAAGCGGGCGAAGTAAAGCGATGGTCACACGCGCGAACATCGTCGCGGCAGCGCGGGCGCAAATCGGCGTCCCCTTCGCACACCAGGGCAGCGACCCCGCCACGGGGCTCGACTGTCGCGGCCTCGTCGAGTGGGTCGCTTTTCTGCTCTGGCAACGCCCCATTCCGCCGCGTAAGTATCAGCGCATACCTTCAGGCCGAGAGTTCAGAGAAAAGCTCACGGCCGAAATGGATGAGATACCCGTCGCAGAGGCGCGTGACGGAGATGTCGTGCTCATCAAACTGCCGCGCCATGACGAGGCACGCCACGCCGGGATTCTCTTTACGGGCATCTATGAGCCGATGATCGTGCATGCCTTCGAGCGATACCGGCCCGGTTATGTGCGCGAGGAACCTTACCGGGGATGGACGGCAGGTCGTACCGTCGCCGCGTTTCGCTTCAGAGGAGTTATCGACTAGAGATGGCCGCCATCGCAATACAGGTAGGACTCGCAGTCGCTGTCTCGGCCGCGTCGTCGCTCTTTGCGAAAAAGCCGAAGCAGCAGGCGCTCGACCGCGGCCGCCTCGACGACTTGCGCGTGCAGACAGCGGAGGAAGGCGCATTTCTTCCGCTGGTTTACGGCAGGCGCGCACGTCTCGCCGGCAACATCATCGACGGTGAGCAGACCATCGAGCACGTTTCTCACACTGAGGGGCGCTCTGGTGGCAAGGCCGGCGGTGGTGGACGCGCCGCGGAGCCTCCGACGAACAACTTCACCTACACGAAGACCTTCGCCGTTCTCCTCACGGGAAACAGAATCAAGCGTATCCGCCGCGTCAACGAAGACCTCGAAGTCATCTACAACGACGATGGCTCCGACGCCTCCATCAATTACTACGAAGCAGAACTGGCCGAACTCTCCGGGACGGCCGCTGCCGGGTCTGGAACGTCCTACTCTGGCGGGCGCGCGGTGGCCACGGGTGCTGTCGGCACCATCAAGTTCAAACAGGTCGTCGCGACCATCACCGGGGCGCATTTCCTAACTATCTACTACAAGGAGAGTACGGGCGTCTCCGTCACCGTTAAGACGAACGGCGTCGCGCAGACTGTGGCGCTCCCGGCGACGGGCAGCGCGGTCGATACAGTGGAGGTCAGCATCAGTCTGACGGCTGGCCGCAGCAACATAATCGAAATCATCTACGCGGGCGTCGGCTCGACCACGATTGACCGCATCCAGATTGCGCGCGCCACAGGAGCGGGCGGTGGTGCTCCGGCACCTACGGGCGTCATTGACCCTTCCGGCGTCTACCCGACCGACATCGACAACCCGCGCCCCTTTTACAACTACTCGGTGCTGCAGGATTCGACGGGGCTCGTCGAAGGCGTGCTCGCTGCAGGCGGGCAGGCTCCCTTCGAGTTCTTCAACGGCTCGGAGGAGCAGGTGCAATCGGCGGCGCTCGTCGCGCTGCACGGCGCGGATGCCACGCCTGCCTACCGCGAGTGCTCGCTCGCCGTCTTCGAGGACTGGCAACTGAAGGACGGCAAGCTCGGCCAGATGACGTTCGAGGTCGAGCCGGAGATTCAACTGCTCGACGAGATTATGGTTGACCTCTACACGCGCGTCGGTGAGAAGGAGTCGAGGCTCGACTTCTCGGCGCTCGCGGGCATCGTGGACGACGGCTTCATCGTTGACCAGCGCACGCCGCTCGCCGAGTACATCACGGCCTTGCAGGTCTGGTACAACTTCGACGTCGTGCCGTGCGGAGGGCAGATTGTCGCCGTCCCGCGCGGCGGCGCGTCCGTGGCCACCATCACGGAGGATAAGCTGGCCGCGCACGAAGAAGGCACCAAGCGGCCGACCGGCTCAACGACCGTCTCATATCCCGACCCGATGGACTTGCCGAACTCCGTCGACGTCGTCTACCTCGACCCGAGCCCGGCCAAGGATTACCACAGCGCGACGGAGCCAGCGCAACTCGCTATTGCAGGCTCTTACGACCCAGAGACACTGACCTTCCCGAAGGTGGGTGACGCCGACACGGCGCAGCAGGTGGGCCTCAGGTGGCTCCACGAGAAGCACATCGAGAGCCGACCGCGCACGTTCGTCACCGGGCCTGAATTCCGCCATCTCATCCCGACCGACCCTGTCACGCTCGTGCTTTCGAACCTAACGCAGCGCATGCGGATAGTCTCAAAGGAGGCGGCGCTGCAGTCGCTCGTCAGATTCAAAGCCGTGCCGGAGTCGGCAGCCGTCTACACGCAGACGGGGCTCGGCCATCAGGATGACGGCGCGGAGCACCCGGTGCCTCCGTTTGCGGCCAATACTTTCCTCGTCATCGCCGACGTGCCGCCGGTGAGAGCAGAGAACGCCAATCAACTCGGCTACATCTTCGGAGGCTGCCCCATCGGAGCCGGAGTGTGGACTGGTTATCACCTCAACAAGGAAGAGGGGAACGGTGAGTACTCGCGCCTCGCAGGCGTCTCGGAGGCCGCGACCATCGGCATCGCCGAGAACGCGCTCACGTCGGGCAGCCCTTACTTAATCGACCGCACAGCGGACGGAGCCCTCGTCGTCAACATGCTGTCCGTCCCGGCGGGCGGACTTGAGTCGATCACCGAAGAGGAGATGTTCACGACGTCGAAGAACACGGGCGTCTACGGAAACGAGATCATCCGCTGGATGACCGCGACGCCGGAGACGCCGACAGCGCCTTACGTCGCGCGCTATCGGCTCACGGGTCTCATGCACGGGGTCAACGGCACGGAGTGGGCAATCTCTGAGCACACGCTCGCGGACGAGCAGACGCGTCACT
>DASZCR010000356.1:0-21138 GCA_035942915.1 Pyrinomonadaceae bacterium | reverse complement strand
GGAGAGGAGAGATAGAGACGGAGCAGATACGCAGGAGGTTGGAGGAGCGCTTGCCTGATTATATGGTGCCTGCCTTCTTCGTTGAGTTGCAGGCTTTGCCGCTCTCTCCTAATGGCAAGCTTGACCGTAAGGCGCTGACCGCTCTCGGTCGCCCGTCTGCGACGCCGGTCGAAGCCACAGTCTTTCCGCGCACGCCGCTTGAGGAACTCATCTGCGAGACGTTCGCGCATGTTCTCGGCGTCGAGCGCGTCGGCATCCGCGACCACTTCTTCCACATTGGCGGCCACTCGCTGCTGGCGACGCGCGTCGTCTCGCGTCTGCGCACGGCACTCGGTCAGGAAGTCGCTCTGCGCGACCTCTTTGAAGCGCCGACGGCCGAACGGCTGGCGGCTCTGTTGGAGAGTGCGCGGGGCGACAGCCGACGGGGCGAAGAAGCGCCTGCGCTGGTCGCGCGCCCGCGCGGCGAGACTGCGCCGCTCTCCTTCGCGCAGCAACGTCTCTGGTTTCTCGACCGCCTTGAACCGGAGAGTGCGGCCTTCAACATTCCCATCATGGTGAGGATGAACGGGCGTCTCGACAAGGGCGCACTCGAACGCGCGCTCGCCGAAGTCGTGCGCCGACACGAGTCCCTGCGTACGACCTTCGCAGAGGTTGACGGCATGGGCGTGCAGGTTATCGGAGAAGCGCAGGAGAGGCCGCTTGCGGTCGAAGACCTGAGTGGTCTGCCCGTCGAAGCGCGCGAGGCGGCGATAGCGGCACGCGCGTCCGCAGAGGCTTCGCGCCCGTTCGACTTGCAGAGGGGGCCGGTCATGCGTACGCGCCTGCTGCGTCTCGGCGAGTACGAACACATCCTGCTCTTGACGATGCATCACATCGCTTCGGACGGCTGGTCAACCGGCATTCTCATACGCGAAGTGAGCGTGCTCTACGACGCTTACACGCGCGGTGCAAGTTCGCCGCTCACGGAGTTGCCGGTGCAGTATGCGGACTACGCCGAGTGGCAGCGCGAATGGCTACAGACAGACCTGCTGCAAAAGCAGCTCGACTACTGGCGCGAGCGTCTGAGGGGCGCGCCCGCCGCGCTGGACTTGCCGACCGACCGGCCCCGTCCGGCGACGGCCAGCCACCACGCCGCGCTTGAGGTTGTACAGTTCGGCGCAGAGTTGACGCGCGGCCTCAGAGAGTTGGGCAGGCGCGAAGGAGCGACGCTCTTTATGGTCTTGCTGGCGGGCTGGCAGACCTTGCTGTCGCGCTACACGGGGCAGGAAGAGATTGTCGTCGGCTCGCCCGTCGCCGGGCGCACGCGCGCAGAGTTGGAAGGGCTGATAGGCTTCTTCGTCAACATGCTCGCGCTGAGGGCGCGCGTCTCGCGCGACGAGAGTTTTGCCGAACTGCTCGGACGCGTGCGCGAAGAATGTCTCGACGCGTATGCACATCAGGATGTGCCGTTCGAGAAGCTGGTCGAAGAGCTTCAGTTGGAGCGCGACCTGAGCCGCCATCCGGTCTTTCAGGTTATCTTCATCCTTCAGAACACGCCGCACGAGGACTTGAGACTCTCGGACATGACGCTCACGCTGGAAGCGACGGAGAACGGCGAAGTGCAATGCGACCTGATTCTCTCGATGTCCGAGAATCATAACGGCATGGAGGTCGTCGCCAACTACAGCACAGACCTCTTCGACGCGCAGACCATCCGCGAGATGGTCTCCCACTTCGAGACGCTGCTCGAAAACATCGTCGCCGCGCCGCACCAACCGCTCTCGTCCCTCAACATGCTCGACGAGGCGGAACGCTCGCGCCTGCTCTCCGAATGGAACGACACGCGGCGCGAGTATCCGTCCGAGACGTGCCTTCAGGATTTATTCGAGGCACAGGCCGCGCAGACGCCCGACGCGGTTGCGTTGGAAGAAGCGGGTCGGCGGACGACCTATCGGGAACTCAACCGCCGCGCCAATCAGCTAGCGCATTATCTACGGTCGCTCGGCGTGTCTGAGGAGAGTCGTGTCGGCGTCGCCATGCGTCGCTCGACGGAGACATACGTCGCTCTACTTGCCATTCTCAAGGCGGGCGCGGCCTACGTCCCGCTCGACCCCTCCTACCCGCGCGAGCGTCTCGCCCTCATGCTCGAAGACTCAGGAGCGAAAGTGCTTGTCACGCACTCACGGCTCGCCGGCAACTTGCCGCAGCATCAGGCGAGAGTCGTCCTCATAGACGAAGACTGGCCTGCGATTGCCGAGCACGATGAAGGCAATCCTCATCGTCAATCAACATCTGAGAGCGTCGCTTACGTCATCTATACGTCCGGCTCGACGGGTCGGCCGAAAGGCGTCGGCGGTTTGCACGGCGGCGCGGTCAACCGTTTCCGCTGGATGTGGGAGCAGTATCCTTTCGAGGAGGGCGAGGTCTGCTGTCAGAAGACATCTCTGAGCTTTGTCGATTCCGTCTGGGAGACGTTCGGGCCTCTGTTGCGCGGCGTGCCGACGGTCATCTTCGACGACGAGACGGTCAAGGATACGGAGCTCTTCATCGAGGCTCTGTCTGAAAAACGCGTGACGCGGCTCGTCCTCGTGCCTTCTTTGCTGCGCGCGATGTTGGAGACCGGCGGCGACCTGTCGAGACGCTTGGACGCGCTTCTCTACTGCGTGTGCAGCGGCGAGGCGCTGACGAACGAGTTGGCCGCAAGCTTCCTCAAGGCGATGCCTCATTGCACGCTGCTGAACCTTTACGGCTCGTCGGAAGTGGCGGCCGACGCAACCTGTTATCGTGTCGCGCGCACGCAGTCGGCCGGACGCATGAGCATCGGACGCCCCATCGCCAATACGCGCGCTTACGTGCTCGACGAGCGCCTGCAACTCGTCCCCGCGGGCGTGCCGGGCGAACTCTACATCGGCGGTGCGGGGCTGGCGCGCGGTTACGTCGGCCGTCCCGAACTGACTGCCGAGCGGTTCATTCCAGACCCGTTCGGCGCGGAAGCGGGCGCGCGTCTCTATCGCACGGGCGACCTCGCGCGTTATCTGCCCGAAGGGAATCTGGAATATCTGGGACGCGTCGATAGTCAGGTCAAGGTGCGCGGCTTCCGCATCGAGTTGGAGGAGGTTGAATTCGCGCTCAAGCAGTGTCCCGGCGTGCGTCAGGGCGTCGTCGTGGCGAGCCACGAGCCGACGGGCGACGAGCGGCTGGTCGCCTATGTCACGACCGAGCCGCAACGGACTCTGACGAGCGGCGAGTTGCGTTTCTTCGTCTCGGAGAGACTGCCGGAGTACATGGTTCCGTCGGCTTTCGTGCTGCTCGACGAGTTGCCGCTGACGCCGAGCGGGAAGGTCAATCGGCGTGCGTTATTGACGCTTGAACGAACGGAGACGAGACCCCTCGAAGACCTGATTCTGCCGCGCACGCCGCTTGAAGAACTCATCTGTGAGACGTTCGCAGACGTGCTCGGAGTGGAGAGGGTCGGCGCACGCGAACACTTCTTCCACGCCGGAGGCCATTCGCTGCTGGCGACGCGCGTCGCCTCGCGCCTGCGCGCGGCCTTAGGGCACGAAGTCGCTCTGCGCGACCTGTTTGAAGCGCCGACGGCCGAGGCTCTCGCGTTACGGATTGAGAGAGGGAGAGGCGAGCAGGGAAGCGGCGCGGGAGAAGTGGAGTTAGTGCCGCGTCAGCGCGACGAGCGCGCCCCGCTCTCTTTCGCGCAGCAGCGCCTCTGGTTCCTCGACCAACTTGAGCCGGGCAACGTGGCCTACAACATGCCGCTCGCCGTGCGCCTGAGAGGCCAATTAAACGTCGGGGCGTTGGAGCGTTGCCTGACGGAAGTCACGCGCCGCCACGAAATCCTGCGGACGACTTTCGCCAACGTCGATGCGCAGCCCGTCCACGTCGTCGCTCCGCCTTCGCCGGTCAGCCTGCCGCTCGTCGATGTGAGCGTCCTCACTGACGCCGAGCGAGAACGAGAGGTGCAACGACACATCCGGCACGAGGCGACGATTCCGTTCAATCTTTCGGACGGGCCGTTGTGGCGTGTGAAGCTGTTGCGCGTCGGCGAGATGGAGCACGTGCTGCTCTACACGATGCACCACATCATCACGGATGGCTGGTCGATGGACGTGCTCGTGCGCGAGGTCAGCGCGCTCTACACGGCCTTTGTGCAGGGGCGTCCGTCGCCTCTGGCCGAGCTTCCCATCCAATATGCCGATTACGCCGTCTGGCAACGCGCCTACCTGCGCGGGGAGAGACTGGAAAAGCAACTCGACTACTGGCGGCGTAATCTCGACAACGCGCCGCCGACTCTGGAACTCCCGACCGACCGCCCGTCTCCCCGAACGCCGACGCATCGCGGAGCGGAGCACACTTTCACGGTCGCAGCAGAGGTCAACGAAAAGCTCAAGATATTGGGGCGAGAGGAAGATGCGACACCTTTTATTGTGCTGCTGGCAGCCTTCGCCGCCTTGATTGCGCGTTACAGCGGACAGCAGGACATCGTCCTCGGCACACACGTCGCAGGTCGCCAGCGTGTCGAGCTTGAACAACTGATAGGATTCTTCGTCAACACGCTCGTCCTGCGTCTCGGCGTGCCGGGCGACATGAGTTTCCGTGAGTTGGTGCGGCGTGCGCGCGAGGTCTGTCTGGGCGCGTATGCCAATCAGGACGTGCCTTTCGACAAACTCGTCGAGGAGTTGCAGCCTGAGCGCAGCCTGAGCCACACGCCTTTCTTCAAAGTGCTGCTCGTCTTTCAGAACGTTCCGCGCCGCGTGGCGTCGCTGCCGGGCTTGAGTCTGGAGACGGTCAGCGCGGAGACTCAGGCCGCCAAGTTCGACCTCACGCTCTTCATGAGCGAGTCAGGGGAAGGGCTTGCCGGGACGTTCGTCTACAGCGCCGAGCTCTTCAACGCTTCCACGATTGAGCGCATGGCGGAGCACCTCTTAAACCTCTTGCGCGCCGCGTCCGAAGAGCCCGACAGGCTGCTCGACGCGCTCTCCATCAACCCGGAGGAGGTTGAGAAGCAGCTTATCTACAGTTTCAACGACCCTCTCGAATAGGCTCACTGACTCGATGCTCAGACTGCTCTCTTTCATCTCCAACGCTTCGCGCGGGATTATCGTCCTCGCCGTCTTCGCAGGCTTGCTGAGCGGCCTCAGCAAAGCGGCCATCCTCGCGTTGCTGAATACGCTGCTGCACGCGCGCAACCCCGCGTCCGCCCTGCGCTGGTTTCTGCCCTTCGTCGCGCTGTGCCTGATTACTCCCGTCGCACAGTTCGTTGCGCAGGCGCTTCTGGCCTATCTCGGCCAACAGTCAATCTTCAACGTCCGCACGCGACTGAGCCGGCAGATTCTCTCCACCCCTTTGCGGCGTCTGGAAGAGATGGGCGGTGCGCGCCTGATGGCCGTCATCACTGAAGACATCGCGGCCATCAGCAACACGGTGGCGAGCGTGCCTATCCTCTGCATGCAGTTCGCCGTCGTGGCCGGTTCGATGGCCTACATGATATGGCTTTCGGCGAAGACGTTTCTGGTCGTCGTCGGCTTCATCCTCGTCGGCGCAACGATTTATCAGGGTGCGATGGGGCGTGCGATTGGTTTCCTCAAAGACTCGCGCGAGCATCAGGACGCGTTGATGAAGCACTTCCGCACGATGATTGAAGGCGCGAAGGAGTTGAAGCTTCACGCGCCGCGCCGTCGCGCGTTCCTGTCGGGCGTCTTTCGACCGACGGCAGAGGCCGTGCAGCAGACGAATCTGCGCGGCAATCTCATCTTCGCGGGCAGCGTCAGTTTCGGTTATCAATTGGTCTTCTTCGTGCTGCTCGGTCTCTTGCTCTTCATCATGCCGTTCTTCGTCCGCTCGGACGCGCAGACGCTCACGGGCTTCACGCTCGTACTCTTTTACATGCTGATACCGTTGGGCGATATTCTCATGCTCTTTCCCACGCTCGCGCGCGCACAGATTGCGCTGAACAAGATTGAACGGCTGGGAATCGCCCTCGCATCTTCCGGCGCGGACGTGGAAGCGAGTGCCACGCCGCCGCCGCACGAGGCGCGACCTTTGAAGACGCTCGAACTCGTCGGCGTGACACATTCGTATCATCGTGAACTCGAAAATCGGAGTTTCACGCTCGGCCCGCTCAACCTGACTTTTCGCCCCGGCGAGTTGGTCTTCCTCGTCGGCGGCAACGGCAGCGGGAAGACGACGCTGGCGAAATTGCTGTGCGGGCTGTACACGCCGGAAAGCGGTGAGATACGTCTCAACGGAGAGACGGTGACGGAGCAGACGGCCGACTCCTACAGACAATACTTCTCGGTCGTCTTCTCCGACTTCTACCTGTTTGAAAATCTGCTCGGCATCGAAGCCGACGGTCTCGACGAGCAGGCCGCAGAGTACGTCCGGCTGCTGCAACTGCAACACAAAGTTCGCATCGAGGGCGGCGCTTTCTCGACCATCGAACTCTCGCAGGGACAGCGCAAGCGGCTCGCTTTGCTGACCTCTCTGCTCGAAGACCGCCCCTTCTACATCTTCGACGAGTGGGCTGCCGACCAAGACCCGATTTTCAAACAGGTCTTCTACACACAATTTCTTCCCGAACTGAAAGCGAGAGGCAAGGCCGTCCTCGTCATCAGTCACGACGACCGTTACTACGCTGTAGCAGACCGTCTCATCAAACTCGATTACGGTAGAATCGAGTACGACAGCGACGTGGCCTACGCGGGCGACGGCGAAAGAAAAATCCCGCTTCATTCATAGAGACTCATCGCGCACAAAATGTCTGCCACCTACACACCTAATCCCTGGCTCGTCACCTACGCCGCGCAGCCGCAGGCCAAATTGAACCTGTTCTGCTTTCCCTACGCGGGCGGGAGCGCGCAAATCTTTCGCTCGTGGCGTAACGCTTTTCCCGCCGCGTCCGGCGTGCAGGTTTGGGCGATACAGTATCCGGGGCGTGCCGTCCGCATGCAGGAGCCTCCGCTGAAAGACTACTCGTTGATGATTGAACGCATGACACCGGCGCTGCTGCCGCTGCTGACGACGAAGCCTTTCGCCTTCTTCGGTCACAGCATGGGAGCGATTCTGGCCTTCGAGTTGACGCGCACGCTCAGGCGACAGCACGGCCTCGCGCCGCTCAGGCTGCTCGTCTCAGGAAGACGCGCGCCGCAGGTCGAAGAGGACGAGCCTGCCACTTATAACCTGCCCGAAGCGGAATTTATCGAGCGTTTGCGAGAACTCAAGGGCACACCGGCAGAGGTGCTCGAACATGAAGAGTTGTTGCAACTGATGCTCCCGATTCTGCGCGCCGATTTCGAGTTGGTGGAAACTTACCGCTATCGCTCCGAGCCTCCTTTGCAATGTCCCATCTCGGTTTACGGCGGGACACAGGATAAGGAGGTTGAGGAGGCGCATCTCACCGCTTGGTGTGAGCAGACGGTGGCCTCTTGTGCGCTCAAGATGTTTGAGGGCGACCACTTCTTCCTACAGACGGCGCAACCTCTCCTGTTGGAAGCGGTCAAACGTGACCTGTTGATGAATTCTTAGCGAAATCCGCACAACCTCACCTCGCAATGCACGCAGACGCCTAACTTTTACGCGTTTGTCATGACCTCACGTCTGAAAAACTTTGGAGGAAATGATGAAACGACAAATGTTGACGTGCGTGCTGCTGCTGCTCTGCGCCTCTGGGTACGCCGAAGAAGCCTTTGCACAGGATGTGAAATCACAGACGCCCCCGGCTCTGGTCGCTCCCGCCTCCGGCTTTCGCGCAGAATTTTTGAAAGAGTTGGACGTTACCGAGCGTTATTACATGAGCCTCGCAGAGTTTATCCCGGCCGAGAAATATTCGTGGCGTCCGGGCGCGGGCGCGCGCTCGTTCGGCGAGATATTTTTGCACGTCGCGGGTGTCAATCTGGAATTCCCGGCGCTGCTCGGCACGCCCGCCCCTGCGGGCTTCAAGTACGAAGGCTTCGAGACTTCGATGACGGCCAAAGTCGATGTCGTCAAGGCTCTCAAGCAATCGTTCATACAAATCCGTCAGGCCATAGCGAACGTCTCAGACACGGACGGCGACAAGGCCATCAAGTGGTTCGGCCGCCCCAACACGGTGCGCGGATTCTTTCTCTTTATGACGCGCCATATGGCCGAACATCTCGGTCAATCCATCGCCTACGCGCGCATCAACGGCATCGTTCCCCCCTGGACGGAAGAACAGCAGAGGCGACGGCAGCAGCAGCAACAGCAGCAGCAAAAGCCGCCGGCTCAACCAGCGAAGCCCGACGAGTTATAGGCTGTCAGAGACAGCGTCATTAAGGAAAAGCTATGCACACAGACATCTTAGCCCTCATCGGCGAGACTCCTCTCGTCAGGTTGTCGCGCGTCTTCAAAGACTGCGGCTTCCATTTCTACGCCAAGCTCGAAGGATTCAATCCGGGCGGCAGCATCAAAGACAGAGCCGCGATGAGCATCATCCGGGACGCGCTGGAGACCGGCAAGGTGCGGCCGGAGACGACCATCATCGAATCCAGTTCGGGCAACATGGGCATCGGGCTGGCGCAGGTCTGCGCCTATTACGGCCTGCGCTTCGTCTGCGTCATCGACCCGAAAACCACCAAGAGCAACATCGAAATCCTGAAGGCTTACGGAGCCGAGATAAGCTACGTCTCCGAGCCTGACCCCGTGACGGGCGAGTTCTTGCAGTCGCGTCTCAACCGCGTGCGCCATCTGCTCGACGACATCCCCAACAGCTATTGGCCTGACCAATATTCCAACCTCAACAACTTCAAGGCTCATCACGTGACGATGCGCGAGGTGGTCGCGCAGTTAGGCCGGGAACCCGATTACGTCTTCTGTGCCACGAGTACTTGCGGCACGGTGCGCGGCTGCGCCGAGTTTGTGCGCTCGAACGGTCTCAAGACGAAGGTCATTGCGGTCGATGCGAAGGGCAGCGTCATCTTCGGTTGTAAACCTGCCAAGCGCCTCATTCCGGGTCACGGGTCGGCCGTCCGCCCCAAACTTCACGAGCCGGATTTGGTTGACGCGTGCATCCACGTCTCAGACCTCGACTGCGTCGTTGGGTGCAGGCGTCTGGTGCGCAAAGAAGCGATTCTCGCGGGCGGTTCGTCAGGGGCTATCCTGATGGCCGTCGAACAGATGAGAGAGGCCATCGAACCGGGCGCGACCTGCGTCGGCATCTTCGCCGACCGGGGCGAGCGTTATCTCGACACCATCTATTCAGACAACTGGGTGGCCGCGCACTTCGACGCGTCGGCGCATCTCTGGGAGGAGCAGGAAGAGGAACAGGAATGCGTGAAAGTGACATCGTAATACTCAACGGCGGCGAGGTGCTCTCGCTGCTTGAAGGAAGAGAGCCGGAAATCGTCGAGGTCGTGCGACTGGCTTACGAGGCACATGCGAGGGGCGAGAGCACTTTGCCACACTCGATGTTCCTGCGCTTCCCCGAAGAAGAGCGCAACCGCATCATCGCCTTGCCCGCTTATCTCGGCGACGGCTTTGCGGTGGCGGGCATCAAGTGGATATCCTCTTTTCCGGGCAATCTCGACCGGGGGATGGAACGCGCTTCGGCCGTCGTGATTCTCAACTCGACCGAGACGGGACGCGCGCGCGCCATCATCGAAGGCTCTGCCATCAGCGCCAAGCGCACGGCCGCCAGCGCCGCCCTCGCCGCCCGACGCCTGCACGACGGCGACGCCGCACAGGTCGGCGTCATCGGCTGCGGGCTTATCGGCTTCGAGTTGGTGCGCTTCATGCTGGCGACGCTCGACCGTATCGAATCCCTGCTCATCTTCGATAGAAGCGTCGAGCGCGCAGAGCAGTTCAGGGAGAAGTGCCGCGAACTGTCGGACAAAATCGAAGTTCGCCTCGCGCCCGACGCCGAGACCGTGTTGCAGAACTGTCCGCTGACGGCGCTCGCCACGACCGCCACCACGCCGCACATTCAAGACCTCTCGCGCGTGCCGCCGCGCGCCACGATTCTGCACGTCTCGCTACGCGACCTGACGCCCGAAGTTATCCTCTCCTGCGATAACGTCGCAGACGACATCGACCACATCTCTCGCGCGCAAACCTCCATTCATCTGGCCGAGCAGTTGACGGGCGGACGGGATTTCGTCCGCTGCACTCTGGGAGACATCCTCCTCGGACGTGCGAGCGCGCGGAGCGAGGCGCACGAGACGACGGTCTTCAGTCCCTTCGGGTTAGGCATCCTCGACCTCGCCGTCGCTCATTTCATCTTTGAAGAGGCGCTCAGGCAAGGTCTGGGAACGGTCGTCGAATCCTTCTTCCCGGCCGCCTGGACGGAGAGAACCGGGAGCAGCTAAGAAGCCACTGAAAGAGGGTCGCAACGGTGCGAGCCGCCAATCAAACCCTGCTCTCGGACGGGGTCTGAGTGGCGGCTCGCAGTCGTCTTGACACGAATCCTGAAAAGTATATGATGAGGCTGCCCTGAGCAGCAGAAGTTAACGAGTGGCTCTCACCCTCAACTTTCTCATCATCATCTTCATCAGAAACGGAACGCTATGATGACCACGCCTCACCATACGCACCTTTATCTCGCAAAATATCTTCGACCTCATCTTCACAGACACCGCCTCGACATCTCCTGAGTCCGACTCTCAAACGTCTCCTCGCGTTTAGCGCGCGCCGCGACCAACCGTCTCGGAAGCGACCTTTGATTGTTCTACAAATAGGAGGTGAACGATGAAGTCTGAGCAGACGCAGGAGCGCCTCGGCTGGTACGTGATTCACACCAAGCATAAGCAGGAAGACCGCGCGGAGAACAACCTGCGGGCATGGGGCGTCGAGACCTTCAACCCGAAGCTGAAAACGCGCCGGACACGCGCCGGCAGCTCTTCGGTCGTCGTCGGCAAACCTCTCTTTCCGCAATACATCTTCGCGCGTTTCGACCCGACGCACATGCTGCACAAAATCACCTTCACGAGAGGCGTCCACGAGGTCGTGCGTTTCGGCGAGCAGACGATTCCCCTCGACAACGAGATGATAGCCATCATGCGGATGAGAGTCGGCGACGACGGCTTCATCAAAATCGGCGAGGAGTTCAAAGCCGGAGACACGGTGCTCGTCAAAGACGGCCCCTTCAGAAACTTCATCGGCATCTTTGAACGCGAACTGAAAGAGTCCGAGCGCGTTCGCATCCTCCTGACGACCGTCAGCTTTCAAAGCCACATCGTCCTCGAAAGAGACTCGATTAAGAAAATCGCCGCCAACGTCTGAGCCTCGCCGTCATCTGCTCTGTCAATAGCTGCCACTCTCTCGCGTGATGTGCTGTAGGGGTGAGGGACAAGCCGTCCCTTGCCTCGACGGTTATTTCCGCCTCGCAACCCGCGCAGGACATGGCGGCGGCCGGCGCGTTTATGATAAGGATAGGGGCGCAATCCGACGACGCGGGAAACTTTACCCTTAAAGACAACGGATGGAGGCCAGATGAGCGAGCGAGACGTGTACGCGCAGCAGGACGGTCGTATCCCGGAATCGGGCGTGTTGTCGCAGATAGACACGGTCGTCTATCTGATGCTTGAGAACCGTTCGCTGGATAACCTGCTGGGCTGGCTCTATGAGAACGAGACGCCGAAGAACGTGGTTCCTCCGCGTCCGCACAGCGCGCCTTATGACGGTCTCGTCGAAGGCAGGTATTGGCTACCGCTCCAGCCCCATTGGTGGAGCGACGTGACGTACTACCCGATTCAGAGAGGCGTCGGCAGCGACGGCCTGACCGTCCCGAACCTCGACCCTTACGAAGAGTATGAAGACGTTTTGAACCAGCTTTTCGGCGACGCGCAGAACACCGTCAACACGCCGCCGCCCGACGGCACATACGCTGCCATGCAGGGCTTCCTGCAAGACTTCGACGCCGACGACGACACCTGGAACGAAACGCTTCAGATGACGGAGACCTACACGAGCGCAGACCTCCCCATCATCTCCGGTCTCGCCAAGCAATACGCCGTCAGCGACCGCTGGTATTGCTCAATGCCGACGCAGACCAATCCCAATCGCGCTTTCTCGCTCTGCGGCACGTCGCTCGGTCGCCTCGTCAACGCGGGGCCTGAAGAAATCGGCATCGAGCAATTCAACACGCGCACCATCTGGAACGCGCTGGCCGAGAAGGGCGTCTCGATGGGCATCTTCTACCATGAGATATGGCATGGCGGGCAATGCTTCACGCAGTACACGTTCCCCTGCATGAATCAGGTTATCAGCAACCCGCGCGCCGGTCGTCCGCTGCTCGAAGTCGTGCCCATAGACCATCCAGACCTCGGCTTCTACGCGCGTGCCGCCTCCGGCGCTCTTCCCGCTTTCACCTACATCGAACCGAAGTGGGGCGGCGGCATCAGCTACGAACTGAGCAAGCAGGGGAACGACTACCACCCGCCGACGAGCGTCTGCCCCGGCGAACAACTGCTCTATGACATCTACACGGCGCTCAAGTCGAACGCCGCCGCGTGGGAGCGGACGCTCCTGATTGTCACCTTCGACGAGCACGGCGGCACGTACGACCATCACGCGCCCGCGTGGGGTGCGACCAATCCGGGCGACCCTGACAGCCTCGCTTCGCCCTTCAACTTTCACCTCTTCGGCGTCCGCGTGCCGACGCTCTTAATCTCTCCTTACATCGTCCCCGGCACGGTCTTCCGCGCGCCGCTCGGCTGGCCTCCCTTCGACCACACCTCCACGCTCGCCACACTGCTGCGCTGGAAGGGCATCGAGCCTCGCGACTCAGGACTTTGGAACCGGGTCGCCGTCGCGCCGCCGTTTGACTGGGTGCTCAGCCAAACGGTCGTCAATCCGGGCATCGACCTGCCAGCCCCCATCTGCACGCCGGGGCTTAACACACCGGCCAATCAAATCCTCGACCGCTTACCCGCCGCCGTCGCCAAATACATCGCGCGGCGAGCCGGAAGCCTCGAACACCTGAGCCGGATGGCTCACGATTACCTGCTGCACGTCGGACAATAGACAGAGGACTCGCGCGTATGAGTGAGAACCGCCAACCATCGCCGGAGCTTTTCATCGAAACCGTCAACGCTTACCAGCGAACAGCCGCCATCAAAACGGCGCTCGAACTAGACCTCTTCACCGCACTCGGCGAAGGAGCACGCACGGCGCAGGAGGCCGCCGAGCGTTGCGGCACGTCCGCGCGCGGGATGCGCGTCCTCTGCGATTACCTCGTCGTCATCGGCTTTCTGTCGAAGACGGACGAGGGCTACAACCTGACGCCCGACTCCGCGACGTTTCTCGACCGGCGCTCGCCCGCCTACATGGGCACAGCCGTCGAGTTTCTGCTTTCGCCGATGTTGATGGGAGGATTCGAGAATCTGACGGAGGCCGTGCGGCGGGGCGGGACGGCGTTGGCAGAAGGCGGA
Organism: Pyrinomonadaceae bacterium; assembly: GCA_035942915.1. Lineage (GTDB taxonomy): Bacteria > Acidobacteriota > Blastocatellia > Pyrinomonadales > Pyrinomonadaceae > DASZCR01. The sequence goes on along the minus strand of DASZCR010000356.1, from coordinate 7,765 downwards.
ACGGTCGCGCCGGAACATCCTGTGTGGGTGAAGTTCGCGCGTGCGATGTCGCCGCTGATGGCGATGCCCGCGCAGATGATTGCCAAACTCGTTGACGACGGCGACGGCCGCAGGATGAAGGTGCTCGACATCGCGGCCGGTCATGGCCTGTTCGGCATCGCCGTCGCGCAACAGAACCGCAGCGCAGAGGTCGTCGCGCTCGACTGGCCGAGCGTGCTCGAAGTGGCGAAGGAGAACGCGCGCCACGCGGGCGTCTCCGACCGCTACGCCACACTCGAAGGGAGCGCCTTCGACGTTGACTACGGCCTCGGCTACGACCTCGTCCTCATCACCAACTTCCTGCACCACTTCGACCCGCCGACGTGCGAGACTCTCTTACGCAAGGTGCGCGCGGCACTCGCCGATGGAGGCCGCGTCGCCACGCTTGAGTTCGTGCCGAACGAAGACAGAGTCTCGCCGCCGATACCTGCCGCCTTCAGCCTGTTGATGTTGAGCGGGACGCCGAGCGGCGACGCCTACACCTTCTCCGAACTGGAACGCATGTTCAAAAACGCTGGCTTCACCGAGAGCGAACTTCATCAACTGCCGATGTCACCGCAGCGTTTGATAATCTCGCGCAAGTAAACCCGGCGCGAAGAAAAGAAGCCGCACCCCTCTTAAGCCCGTGCGAAGGCGCGCAATGAACGCGCCCTCTTAACGCACAGGCTCTCCGTTTGCGTCGAGACGGACGACCTCACCGTAGCCGAGTTGCCGGACGCCCGCTTCAACTTTTCTGAGGTCGCCGACGACAATCCAGATGATTTCGTCGGGGCGCACAAACTTCTTCGAGGCCGCTGCCAGTTGCGGTTCGGACAGCGCGCGGACGCTGCGCGCGTAGTGCGCCCAGTAGTCGGGCGCAAGACCGAAGTTGATGAGGTCAATCGCCGCATCTTCGAGCGCGCTGAGAGTCTCGAAACGGCCGGGCAGACGCATCGTCATGTTGCGCATGATGCTCGCGTACTCTTCACCCGCCAGCGGACGCTCGCCCGCGACACCGCGAATCTCCTTCGCCACTTCGACCATCGCTTCTTTCGTCTTGTCCGTCTGCACGGGCGCGACGACGAGGAACGGACGCTGCCCGCGAGCCTTCAAGACAGAGCCGGACGTGCCATAGCTCCAATGTTTGTCGAGGCGCAGGTTGCGATTGAGACGCGAGGTTGCCATGCCGCCGAAATTCCGCATCACGGTTTCGATGGCGAGGTCTTCGGCCTGTCCGCCCGGCTCGGAGAGATGCGCGGCGACGATGACCGATTGCGTCGCGTCGGGTTTGTCTATCAGATAGACCTTCTTGCCGGGTGTGCGTGCGACCGTCTCAAGTTTCTTAGTGGGCGGCGTGCCCGACCGCCACGCGCCGAAGGCACGTTCGAGAGCGGGCAGCAGTTTGTCCATCGTCACATCGCCAGCGACGACGAGCGTCGAGTTGTTCGGACGAAACCACGCCGCATGCCACGACATGAGGTCTTCGCGCGTGAGCGAGGCGACCGTCTTTTCATAGCCTGAGCCGGTGGTCGGGTTTCCGTAAGCATGGCCTGCGCCGTAGAGCAGAGAGGGCAGGACGCGCATCGCGGCCGTGTTCGGTTGCGCCTTCTCCTGTTCGATTTGCGCGAGACGGCGGCGCTTCTGAAGCTCGAACATCTCCTGACCGAAAGCTGGATTGAGCACCACGTCTGAGAAGACTTCGAGCGAAGCGCCGAGATTCATCGGCAAGGCTTGCAGGCGCACGAAAGAGAGGTCGAGCGAGTTGCCCGTGCCGAGTCGCGCGCCGAGCGCGTCGAGTTCGTTGACAATCTGGAAGGCATCGCGCGTCTTCGTCCCTTCGTCCAACAGGTCGAGCGCGAGCGACGCCGCGCCCGCTTTGCCTGCGGGGTCGGCCGCATAACCGGCATCGACGGCGAGCGTCAGGTTAACGAGCGGCGCGGAATGGCGCTCAAGCAGCATGACGGAGAGACCGTTCTTCAGCTTCGCCCTCTGCACTTCGGGGAAGTTCACTTCGGGCGCTGCGCCGAGCGGGGGCAGAACCTTGCGGTTGACGCTGCTCGTGCCCGCCGCGAGTTGCGGGAACGGCTTGACGAGCATCGTGAAATGGTTCGTCTCCACCCAACGCTTGCCCGCCGCGCGCACCTCTTCAGGACTCGCCGTCGCCATCTCTTCCAACTGGCTCAGGTAGACGTTCGGGTCGCCGCCGAAGGTCATGCTCTCTGCAAGGATGTCGGAGCGTCCGCCGAACCCGCCGAGGCGCTCCGTGCCGCGCACGAAGTCTGAGAGCGCACGGTTCTGCGCGCGACGGACTTCTTCGGCCGTCGGCCCTCTCTCGATAAGCTCACGGATGACGGCATCGGTTTCGCGCTCGACGACGGCCGGGTCAACGCCGGGCTTGACCGTCGCCGTGATGAGCAGATTGCTGCCCAACTCGCGTTCAAGCATTCCGGCCGAGACGTTCGTCGCCAGTTCTTTCTCGTAGATGAGACGGCGGTCGAGCCGCGCGCTCTTCGAGCCGGAAAGGATGCTTGCGAAGAGCGAGAGGTGTTGCAACTCCGGGTCGCTCCAAGCGGGCGCGTGATAGACGCGGTAGATGCGCGCCTGCGGGACGCGGTCTTCCATCTCGGCGCGAATGTTGCGTTCGAGGCGCGGAATCCACGTCGAAGCGCGGACGAGCGGCGGCCCCGGCGGGATGCCGCCGAAGTATTTCTGTACTAGTTCGAGCGCGCGTTGCGGCGTGATGTCTCCGGCCAGCGCGATGACGGCGTTGTTCGGCCCGTAGTAGGTTCTGTACCACTCTTTGATATCGTCGAGCGAAGCGGCGTTGAGGTCTTCCATGCTGCCGATGGTTGACCACGAGTAGGGATGCGAATAGGGGTAAATCGTGCCGACGATTTCGCTGAAGACGCGCCCGTAAGGCTGGTTTTCGCCCTGTCGCTTCTCGTTCTGCACGACGCCGCGCTCGCGCTCAAGCATCTCTTTCGAGATGTGACCGGCGAGAAAGCCCATGCGGTCTGCTTCCAGATAGAGCGTGCGTTCGAGGCCGGAAACGGGCACGTCCTCGAAGAAGTTGGTGCGGTCGGTGCTGGTCGTGCCGTTGCGGTTGTTCGCACCGAGGTCGTCCATCGCCTCGCGGAATCCGTGCGGGTAGTTCTCCGAGCCGTTGAAGAAGAAGTGCTCGAAGAGATGCGCGAAGCCTGTCTTGCCGCGCCGCTCGTTGCGCGAGCCGACGTGATACCAGATGTTGACGCCGACGATGGGAACGCTGTGGTCTTCATGCACGAGCAGCGTCAGCCCGTTGTCGAGCACGAACTTCTCATGCTTGATGCGGAACTGTTCGCGGTTAAACTGGACGGGAGTCGCCGCCCCTGTCCTTTCGGCCGGTCTCGACGGCCTCTGCGCCTTCGCCTGCGGCGAGCCGAGCACGGTCACAGGAGCGCAGACGAAGACTAACGCAATGAATAAAGCGAGCACTTTCGATTTCATGGGATACCTCAGGCGGATTCGTTTAGAGGACAGAGCGAATATAAAAGCACAGGTCTGCCGAAGACAAGCCGCGAGATGAAATTCGTCTCGGCCTCGACAGACAAAAAAGGAGATGGGATGAAACGGAAATTCGCTTTCGTCGTTATCCTCATTATACTCGGCTTCATACTCTTCTACGTCGGCTTCCAGCCGAAGCGAAAAACCGTGAAGGAGGCGCGCATGTTTCAAGGACTGAGGACAGTCATCTATCACGTCGAAGATTTGGCTAAAGCCAAAGAATGGTACTCGAACCTGCTCGGCATCAAACCTTACTTCGATGAACCGTTCTACGTCGGCTTCAACGTCGGCGGCTATGAACTCGGCCTCGACCCGGACGCGCAGGGCATCACGAGAGGCGGCAACGTCGTCGCCTACTGGGGCGTAGCAGATGCGCGGGCCGCCTACCGCCACGCGCAGGAACTCGGCGCAACCAAGCATACAGACCCGCAGGAAGTTGGCGGAGGCATCATCGTTGCGACCGTGACAGACCCGTTCGGCAACCTCTTCGGCATCATCGAGAACCCGAACTTCAAAGCCGAAGAGGGCGCAACACGCGACTGAGACGGGAGAGGGAAAGGGAAGCAGACGATGAAAGCACACAGACGCACGACGACGCGGCTACTGTTATTGATGTCGATTCTCATCTGCGTCCGGCTCTCGTCGGCGCAGGAAGCCGTCAGGACGGATACGACCGATGACCTGCGCAAACTGCTCGCGGCCGAAGTCGCCGCCAATCCGAGTCTGCCGGGTGAACTGCTGCACGTCACCGCGCCGCGCCGACGCCTCGACGTGAGCCTCGCCGCAGGAGTCTTCGACCGTCAATCGAAACGACCGCTCAACCCGCGCCACCTTTTTCGCGTCGCCAGCGTCACCAAAACTTTCACCGCCGCCGCCATTCTGCGCCTCTACGAAGAGGGCAAACTCGACCTCGACGCACCCATCCGGCGTTATCTCCCCGCAGATTACAACGCCGCACTCGACGCAGGCGGCTACCGCACGAACCTCATCACCATCCGCCAACTGCTCACGCACACGAGCGGCATTTTCGATTACGCAACCGACATGCGTTACTACGCAGCCGTCCTCGCCGACCCGAAGCACCGCTGGACGCGCATGGAGCAGGTGCAGGCGGCCATCAAGTGGGGCAAGCCCCGCTTCGAGCCGGGCAAGGGTTATCATTATTCGGACACGGGCTACATTCTGCTCGGCGAAATTATCGAACGCCTGAGCCACAAACCTCTGGCGCAGGCCTATCGCACGCTGCTCGATTTCAAAAAACTCGGACTCGACGAAACCTATCTTGAGACGCTTGAACCCGCGCCGCCCGCCGCCGGAGAGCTTTCGCACCCCTTTCTGGCCGAGACAGATGCGCTCGGCTTCGACCCGTCTGTGGATTTATACGGCGGCGGCGGCCTCGTCTCCTCCGTCGAAGACCTCGCGCGCTTCTATCGCGCACTGCTCGAAGGTCGCGTGTTTCGCAAACCTGCGACGCTTCAGACGATGCTCGCCGTCCCTGCGACCAACGAGCGCAGCCCCGGCGGCGCATACGCGTCGGGCATCTCGCGCCGGACGATTGCCGGAAACGTCTGTTGGGGACACACGGGCTTTTGGGGAACTTCGGCCTATCATTGCCCCGAAGCGGATGTGACGATAGTCAGGCACTATAATCAGGCGCAGCCCGAAGAGACCTTCGTGTTCAATAAACTCTACGAACAGATTGCACACACCCTGCGCATCGCCAAGTGAGAGCGTGCAAAACTCGAAGCGACAGCCCGCCTCGTCGGCTCTCGGAGATGACCCTGCATTTCTAAGACAACATCTACGAGCAGGGGAGCTTACTGCTCTGAACCTGACCGAAATCCTAGCTTGACGTAAGGAGACATGCTTCCTATGAAATCATCTGCCAACGCACTGCGCCCGCGCGCACGCAAAAGCCTGTTCGCACTCGCCGCCCTCTCATGCGCCGTCCTTCTCGCACAGTACGTCGCCGCGCGGACGCAGACGCCTGCGCCCTCGACACAGGACGAGTTCAAGACGACGACCGTCATCCTCATTCGACACGCCGAGAAGGCCGACGCCCCAGCCGAAGACCCGCCCCTCAACGACAGCGGCCGCGCGCGCGCACAGGAGTTGGCGCGGATGCTCGCAAACTCCAACGTCAAAGCGATTTACACGTCCCAATTCCTGCGCGCTAAAGAGACCGCCGAACCGCTCGCCAAACAACTCGGCCTCACCTACGCGCCTATGCCCATCAGGATGAGTCCGACGAACCCCAGACAGGTTTCGGAACAGTCCATCAAGGAAATCACAGACAAGATTTATGAGCGCGCAGGCGACACCACACTCGTCATCGGCCACAGCAACACAGTCCCGGAAGTTATCCGTCTGCTCGGCGGAGACCTTGTCCCGAAAATCGATGAGAAGAAGTTCGACGACCTCTTCGTCGTCACCGTCTACGGTAGAGGCAAAGCCAAAGTCCTCCACATGAAATACGGCAGCTCAAATTAAACCCCACCGCAAGCCCACGCCCATACCGACACCCAAAACAGAACGCCCCCAATCCCCAGAGCCGTCAGATGCACGCGCTAACGCCCCACGCGTGCGTCCGAAGGCTCTCCTACCGAGTCCGATAACATCTCTTATGTAGTCCACCTAAGTTAAATAAATGATTAGGCTTACAGGTCGCAGGCGAGCTTAAAATAGATGTAGAAGTATCTACCATAATATGGTAGGTTCTTCGCCGTCAGCACCGCAGTTGAAATTGACGCACTCGATTCGGAGCACGATGAGCCAAAGTTTCAAGACCATCTATTTTTCCGACTACCCGACAGAATCCTCCCACAAGAAGACTCTCACGCTCGCCTTCAGCAACAGAGATGCGAACGTCTATGAATCGGTCAAGGCTTTTTCGAGTCAGGAGTTGCGTGAAATACTCGGACATACGACCTATGAATCTTTACAGGGCGCAGCCGCAGAGGAAGGCATCGCGGTCAACACCTACTGCGTCCGACAGCTTCGGAGGGCGCTCGCCGGACTCGATTCTGCGCCGCAAGCATCTCTCAGAAGTTTGACGGCTCCGCCGCTTCCACTCTTCGAGCCGATACAAACAACCTTCAGAGGCGGGCAGACCGAACCGCTGCACGATTGGTATCCATATCTCGAAGGCTACTCGCCGCTCTTCGTCGAGCAGGTGCTACAGGAATTTGCGCCGCACGCAACACGGATACTCGACCCGTTCGCAGGCTCCGGCACGACGCCTCTCACCGTAGCCAATCTCGGCAGGCAGGCTTTCTATTGTGAGTTGAACCCGCTTCTCCAATACCTGATAGAAAGCAAAATCAACGCCTTGACTGCCGACGACGCGACACGCAGGCAATGGAGCGTAGCTCTACGCAACTTGGCTGAGCGCCTCCCGACAAGTCTCGATAAGACGCTGCCAGACCGTCAGTTGAGGGAAACCTATACAGCCACTTTCGGCGATAGCAGGTTCTTCGATGATGATGTTTTGACGGACGTTCTCAGGGCGCGTAGCTTCATAGATGAGTTGGCGTGCGCCGAACCATCTATCGCGCAGTTCGTGACCATCGCTGTTTTGTCGAGTCTCCTTCCGGCCTCGCTCCTGATTCGGCGTGGTGATGTGCGGTTCAAGACAGGAGCGGAGTTAAAGCGCCGGAGCGAGCAGCTCATTCCCTCTATTCAAAAGATGCTCCGGCTCATCGCGACAGACCTTGAGCGGATTGATTCAATCGCGCAGCATCCGCTGTTAATCAGCGAAAATGCACGCTACCTTGAGAGCATCCCTTCTCTTGAAGTGGACGCCGTTGTGACCAGCCCGCCGTATCTGAACGGCACCAACTATTTCCGCAACACTAAGGTCGAGTTGTGGTTCTTGCGCTGCCTGCGCTCGGCCTCTGACCTCGCGGCCTTCAGGCAACGTACCATCACGGCAGGTATTAACGACGTGACGGTCGGCAAGCCTCTCACAGATGAACTACCGGAGAGCATCACGGCCGTCGTTCAAAGGCTCAGAGAGACGGCTTACGACATGCGTATCCCTTTGATGGCGGCGACATACTTCTCTGATATGAATGCGGTCTTCAAGGGTCTCAAGAGCCACGTCGCGCGCGACTGCTCCTTGATGATTGACATCGGCGATTCGGCATATGCGGGCGTCCACGTGCCGACACATACGCTGCTCACAGAACTGTTAAAGGCTCAGGGC